>JAWXBB010000223.1:0-5745 GCA_034439795.1 Planctomycetaceae bacterium | reverse complement strand
TGCACGAACTTCGGCATTCAGGAAGCCCGCGTGTTCTCTCAGGCCGAGCAGGACGTCTTCCCCGGTTGCCCCGAGTTGAAGAACGGCTACTACCACGCCACCGACAGGCCGGGTCTCGGCATCGACGTGGACGAAAAGCTGGCCGCAAAGTTTCCCCCGACCGACGATCCCCCCTTTGACATGAACTGGGGCAACGTCCGCCGCCGCGACGGCAGCATTGTCAAACCGTGAGAAGGAGGGCGGCACATTGGCCGATCGTCGCGGAGATTGTCCACTCGGTAACAATGCCGGTTCGCGAGGCTCCACCTTTCGCGGATCGGCGGTTATCATCGGTTGCGGGATGTCGCCACACCGCGTTGACGGCGCATCCGAGATTGGCAAGATCCGCAGTCGCCCAGTCACCATTCGAGTTGGCGCGAATGAATCCGAATGACGCAGTTCCGCCGACCGCAAGGTCACACAATCCCGTTCGTGACCGCAGACTCCTTCTGTCGCCACTCTCTGGTGGTTGGGAGCAACACCTTGCGATTTGGCTCGTGGCGTGGTTCATCGCGATGCCCGTCGTCGCCGCGGCTCAAGACCGGAAGCAGCCGGTCGTCGATGCGCCGCTCGCGCCGGAAGAGGCGGCCCGCACGATGATGGTGCCGGACGGCTTTCACGTGACGCTCTTCGCGGGCGAACCGGACGTCAGCCAGCCAATTGGGTTCTGCCTCGACGACCGCGGCCGGTTGTGGGTGGCCGAGGCGTACAACTACCCGCGGCACGGCACGACGCCGGGCGATCGGATTGTGATCTTCGCCGATACCGACGGCGACGGCCGCTTCGATCAACGGACCGTGTTTTATGACCGACTGAACTACGTCACCGGGATCGAAGTCGGCTTCGGCGGCGCGTGGGTGATGTCGCCGCCAAACTTCTATTTCATTCCGGATCGCAACGGCGACGACGAACCGGACGGCGACCCGGTGGTGCTGCTCGACGGCTTCGGCAACCATGCCAACGCGCACAACCTCGCGAACGGGTTCGCCTGGGGGCCGGACGGCTGGTTGTACGGCACGCACGGACGGACCAACTGGTCACGGTTGGGCAAACCGGGGACGCCCGATGATCAGCGAGTCCGCTTCGACGGGGGCGTGTATCGCTACCATCCGGTCCGGCACGTCTGGGAGCCGTATGCCGACGGCACGACGAACCACTGGAACGACTTCGGAGAAGCGTTCGTCTGCAACTGCGTGAATCCGCATTTGTTTCACGTCGTCTACGGCGCGCACTACGAACCCTGGCGAAATCGCGAGTCGAGCCGGTTCGCCTACGAGCGCATTCCGACGATCGCCGATCACCTGCACTTCGTCGGCAAAGCCAGCGTGCAGGCCGGGCTAGGCAGCGCGGAGGAGGACGCGGCCGGCGGCGGTCACGCCCACTGCGGCACGATGGTGTACCTGGGGGACAACTGGCCCGAGAAGTACCGCAACACGCTGTTCACGAACAACATTCACGGACGCCGGATCAACAACGATTTGCTGGAGCGCGCCGGGTCGGGCTACACGGCGTCGCACGGTCCCGACGTGCTGCGTTCGAAGGACCCTTGGTACATGGGGGTCACGCTGCGCTATGGACCGGACGGAGCGGTGTATGCCAGCGACTGGTCCGATACCGGAGAATGCCACAGCGTCGTCAACACGCGCCGGGAAACGGGGCGGATCTACAAGATTTCCTATGGCAAGACCGCCGCACAACCGGTCGATCTCGGACGCTTGAGCAATCGCGAACTCGTGGATTTACAGGGGCATCGCAACGATTGGTTCGTGCAGCACGCGCGGCGATTGTTGCAGGAACGTGCGGCACAGGATGGCGACCTGACCGATGTCGCCGAGCGCTTGCACGCGATGTTCCACGAGCAAACCGACATCCCGCGCAAGTTGCGTGCGCTCTGGGCGCTGCATGTGATCGGGCATCTGAAGCCTGAGTTTTTGGTTCAGCAATTGAGTCACGAGAGCGAATACGTCCGCGCCTGGTCAGTTCGCCTGCTCTGCGAACAGCCAATTCCGCCGACTGAGGCGTTGGCCCGGTTTGGCGAGCTTGCGGCCACCGATACTTCGGCGCTCGTGCGGCTCCATCTCGCCAGCGTGCTGCAACGGCTGGAACCGAAGTCGCGCTGGCCGATTGCCGAGTCGCTGGTGCGAAGATCCGAAGACGCCCAGGACGCCAACCTGCCGCTGATGATCTGGTACGGCATCGAGCCGCTGGTCCACGAAGACCTCGGCCGTTATGTGGACTTGATTGCCGCGACGCGGATTCCCTTGATCGCGCGCCACATCGGCCGACGTGTCGCAGAGTCTCCCGAAGCGAAACAGGGGTTGGATCGGCTGATCGGGAAACTGACGAGCATTGATGACGGCCTGCGGTCCGAATTGTTGACCGGCATCATGGACGGTCTCGAAGGCCGCCGGCGCGTGGACATGCCTGCGCGCTGGCCGGATGCGTTCGTAAAACTCCAGACCTCGCAGAACGATCTCGTGCGCGAAGGATCGTTGCGGTTGGCGCTCGTGTTTGACGACCCCACGGCCCTGGTGGCGCTGCGCCGCATCGCGGCCGATGCGACCGTCGAGGCGGCGCAGCGGAATCGCGCCATTCAATCATTGGTCGCCAAGCACGCGGCCGATGTCGTTCCGTTATTGCTGCAACTGGCCCGCGATCCGACCACGCGTCGTGTCGCCGTGCGCGGGTTGGCGGAGTACGACCATCCCGGCACGCCGGCCGAGTTGCTCAATGCCTACAGCACGTTCGACCCGCTCGCGCGGCAAGATGTGGTGCAGACGCTGGCGTCCCGGCCGGCCTGGGCCGCACAACTGCTGGACGCCGTGGAAACTGGCCTGGTCGCACGCAGCGAGGTGACCGCCTACACGGCCCGGCAACTGCACAACCTCGGTGACGACAGGCTCAATGCGCGACTGAAGACGCTGTGGGGCGAATTGCGCTCGACCCCCGCGGAAAAGACGCAGTTGATCGACAGCCACAAGCGACGGTTGACGCCCGAATCGCTCGCCCGCGCCGATCGGTCCGCTGGTCGCGCTCTCTTCCAAAAGACGTGCGCCAACTGCCACCGTTTCTTTGACGCGGGGGGCGCCATCGGTCCCGACATCACCGGCTCGCAGCGCACCAACCTCGATTACCTCCTGCAGACGCTGGTCGATCCCAGCGCCGCCGTCGCCAGGGACTACCAGTTGCACGTCGTGACCACCGCCGGGGGGCGCGTCATCACGGGCCTGGTAATCGGCGAATCCAAAACGGCCCTCACGATCCAAACCGCGAATGAGAAAATCGTGGTGCCGACGACGGAGATTGAAGAACGGACTCTCTCACCCCTCTCCATGATGCCGGAGGGGATGCTGCAGAATCTCACGACCGATCAGGTGCGCGAACTCTTCGCCTACCTGATGGGACCGGGGCAGGCGCCGTTGCCCGTCGAAGGTCTTGACCCGAGTCGACGATAACCTGTCACGGGAGATCCAGCGGAGAGGCGGGGATTCTCCGGATTGCTCATGTCCGATCGAACGCGGCGTGCTGCTCAGACCCCCGTCTGGGTGAGAAACCCCGTGGAAAAAGCCCATTTCGTGAAGTTCTGCGAGGGATACCAGATCAACATTCGCAGAACTGGTTTTGGATTGTCGTGCACCAGCCATGCACCGCCACAGCTGCGTTAGCACGCTTGGCAACCGACAGGTTTTGATCCTACGCTCGCCGCTGCAGGTCGGCAACTGCAATCCGTCTCAAAAACCGGCAGCTGCAATTCCGCCGCGCGATGGCGGATGGCCTCCAGAAGCGGGGCGATGAACGCGAAGTATTTCGCCATCTCCCTGACCGGGTCCAGCGAGACATACTCGTTCAAGATGTCGTTCACCGAGTACATCGTCAGATACCGCAACTCCAGATGCCGCAGGCCGGCCTGGTTCATGTCCGTCGTGACCGCCGCGCGAACATCATACGGTTGCCTGGTGCCGGGCACGCCGGTGGAAGCGAACAGCTGCTTGAGTTCGCGTTCGATGACGTCCGTCGTCACCGCGCCGCACTGCCGTAGCAGCGAACGGATGACCGACTTCCGGCCTTGTTCGGTCGACACCTCGCTCGCCTTCGCCCGCCCGATGGCGGCTTGGCAGAGATCCTCGAACTCCGCCGGACTTTGGAACCCCAATCGAGCTCGACTCCCGCCAGCGCAAGCGCGGCGGCTGCGGAACATCGGCCCGTCGGTCCGACCGGCAGTGGTGCAACGCAGGAGAGCGGACAGAACGTCGGGTAAGGGCATCTGCAGGGTGACGCGGCCTTTGTTGTGATCGTTGCCATCGATCCGACTGCCCAGATGCCAGACGCCGCGGTCGAGATCGAAGTCCGAGATCACCGCTCCCGCGACGTCGTCGAAGCGAGTGGGCACCACCAAGAGCGGGGACAAGTGCAGCAGCTGCCAACCATCCATCTTTCGGACCATCAGAATCCGCGCCTGCAGCGGAACGGGGTTCGACCGCAGCGGATCCTTGGTGGGCTTCGGACCGAGGATCTCGCGAGTGATGGGATTGATGAACTCGACGGGCAGGTGGCGGACATCGGCGCGCAGAGCCCAGCTGAGAACGCCGCGGAGCGTTTCCAAGCAGAGACGGACCATCTTGGGCGACATCTTTCGCACGGTTCCTCCAACCCGTCCATTCCGTGTCACGTCGCGGTCGAAGAGGAATTCTCGCAACCTGACCGCGAAGGTCCGGTCGACGTCGGCCGCCAAGCGCCACTTCTTGCGGACCAAAGCTTGTTCGGCGAAGTCGAGAACGTGCATCAGCCGGCTGTGGTAGGTGCCTGCCGTGCTCGCGCTCACAGTGCGGCGTCGATCGTCGAGGAAGGCGTCGATCAGCGAGCGGAGATCATGCCGCGGGATCGGCCGCCGGAGCTGCCGGCCACCCCGCGTTCGTGGCACGAACGTGCCGTTCTCCAATTCCGTCACCAGCCGCCGCAATTCGTGGCTGGCGGCGGCCGCATCCATGTCGAGGGTGACACCGAATTGCTGGCCTTCGCACCGGCCGCGCGCCAGATAGCGACCTTGACGCAACCAGATCTGCACCTTTTCTCCACGCTCCGTAGCGAACTCGTGTTGACCGCTCAGAGTGGCCGCCACCATCCGGCGGGCGGGCAGCCGACCATCAGGAGTGGGATTGCTTCCTGGCTCCGGAGAAGTCATCTTGTCTCGGGCGTGCTGTTGTCCAATGCTCATCATGTCTCTCGTGACCGCCAGTCACGTCGAAGTTGCGTGCCGTACGGCGAGAGAAAGTCCAACAAGCGCAGAGTCGGTGGTCGTGGGAAGCGTTTGGGAATATCCTTCGGCGTTCTCAACTCTGAGTTGCACCAGTTGGTGGCATGAATAGTTCTTCGTGCGGAGTGCGCCAGCCGAGGCGTTCGCGGGGCCGATGATTGAGCCGGTCTTGGATTTGTTGGATGTGGTGGTGGCGGAGGTCGGAGAAGTCCGTTCCCTTGGGCAGGAACTGTCGCACCAGGCCGTTGGTGTTTTCGTTCGTGCCGCGCTGCCACGCGCAGTCGGGCTGGGCGAAGTCTACGGCCAGGCCGGTGCGTTCGGCCAGCGGTTCGTGTTCGGCGAACTCTTTGCCATTGTCGAGGGTGAGCGTGTGCTTGAGTTCGGCGGGCAAGGCCGCCACTTGGCGCTGAATCACGCGGCGGACCGGAGTCGCCTTCAACCGCGGGACTTTG
>JAWXBB010000222.1:0-28301 GCA_034439795.1 Planctomycetaceae bacterium | reverse complement strand
GGTCCGCATCGACCGGATGACCGCCAGCCGGTCGGCGATCTTCGCGGTTTCCGGCCAGAAATCGGCGAACTGGACGCCGGGCACGACGGTATCGATCGCCGACGCCGGCCCCTGATACTTCGAGCCGATCTTCGGGCTGAACGTGTCGTACTGGCTGGGGCCGCCGTCCATCCACAAGAGGATCATCGCCTTGCCGCGCTTACGCAGCTCGGCCGCCTGCGCCATCAGCAGATCGCGCCAGCCGAGCGACAACGCGCCCGCCGCCGCACCGCCGGCCGCCAGTTGCTGGAGAAACCCGCGGCGTGAATGAACACCGTGGCGATTGACGGCGATGTCGAGGATGTTGCGAAGCATGGGCGATTCCTGTCCAATCAAATCGCGAAACCGCAAGCGTGTGTCGGTCACCGTTTCGTCGTGAACTCCGCCGAGTTGATCAGGCCCCACAACACGTCCTCGAACGCCTCGCCGCGGCTGCCGACGGCGGAGATGTGTTCGAGGGCGATCGTCCGTTCCTTGTCCGACGGCTTCCGGGCCAGCACGGCGAGGAACAGGTGCTCGACCGCCTTGCCGTCGTCCGCTTCCGTCGTCAGCAGTTTCGCGAGGACGGTGCCGCTGTCAGGGCGGGCGTCGACCTGCTTTTGGAGTTGGTCGTTGTTCATCAGCAGCATCGCCTGCTGCAAGGTGCGGGAGACGTCCGTCGCGCGGGCCGACGGATCGAAGCCGAACGCCTCGGCGACGAGGTCGCGCGTGCTCTTCGGCGGCGGCGGGAAACGGATTTCCTTGGTTGGCGCGACCTTCGGCGGCGTGACGTTCGGCAGGTCGATCGCCGTCACCAGCGATGCGAACACCTCGTCGCCGCGGAGTTTCGTCGTCGCGGCGGCGGTGAACGGTTGGTCCTTCGCCGACGGCTGCGACGGCAACCGCTGCTGATACGCCCGCGAGTTGAGCACCAAGCGAAACATCTGCTTGACGTCGAAGCCCGAGTCGCGGAAGTCCGCCGACAGGGCTTCGTGGACGTCGGCCAGCACCGGCACGATCGCCGGACCGAAATCGTCGACCGGCTCGTAGAAGCCGCGGCCCATCAGCCGGGCCCAGACGCGGTTCGTGAACGCCTTGGCGAACCATGGGTTCTTGGAACTGGCGACGAGCAACGCCAGCTCCGCGCGGCGTTCGACGTCGTTCTTCCCCTTGTCGAACTTCTCGCCAGTGAGGAACGCCGGCGCCATCTCGGTCCCCTTCTTCGTGGGGTCCGTGACGTTGGGCATCGTGTACTCGCCTTTGCCCTTGTCCTTCACCTCGGTCTCGGCCCCTTCGTTCCAGGGGAACTTCACCGACGCCCGCGCGAAGTACGCGGCCAGTTCGTGGAACTGCTCGCGCTTCCAGTCGTCAAACGGATGGTCGTGGCACTGCGCACAACCGACCTGCAGGCTCATGAAGATGCGGGCCGTCTCGGTCGCCAGCCGCTGGGCGTGGGCTTCGTGATAGGCGACGAACGTGACCGGCGGGTTGTCCTTGACCTTGCCGGTCGCGGACAGAATCGCCTGCACGGTTTGATCCCAGCCGGTGTTGTCGTTGAGCTGCGTCGCCAGCCAGCCCTTGAACGGATCGTAGTTGAGGAACGTCAATTCCGGCGGCGGCGTGCGGAACGCGATGGTGTCGGACCAGTAATCAGCCCACGTCCGGCCGAAATCGGGATTCGCCAGCAGCCGGTCGACTTCGCGACCGCGCTTGTCGGGCTGAGCCGAGTCCAGAAACGCCTGCAACTCCTGCGGAGTCGGTTGCCGGCCGGCGAGATCGAGCGACACGCGCCGCAGGAACTCCTCGTCGGAGACCGCGGGCTGGAACTCCTGCCCGAGCGCGGCGGCGATCATCGTATCCAGCCGTCTGGTCGTCAGCCGTTCGCGCGGCGCTTCCTCGGCCGAGAGAACCGGGACCACAGCGAGAACCATCAGACCAGCGGCGAGCATCACGCGGCGCATTCGCAGACTCCGGCCATATCGAGGCGCAAAACGCTGCCGACAGAAAGACTTCAGCGCATCCCGATATGATAAATCGACCGTGGCCGGGCGTCAACTTGTCATTGATCGCGAATCGTCGATTTAAGTTTCGCAACCAATTGCAACAATTGCGGTTACGCGACATCGTCGCCGGACAGTCGCAATCGTTCCACGAACTCGGCCGACAGGCCCGCTGCCGTCCGGGATGGGGCGTGAAACTCTTCGCCGCGGGCTTTTTCGGGCCGCAGCGGCCAGTGAAGATGCCGCACGTAGGCGTCCCAATCGGATAACTCGGCGGGCTTCAAGCGGCACAACCACTCGTATCCGAACGCGACGTGCTCGATCTCGTCGTGATGAATCTGCCGCATCACGGCCGCGCTCTTCGGATCGTTCGCGGCCTGGAAGTCCCGCTCGAATTCGAGCGTGTGATCGAGATTGCAGCCCTCAAACGTCAGCGGCAACCCGGCGAGATAGTCCAGCACCGATGTGAACTCCAGCGCCTTCTTCCAGATGTAGCAGTTGACCGGCAGCTCGCCGAACGCGACCCCCAACGCCGCGGCCCGTTCGATGTGCATCCGGGTGTGGCGCTGCTCGTCGGCCATGATCCGCGCGAGACCGAGACGGAACTCCGCCGGCGCTTCCGGGAAGGCGAGCAGCGTCCAGGCCATCACCTCCAGCGCCTGCAACTCGTGATTGGCGAGGATGTGATGCGCCACCGCGCGCCGCTTCGGATCGGCGAACGTCTCCGGATGCGGCATCGCCGGGGCCGTTCGTCGCGGCGCGAACTCCAGATTCGCGGGCCGGACGGGCACTTCGACTCGTAATGCCGGTCCGGGGGCGACGTCGGTGAACGGCTCCGTCACCCGCCGCAATTTGACATCAAGCGACGGCGTTAGCAGCACAGCTTCGGCGAACGTCCGGAGTTCCATGAGAGGGCCGTCTGGATGAGTCATTGAATTCGTGAGTCACGGCGGTGTCGGCAGTGCGGTCGCTTCGCAGGACCATCAATCACTCATCCACGGTATCCGGCGTGCGTCCGCTTGGCGAAATGTCCGTTGGCGGAATCCGCGTGTCATTTTCGGAAGTATCTCCGATCGAGCGCAAAACTTCGTTCACATGGTATTCAAGATCCGGGTTCTGGACGACAATTTGCTTCAGGATTGGAACAGCGCAGCGGGCGTCGCTTCCGAGTTTGCCAAGGTAATAGAGCGCCGACGAACAGGCGGCATCATCTTTCGACTGCGCGGCTTCCAGCAAAATGGGTAGGACTGATTGCCGCCTCTCACGATCAATCGCCATCAGCGCACCGGCGGCGTGAACTCGAACGATCCCTGAGTCTCGACTGATCGCGCTCGACAAGTAAGGCAATGCCTTTTCCGCACGAGGACCGAATGCCTCAAGGGCACTCGCTGCAGAGGCAGAGATGTCGCTGTTGGAACTTTCCACGGCTCGGCATAAAGCACCGATGATTGCGGCTTCGGTGTCCGTTGGCGGACCGTGGGCCTGCTCTCCGAGTTTCTGAAACGTGAATATTGCCCACCAGCGGACGCGCTCGGCTTCATTTTCGTCCGCCACAATGCCCAGGAAGGCCTCAATCACCGACGGCGGAATGGGCAATTGCTGATTCAGCTCACCGGCGGCAAAGGATCGAACCTCGGCGTTGGGATTCCACAAAAGCTTTAGCAGGTGCCGCGACGTATCGACATCGCGCACGTGCAGAGACTCGATGGCCTGTTCGCGAATGTCTTCCTTGGAAGAACTGAGTTCCTTGACCAACCGGCGAACGACCCATGCGTTGTAAACCGAGCGCATCCCAGTCGTGATGGTGAATGCGCTACAGGCAACGACCAGGCACGAGATGAGAACGAGCCGAGTGTCGCGGTGGTTGCTCGACAAGAGGAGAGTGCCAATAAGCGAATTGACTCGCTGAAGAAGGGCCTTGCCCACCGATGCGTGCTCCAGCGTGCCGATTGCATCCTATCAGATTCAAGCCTCGTGGAAAGTGGGCGTATGTCCGTTGAGCCGTTCGCACGGCCGACACGCCGTGGCACACAAGACCGTCACCACGCGCTATCCCCGGCCCCCTTCGCAGCACGTCTCGCAGATGGTGTGACACCATTGGCAGTGCCACTTCTTGCGGATCTCCTCCAACGGCCCGCCGCAGACCGGACACGCGGGGAGGTGGTCGAGGAGCGCATCGCTCGCGGGTGGTGCGTTTGTGTTTTGGGGTGCAGATGGATGCGGCGGTTTCGGTGGCGGTGTCATCGAATGGAAACGATTTGGCTGGCGTTACGGACTGGTGGGCGGCGTGGACGATTCATTGATCTGCCGCAACAACGTCATCGCGCGGAGGACGTACACATAACCCGTGTAGACCGTGAAGACCGTCATCGCCCACAGGATGATGTCGCGGATCAGCGGCAACGGAGCCGATTGGAAGCGCGGGTCCATCGTCACCAGGGCCAGCGTCGCGGCGACGCATTGCAGAAACATCTTCAGCTTGCCGCTCGCCGAGGCGGAGAAGTCGGCTCCGCGCTGTTCCAGAAAGCCGCGGAGGCTGGTCACGAGCATCTCGCGGCCGATGACGGCGACCACCATCCACGCGCTGACGCCCGATTCGGGGTACGGCAGCAGGAACAGAAACACGCCGCTGGTGATGAACTTGTCGACGAACGGGTCCATGATCCGCCCGAGCTGCGTGATGAGCTGATATTTGCGGGCGATCCAGCCGTCGAGGATGTCGGTCAGCACCGCGAACACGAACAACCCCGCCGACCACAGCCACCCCACCCCGGCGGACATCATCCCGAACAGCACAAACGACAACGCCAGCCGCGCGAACGTGATGACGTTCGGGAGGTTGAGGTTGTTCTCGGAGGTTGGCAGCGTAGTCGTCACGGGTTGATTCTTGCTGACGATCACCCCATCCGCACGATTGGCAACGCCGGGCCGACCACCCCCGCGGGACGGTTCGGGTCCACTCCCGCGGCGACGCCGATCAGGTCGTATTCCTTCCGTTCGAGGATCTCGACCGGCACGATCTGCCCCGGCGACAGCGTTTCCCCCTCGGCGAGTTCATCCTCACTGATGTAGACCGTGCCGTCAATTTCCGGCGCGTCGCAGAACGCGCGGCCGGCCCACACGCCTTCGCCGACCGGTTCGTCGACCAGCACGTCCAGCTCGTAACCGACCAGCGAATCGCCGTAGGCAAACGCGATTTCCTGCTGCAGCTCCATCAGGGCGTCGCGGCGCTCTTCCTTCACGTCTTCGGGCAGATGATCGGGCAGCTTGGTGGCGGGGGTGTCCGGCTCGTAGGAGTACGTGAAGACCCCCATCCGCTCGAATTCCGCTTCGGAGACGAACTGCCGCAGCTCCTCGAACTGCACGTCGGTCTCGCCGGGGAAGCCGACGATGAACGTCGTCCGCAGCACCAGGTTTTCGATCCGGTCCCGCAGCTTCTCGATCAACTCGACGGTCTGCGCCCGGTTCACGCGGCGCTGCATCCGCTTGAGCATGTTGTCGTTGATGTGCTGCAGCGGCATGTCGAGATACGGCAGAATCTTGGACGACCCCGCGATGGTGTCGATCAACTCGTCGGTGAAGTTGACCGGATACAGGTACAGCAGCCGAATCCAGTCGATGCCGTCGACCTGTTCGAGTTCCTTGAGAAGCTCGACGAGCCGCACCTGGCCGTAGAGATCGAGGCCGTAGTATGTGGTGTCCTGGGCGACGATGTTGAGTTCGCGGACGCCGTCGCCGGCGAGCTCGCGGGCCTCCTGCACGACCATTTCGATCGGCTTGGTGATGTGCTTGCCGCGCATCTTGGGGATCGCGCAGAACGTGCAGGTGCGGTCGCAGCCTTCGGAGATTTTGAGGTAGGCGTAATGCCGCGGCGTGATCCGCAGCCGCGACCGGTCGTCCATGGCGCTGATCGGCGCGGGGCGAAACAGTTCGCGCTGCTCGCGACGCCGGCCGATCAAGTGATCGGCGACACGGTTGATCTCGTCGCGGCCGAACACCCCGACGATGTGGTCGATCTCCGGCAGTTCGTCGAGCAGCGCCGGACCCAACCGCTGCGGCAGGCACCCGGCGACGATCACTCCCTGCGTCTTGCCGGCCTTCTTGAGATCGAGCATCTCGCGGATCACGGCCTTCGACTCCGCCCGCGACTGCTCGATGAACCCGCAGGTGTTCACGATCACGAAGTCGGCGCCGTCAGGATCGGACACCAGCGTGTAACCGTCGAGGGCCAGCGTCCCCAGCATCTTTTCGCTGTCCACGAGGTTCTTCGGACAACCGAGGCTGACGAAGGCGTACGTCCCCTTGGCGGGAAACGGTTCGGACGATGAATCTTGAGCGGCGGAACCGGACATATTTCTCACTTCTACGCCGGATGCGGCGCGTGGACTCTGCGTAGCATGGGCGTGACTGGCCGCCAGTGCTCCAATCGACAGTGTACCAAAAACGGCGCCGATCAGACACGGCAGCGGCTGTGGCCACCCCGTTGGAGTCCAGCCTTTAGGCTGCTTTTCTCGCCTTTTCACCAAAGAACAGCCTAGAAGCGGTCTCAAAACCACTTTCGGTTTGTTGCCGTTGGCAGCGGAACATTGGTCGGAGGTCAGGTACGCCAAAGGCGTTCGATCGCACAGCCCAGGGTCGCGAGTCTGCGAGCGCACCCTGGGGAAAGGGTGTCCGAAGCGCATCGACCCTGAAAGGGTCGCATCACCGGCGGAGCAAACCTCTATGAAACCCTTTCAGGGTATGGGTTCATCATGGATCGCCACCCAGGGTGCGCTCGCAGACTCGCGACCCTGGGCTGTGAGGTGCAACGCCTTCGGCGTAAAAACCTTCTGGTTTTTACGCCGCCTCTAAAGGCTGGACTCCAACGAGAGGCGTTCCAACCGCGCCGTCAGGCGTTGCAACCGGTCAATGATCGGTACAAGGTCCGGCCACCGGCGGGCTTCGGGGCCGAGCCATTTCAGCCACGTCACCGCGCTGAGGACCACGCCGCTCTGGTCGAGGATCGGAATCAGACGCTGCTCGAACAGCGACAACGGCCGCAGCTTGGTGTATTCGTCCAACGCGAATCGCCAATCATCGACATGGTCTTCGACGAGGCTGCCCAGCAAGCGGGCCAGATCGACGGCGACGCTGTCGGTCCGGCTGGCGGAGGGGTCGATCAGCCCGGTGACGGCATCGCCGGTGTACAGAATGTGATCGTGCCAGACATCGCGCAGACACGGCTGCAAGGGCACGGAATGCGTCGCTGCCTGAAGCAATTGCCCTTGAAGTGTTGATAACCGAGGCATCACACCGTCGGCCAACCGCGTTACGAAGGGGTGGAGTTCCAGCGGGGCATTCCGCAGCGCGAGCGCTTGCCAATCGCGAATCATCGGCGGGGATAACTGGGCGATGGCGTGCAGACGCTCTTCGGTCGCAGGACAGAATCCTGAGCCGGCGGGCCGGAACCATGTCGATTCACTCGAATGCGGTTGAAACCCACTCGCCGCCAGATGCCACTGGGCCAACGCGGTCATCGCCGCCGCCACTTTTTGGCGCGACGGCTGGCGATGATAATCCGCACGGCCGGGCAACCACGGCTCGATCTGCCACCAGGCGCCGGCGGCTTCGACGAGCGTGTCGCCTGTATCCGATCGAAATGGGACCGCGATGACCTCGACGCCCTGTCGTTGAATCTGGCCAAGCAGCCGATGCAGCCCCCGCAACCGTTCCGCCGGCCAACCGGCGGGCCAGCACCGCATGGCCATTGGACCGAACGCCGTTTCGAGACGGACCACGCCCGCACCGCTGAAACCCGGACGGTGGGACGACTCCGTGGCCAACGTCCACGGCGACAACGCCGGATAGCGGGCCAGCACCGAACGGAGATCGGCCGGAGTCACCGCGGAACTTCCTCGGTAGGCCGGTCAATCCGTGACCGGAACGCTTCGAGTCACTGAGTTTTGTAGAGTGGGCTGTGCCCACCAGCATGGAGAACACGTGCCTACGATCATGGTGGGCACAGCCCACCCTACAAAAACTTATTGCCGTGACACACCAGAGTATTTCCGGTCACGGAGTGCCCGGTCTACGGAACAGTCGGCGTCAATTCCGCGGACGCCGTGTCGCCGGCGAGCAGCTTGAGCACCATCGGCTCGACGTGTTCGGCGTACGTGAAGTCGCCCATGTTGGTCGTCTTGTGGTCGAACTTCGCCGCCAGTTCGCCGTCGCGGTTGTAGACGAACACCGCGGGGATCGAGTCGATCTTGAGCTGCGTGAACAATTCGTCGGCCGGTTCGGTGCACATCACGTTGATGACCTTGGCCTGCTTCGACTCCAGCACCTTGAACACGCGGTCGCGGTAATACTCCGGCGGCTTCTTCCGCACGCCGGCGTAGTCGCTGTTGACCGCCAAGCAGACCAGCGTGTCGGGGAACCGTTCCTGCAATTCCACCAGATGCGGCAACTCGCGCAGACACGGCTCGCACGCCGTCGACCACACGTCCATGACGACGATCTTGCCGCGATGCTCGGCGATCAGGTCTTCCGTGTCGGCCCAGGTGCCGTCGGTCAGTTGGATTCCCGTCCGCCAGGCGGGGACAGCCGCGGGCGTCGGATTCGGGGCGGCGTCCGTCAGGTTGCTCGCGGCGACCTCGGTGTCGGGTTTTTCCGCCGTCGTCTCGCCGGACATAGCCGTCGTGTCGGATGGGTTGTCACCGGAATTCAACGCGGCCGTCGGGGAGGCCGAATTCCCGCCGGGCGGATTGCCACAACTGGAGACGAGACACAACAGGCCGACCACACCACCGACGGACCAGGCACGCGACATCGAACAGTTCCGGGAAGGAATCGAATCACCACGCGCATTGTGCGTGGTCGGGGGGCCGGTGGCAACCGACAGCAGTTGTCGGGCGTCCATTCATAGTGTCCTGGTTTGCTCGTAGTTCCGCCTTTAGGCGGCTCGAACCGCCTAAAGGCGGAACTACCGACGTGGCGTCACGCCACCGAGTGTCGAAACAGGACACGACCTGTACATTCAATCTTTCGGCAAGCTTTGGCATCCGTCGATTCCAGCGGTTAGCATGGAGGCCTTGAGGAACACACCATGCTTACCGAGATCTTGGGTTCACAGCATAATGAACCCGGAGGGTTCAGAGCCATTAGCCGGGGGTTGAGCGCAGCGACACCCCCGGTTAACCGCAAGAATGGCCGCCGACCCCGGAGGGGTCGCAGAATCGCAGCGGGCTGCGACCCCTCCGGGGTCGAATGTTCGATTGCGTCCCATTCCGGGGGTGTCGCTGCGCTCAACCCCCGGCTAATGGCTGGAGTCCCTCCGGGACAGAAGACGGGGCCGATGAACTGCGAGCGACTCGCTATCGGCTTACTGATGTTACTGCCGCTCGTCAGCGGCTGTCAGCGGACGGCTGCGGAGATCTCCGTGCCGACGACGCCGGCTGTTGACTCACCAGCACCGAAGAAGACCACAGCTAGCGACATCGAACCCGTGCGCATCGACGAACCCGGAGCGACGCCGGCCGGCATGTGCTGGATTCCCGGCGGCACGTTCGTCATGGGGACTGACGATCCCAAATTCCCGGATGAGATGCCCGCACATACCGTCACCGTCGACGGTTTCTGGATGGACGAAACGGAAGTCACCAACGATCAGTTTCGGGAGTTCGTCGAGGCCACCGGCTATCAGACCGTCGGCGAGCGGAAGCCGAAGCGCGAGGATTTCGCCGGTCAAGTGGCGGACATCGCGGCGATTCCCGAAGAGAACCTCGTCGCGGGGTCGATCTGCTTCAACTCGAAGTTCGATCCGAAGACGCTGACCAAGGATCATCCGTTGTGGCCGTATCAGGTCTGGAAGTACGAGCCGGGCGCGAACTGGCAGCATCCGGAGGGAACGTCGTCGAATCTCGACGGCCGCGGTAATCACCCGGTCGTGCACGTCTCGTGGGACGACGCGATGGCGTACTGCCGCTGGAAGGGGCAGCGCCTGCCGACGGAGGCCGAGTGGGAGTACGCGGCCCGCGGCGGCCGGGCCGGTGAGGAATACCCGTGGGGCAACGACCGCACGCCCAACGGTGAATGGCGCGGCAACATCTGGCAGGGGGAGTTTCCGCTGAAGAACAGCGGCGACGATGGCTTCCTGCAATCGTCCCCCGTGAAGACGTTTCCGCCCAACGATTACGGCCTGTACGACCTGTCGGGCAACGTGTGGGAATGGTGCTACGACTGGTATCAGCCGGACTATTACGCCGTCAGCCCGGATCGAAATCCGCCCGGTCCGGCGGAGAGTTTCGATCCGCTGGAACCGACGATCCCGAAACGGGTCGAGCGCGGCGGGTCGTTCATGTGCAGCGACAACTACTGCATCGGCTATCGCGTCGCGGCCCGCATGAAAGGCGACGCGATGTCGGGCAGCTTCCACCTCGGTTTCCGCACGGTGCGCATTCCCCGCGCGACGGCGGAGTGAGACTCGAGGCTTGGTGCCACGCCACGCCGTTCACAGATTTGATCGAAGGCCAAAGGCGTTCGTCCACAGATTTCACCGATTCCGCAGATTGAAGTCAGACAGAGGACAGCACTCTAGAAATCAAGCCTCTGCAAATCCCCATGCCTTGAATCTGCGTAATCGGTGAAATCTGTGGATGAAATCTTTGCCTGCCGATCAGAATTGTGACCGTGGAATCCAAACCTGTCCGCCTCGCAGAGGCGAATCACTTGCAGGTGCGATTGTGACGAGATTGCCAGTTCTCCAGATTGCAATGCAATTGATTCCATCTCATGTGTTCCATTCGCGCCCTGTGGCGATTGGACAACGTCGCGATTGCGACCTAAGTTTTCCGGGAACCGGTGACCGATCCCCGCCCGGAGAGCCGACGTGACCCCCTGCATTCTGGCCTGCGATCACGAGCCTCATGTGACGCGGATCATGTCTCAAAAGCTGGAGCGGGCGGGCCTCGACGTGCGGACGACGTCCGACGGGCCGGCGGCCTGGAACCGGGTTCGCGAGCTGTCGCCCGAGTTGCTGATCATCGACGCCGACCTGCCGGACATGGACGGCCTGGAAGTCATCAGCCGGTTGCGTGCGGAGCCCGAATACTTCGACCTGCCGGTGATCCTGTTGACCACCCACTACGTCGACGCGGGGCTGTTGCTGGATCTGCGGATCGACTACGTGCTGCAGAAGCCGTTCAGCCCGCGCGAATTGACTGCGCTCGCCGCGAACATCGTGCATCCGCACGCCGTCCCGGCGTGACGCGCCAGTCGGCTATTTGCGCTGCACGAGCGCTGTTCGCAGCGGATGCAAGTCCACCGATTCGCCAGGCTTGAGCTCTTGCATCTGTTGCGACTGGCTGCCGTGCGCAGAAATGCAGATCGAGACGGTCGAGTCGCCCATGACGCTCAGCCGGTCTCCCTGGATGACGGCGGCGGTGTCTTCATCGATGCCGATGCCGATCCGGTGCGGATGCTGCGCCAGCACGTTCCACAGGCGTTCCTGCCGGTTGCGGACCCGAAAGTGCTGGTCGATGACCGTCTCCGGAACCAGATTGAAGCCTTCGCGAGCGTCGGTGCGGACGAGCATCACCTGACTGAGGACGGCCGCGCCGGCGGACGTTCCGAAGATCACGCCGCCCCGTTTGAGCAACGCCGCGAGTTCGCGCTCCACCGGCGTTCGTAGGTACGTGGACGCCAGCCGGGTCTGCCAGCCGCCGCTAATCCACACGCCGGTCGCGTCTCTGAGCGGCTCGGCGAACGATTCCGGCTCGGACTCCTCGCGCGACGCGGCGTGCAGGAGTTCCACCGACTGCACGTTGCGGGCCCGCCAGGCTTCGACGCGGGCGGGGTCGAGCGGCGTCTCGTAGTCGGCGGTGGGAATGACGACCAGACGGGCCGATTCGCCGCCGGCCAATTCCAGGAACTTGTTGCGGACGGACGTCTGAATCGCGCCGCCGCCGTGGAGGATGACGGTTCCCGTCGTCATCTCCGCCGCGCTCAGGGGACAGATGAGTGCGAGTACGACGGTTAGACGCCAGAACGAACGTCGCATCGTGCGGCTCCGAAACGGCCCGAATTTCGGCAGGACGCGGGATGATAGGATAAAACGCCGCCGCGGACCAGAGCGATCGGCGGCGGCGCGGCTGAACATGGGGTAATTGACGATCGCGGAATTCGGTTAGCCGCGACCCGGAGTCCGCGGAGGGGAGCGCTGGGGTGGAGCGCGCGTCGCGGCATGCGCGTTCCACCCCAGCGCTCCCCTCCGCAAAGCCTCCGGGTCGCGGCTAACGAATGACTCAGGACAGGCCCCAGCCGCTGCGGTATTCGCGGGTGACGAACTGGTTGGCAGCCTCGTCGTTTTTGACCCGCAGGTGGACGGCGTCCCATTCGACCTCCTTCCCGGACCGCAGGGCCACGTTCCCCAGCAGCACGGTCTCGCTCAACCGGCCGGCGTAGTCGAAATTCGAGTGGGCCAGCTCCGGCTTCCCCTCCTTGATCGCCATCGCGAACTCGGTGAAGTGCCCCGGCGACACGATGACGTCCGGTTTCTTGAAGTCCGGAAACTGATCGAGCGGCAGCAGCGTGTACTTGCCGTGGTAGTCGTCGTCGGAGTAGATCGAGCCCTTCTCGCCCACGACCAGCGAGCCGCTCGCCTTCTGCGGCACGCCGGGGTGCAGGTCTTCGGGAGGCCGCTTGCCCCCTTCGTACCAGTACAACGAGCAGGGCCCGAGGCTGCCGCGCTGAGCGAACTCGTATTTGACCACGCAGAACTTGGGGAACGATTCCTGGCGCGCTTCGCCGGTCCATTCCGGATCGGGCGTCGCTTCCACCGAGATCGGATCGAACAGTTGCAGCGCCTTGACCGACATGTTCATTGTGTGGCACGCCATGTCGCCCAGCGCGCCGGTGCCGAAGTCCTGCCAGCCGCGCCACTTGAACGGGTGATAGACGTCCTTCTTGTACGGCCGCTCCGGGGCCGGGCCGAGGAAGGCGTCCCAGTTGAGGTGCGGCGGCACCGGATCGACGATGCTGGGCCGGCCCTGACCCTGCGGCCAGAGCGGGCGGTCCGTCCAGACGTGGACTTCCTTCACCGGACCGAGATCGCCGCGGCGGATGATCTCCACCGCCTCCCGCATGCCGTTGTACGAGGTCCCCTGGTTGCCCATCTGCGTCGCCAGTTTTTTCTCGGCGGCCAGCTCGCGCATCATGCGGGCTTCGGCGACGGTATAAGTCAGCGGCTTCTGGCAGAAGCAGTGCTTGCCGAGCTGCATGCCGCGGATGGCCGCCGGGGCGTGCGAATGATCGGGCGTGCTGACGGTGATGGCGTCGAAATCGCCGGCGCACTCGTCGTACATCTTGCGGTAGTCGGTGTATTTCTTCGCCTTGGGAAACCGGGCCGCGGCTTTGTCCAGCTTCTCCTGATCGATGTCGCAGAGGACGGTGATCTCGCCGTGACGACCGGCGTCATCGTGATCGCTGGACCCTTTGCCTTCCACGCCGATGCAGGCGAAGCGGATGGTTTCGAGGGAGGACCGGGCCTGCGTCCAGCCGGGAGTCGCTGACCCGACCCAGAACGCCGTGCCGAGCGCCGCCGATTGGTGCAGGAATTGACGACGTGTGGACTTGCGGCTCATCAGCTTCCTCCCTGCGTCCGGCCCACGAAACGCCGACTTCGGCAGCGCGACAACTGATTTCGATAATATCAACGCCGGTCGGGGCGTACAGTCGCTCGGTGGTTTCCCGTCGGTTTTTTTTCGATCCGACCAGTGTCCCGGACGCTTAAAGCGTCCGGGACACTTGAGGCGTTCGGCACCGGGGGTGATTTCCGCCCGTCGTCACGTCAGAATGCCCCAGCCGGATTCGCCCAGCACCGCCAGCAGTCGGGACCGATGCGTCAGACCGTCATCCAACATCTGGAAAGCCTGCAGCGCAGCGGCGTGTCGTCGTGGAAGCCGATCGCGCCCGCCGTGATGCCAGAGGCCCCGACGGAGATTCCCGCAGCCACTGCTGCCCCGGCCGTTGTCGCGGCTGGGGCGTTATTTCCTACGGAACCCGCGCCCGCCATGCCCAAACGCGCCCCGCAGCCGTCCGCCACTCGATGTCAGGAATTCCGGCCGCTCGAGCTCCCTGCCGCCGAGCGGCCCGGCAAGTTGGCCGAACTGCAAGCCCGCGTGGCGGCCTGCACGCGCTGTCAGGAGCTGGCCGCGACCCGCACGCAGACGGTGTTCGGCGTCGGCAATCCGAACGCCCGGCTCCTCTTTATCGGCGAAGCGCCGGGGGCCGACGAGGACCGTCTCGGAGAGCCGTTCGTCGGCAAGGCCGGACAACTGCTGAACGACATCATCAAGGCGTGCCGGATCAAGCGCGAAGACGTTTACATCTGCAACATCCTGCGCTGCCGTCCGCCGGGCAACCGGCTGCCGAGCCTCGACGAAGCTGAGCACTGCCGGGAGTTTCTCGACGGCCAGATCGCCGTCGTCAATCCGGAGTACATCGTCTGCTGGGGCTCGTGCGCGGCCCGCAACCTATTGGGGTCCGAGGAGGCCATCGGCAAGATGCGGGGCAAGTTCTACAGCTACGGACCGGCGAAGGTGCTGTGCACGTTCCATCCGTCCTATCTGCTGCGCAATCCCGCGGCGAAGAAGGACGTGTGGGACGACATGAAGTTCCTGTTCCGCGACATGGGGGTCGACCTCACCGCAAAATGAAGAAGCCCAGGGATCGCTATCCCTGGGCTTCCGCTGCGCGATGTCGTGTGGGTCAGTAATCCGTGGTCAATTCCCCGTCGTGGCGGTTCGCCAGGTTCTGGTACAGCTTTGGCTGGATGTTCTCTGAGAAGAACCGCACGCTGCCGTCTCCCATCGCGAAATGCCCGCCGCCGACGTGATGGCTGCTGAAGCCGCCGACGAACTTCGGATCGGGATTCTCCTCCGACTGGCTGTTGTAATTGTAGGCCGCGCGGTTGGCGTTCGGCGACAGCCCGGCATTGCGGAGCGTGCTGCGCGTGCCCGACATCCAGCCCTGGGCGGAGTTCAGCCGGGCGACCGCTTCGGCGACGAAGATCGTCGAGGAGCTGCCGTCGCCGATGTCCTCGTACGCCACCGAGCTGTTGAGGAACAGCACGCCGTTTTGATCGACGTCGATCGGCGCTTCCACGTCGTGATGCACGCCGCGGTAGTTCGTCACGGCGACGGTGGCGCCGCCGCGATAACCGGGGTCGCTGGGGCACATCAGCGTGGGAATGGAGTACGCGCGGACGACGGCGTTCTCCGGGCCATAGACCGACTTCGTGAAGTCGATCTTGCGGTAGGCGTTCTGCTGCTCGATGTACGGCAGGATCTGCGTGATCCAGCCCATGTGATAGCTGCCGGAGAAATCGACGGCCCCCGTCCCTTCCGCGGCCGCTGCACCACCAGCACTGAAGTCCACCATGTTGACCGCGACGCCGCTGGGCACGACCACCGGACCGGTCGCGTTCTGCGTGCCCGGCGGCAGCGTCTCGTGCGCCAGCAGGTAGTTCTGCATCGCCAGCCCGATGTTCATCAGGTTGTTGCGGCACTGCGTCCGCCGGGCGGCTTCGCGGGCCTGCTGCACCGCCGGCAACAGCAGGGCGATCAGGATGGCGATGATCGCAATCACCACCAGCAGTTCGATGAGCGTGAAGCCGCGCGGCCGCGGCGGACGAAGGGTGGTCGAACGGGTCATGGCAAACGGTTCTCCGGCTGGAGGGCCGACACGGCGGTCGCGCCCCGGGGTTGAACGAGTGTGAGTTCGCGGCGACTGCGGCTGCGATGCAGTTCGCCGACGGGATATTCGGCAACGACGGTCAACTGCGGCGGTTGCCGGTCGCGCTGCACGGCGATGACGACCGTTGCGGTCCGCTTGCGGCCGGTGGCCTCTTCGTCGATGGTCCAGGATTCTCCGGTGTAATCCGCCGACTTCTCGAGCGCGGCGACGGCCCGGTCGAGGCCGGCCTCGGCGTACCATTCGGCCTGGCTATGGCGGCGTTCGGCCTCGAACTGCTTCCGCTGCGCGACGGCCAACTGCACCAGCGCCGCCGCGACGGCCGTGACCACGGCGATGGTGACGATCGCCATCACCAAGGCAGCGCCGCGACGTCGGCAATGTGCGGAACAGGGGGACATGCAACACTCCACAACGAACTTCAATACACGTTGTCATTCTTGTCCCCTCGCCCCCGGCTTTGCGGGGGAGAGGGTTAGGGTGAGGGGGCGTGTGCTTCATCGGCCCCCCTCACCCTAACCCTCTCCCCCCAGAAGCTGAGGGAGAGGGGACCAGAAATTAAGCCAGACATCGGTTATTCCGAACGGGACTGGTTCCTGCGCGGGACGGCTTCAATCGGAATCGGAACCGGCGCGACGGGGACCGTCGACGACGACACCACGCCGGCGGGGGGCAACTGCCACAGCATCGTGTAAACCGTGCGGCCGGAGCGCTCTTCGCTGCGGAAGCTCACCGTCGCGTCGTGCAGCACGTAGGCCTCCCGTTGCGGGGTGGCGTTGCCCGACGGCTGGTACGTCCGCCGCAACGCGGTCGGCTCGACGACGTAGTCCACCACGGACTGGTCGGCGAACCGGCACGTCAGATGGCGGCCTTCGTCGGCCACGGTGATTTGTGTCGTGGCATGAATATCGGCCCGGAACGCAGTCGCAGCCCGCGACACCGCCGTCAACCGGTCGTTGCTCCGTCGGGCGACGGTTTCCGTCCGAATCACCTGGTGCAGCGTCGTCGCCGTGACCGTGAGCAGGCTCCCAAGGAGCGCGATCGCGGTGACCATCTCAATCAGCGATACCCCGCGACGACGGGCGGTGATCTTAGCTCGCGTCACCAGTCCGCTGGGGGTGGCCGGGGCTGGACCGACCAACGGGAGGGAAGCCCCGGTGAGCGCGCGTCCGACCGGGGCTTCGCCGAAGCGGCTCCAGCCCCGGCCACCCACTTCCCGAGTATTGATGGGTGTTGTTGATTTCATGGCTGGCCTCCCGCGGCGTAGGACCAGCCTTCGAGGACGACCGGCCTGTGCATCACTCCGGCGCGGTGTTGCCATGTCAGCGAGACGGTGATGTGAACTCCCTGGTCGGTGGCAATCGTGGCGACCGTCTGCTTCACGTCGGGCAGCCAGCGGGAGACGTCGTCCGTCACCGGGACGGTCTGGGCCGTGGCGTACTGTTTCAGTTGGTCCGGCGAGGCGAGCGTGAGCTGCTCCAGTTGATTCGCGGCCAGTTGCAGCGCGAGTTGCTCCTGCAACGCCGTGCGGCGCTCGCGGGCGGAGGCCATCAGCAGCGGCGTCAGTAGGGCCGCGAACAGGCCGAGCAGGGCGAGCGCCAGCATCAGCTCGAGGAGCGTGAAACCGCGCTCCCGGTGGCGGGGCCGGGGTTCGATCGGCACGGCAATTTCAGAACGTCGAAGGGTCATCATGATTACGACAGATCATTCAGCAGCTTGACCAGCGGGAGGAACATGGCGATGGCAAACCAGCCGACGAACACCGCGGCGGTCAGCACCAGCACCGGATGAAGCACCTGCAGCCACCACTCCGTGCGGTAACTGCGGCGGTTGGCGACCGACAGGCTGAGCGTGTCGAGCGCCCACGGCAAATTACCCGCCGCCTGGGCGCACCGCAGCAGTTCCGCCTCTTCGCTGCGAATCCAGCCGACGTCGCACAACACCGCCCACGGGTCGTCCCCGTCGCGGATGGCCGCCGCCGCGCGATGCAGGCCGCTCTTCACCTGAAACGTCGCCGGCGTGGCCGCCATGTCCTGCAAGACGCCATCGAGTGGTTTGCGCGCCGTCACGGCCCACTTCAATCCACGCAGCAGATCGGGGGTCGCGAACCGCAGCCGGAACCGGCTGCCGAAGCGTTCGATCATCCCCTCCCAGCCGTAGTAGTCGACGAGCAATTCGATCGCCACGCAACTGGCCACAACACCCATCCCCAGCAGCCCGAGCAGCCCGTAGTTGACCATGAAGTCCGAGAACCTGATCAGGCTCACCAGGACCTCCGGCAGTTCCGTGTTGAAGTCTTCAAAGATCTTCTTGAATTTCGGAATGATGTAATACATGAGGAACGAGGTGATCAGCACCAGCACGCCCCACAGGATCCCGAAATAGGCCGCCGACAACCGCGACGTGCCGGGCGACGACATCCGCGAGAACCGTTCGGTTTCCCGGACCGCGGCGGCTTGCAGCGATTCCTTCAGCAGCCCGGACGACATGCCAGCCCGCACTTCCAGCCAGGCCGATTGGGGCACCAACCCGCGCTGGAAGGCGGCTTCCTCCAGGGGAATGCCGGCGGCGAGATCGCGGCTGGTCCGGGACAACAGGAACCGCGCCCGGCCCGTGGCCGATTCCGCCTGGGCTTCGAGTTCGCGCTCGAGCGGCGCGCGGGTCTTGACTGCGTGCAGCAGCGTCCAGAAGGCGGACAGTTCGCCGGCCCGGCGGCGACCGCCGAGCGTGCTGACGCCGATCACCGGGAAGAGGATCACCGCCACCCCCAGGAAAAGCGCGGCAATGCTCCCCACCGCAACCAGGGGGCCGATCGCCACCAGGCCCGCAAGCAAGCCGATCGTGGACAACAGCCGCGACCACAGCGTGCGTTGGCGAACATCGACCGTCCCGAACGGCAGCGTCAGCGTCTCCGCCGCCATCGCCAGGAGCAACCCGGTGAACGTTGCGGCTTCGGCGACCAGCGCCGCCATCAGCACGATGACCGAGTTCTGCTCGTTCGAGGCCGCAATGCCGAAGGTGAGCACGCCAATCTCGAACAGAATGGCCAGCGACGCGGTCGCGATCACGCAGGTCATCAGCAGACCCAACGGCGTCAGCAAGCCGGTGCTCAGGACGGACCACGGCGACGCCTCATCGCGGTCGTCAGATTCCGAAGACTCGGCGGCGGCGATCAGCGAGGACCGCAAACCGGCAGTGGCGCGGATCACGACGCTCAGCACCGCGAGGGTCAGCGCTGCCACCAGGACGGCGGCCGGCGACCACGTGACGAAGGCCGGCTCCGCAGCCGCCATCGCCCCGCTGCCCACGGCGAGCGCGAACAGGCTGAGTGCGCCCCCCCACATCAAGATCCAGCCGACCATCCGATACCACGCGACGCCGCTGGACGGCTCCGGGTTGTCGGCCGACATCCGCTGCAGGCTGACCGCGCACCGCCACGCCGTGATGCCGACGGTCATCACCGCGCTCCCCGCGAGGAGCATCAGCATCAGGAAGGGAAGCTTGTCTTCATGCATCACGGCACGTCAAATCCCAATCGCAGTCGAAATCACTTCAAGGCTGTCAACCGTCGGCACCTGGCCGGCACTACGACAAATCGTTCAGCAGCTTGATGAGCGGCATGAACATCGCAATCAGGCACAGGCCCACCATCACCGCGACGCCGAACAACAGCAGCGGCTCGAACAGCCACGTCAACAGATGCAGCTCCACCCGCGACCGGGCGGCGAAAATTTCTCCCGACGACCGCAACGCATCGGCGAACAGCCGGGGCTTGTCGGCCCACCGCATCACCCCCGCCAGTTCGCGGCCCAGCGGCATGCGGCCCGTGCCGTGTTCGCCGAGCGGCTTTCCTTGTTCCAATGCGGTCGCCAATTTGCCCGCACGTTCCGACAGCGTCAGGTCGTCCGTCGTTTGTCCGGCCAGCCGCAACGCTTCCGGCAACGGCGACTGCATGTCCACCAGCATCGCCAGCGTCTCCGTGAACCCCGCCAGCGACGCCCAGCGGAATACGCGGCCAAAGCACGGAATCTCGCGGAACAACCGTTGCGGCAACGCCGGCCCGCCGATCGCCCGCATCAAGCCCCACGCACCGGCCGCCAGCACGATCACAGCGAGCAGAATCCACAGCCCCTGTTGCCGAACCATCCGCGACAGGGACACGTAGAACAGCGTGAGCGCCGGCAACTCCGTGCCGAAGTCCTCGAAGATGCTCGTAAACATCGGCACGATGAACAGCGTCAACAAAAGTCCAAGAATCGCCACCACCGCCGTCAGCAGCACCGGATAAGACAGCGACGTCCAGATCGAGGCCCGTACGTCCGACATCCGCCGCACGTGATCGAGGTACGATCCCAACAACAGGTCGATCCGGCCGCGGGCCAGACCGACGTCGAACAGCGAGACCAGCCCTTTCGGCAACCGCTGCCGTACGGCGGTGAAGGCCACCGACAACGGCTCGCCCCGCTCGACGCGATCGCTCAACTCGCCCAGCACGCTCCGCAACCACCTCGGCGACATGTCTTCACTGAGCGCCCGCAGATTCGTGAGCAGCGACAACGGCAACCGCCCATTGGAGGCCGGCGGCGCGTCAACCCAATCGGTGATCTCCTGCGGTCCGGTCGAACCGGCCGCCGAAGTCGCCTCGCGGTCATCGGGAAGTGCGTCTTGTTCGGACATCATCGCGCCCACGAGGGGTTATTTATTCGCGAACGGATTCAGCAGTTCTTTGTAGAACCAGGTCAACGGCAGCACGAAGCAGAGCGCGTACGCCAGCGTCACGGTGCCGCCGAGGAAGATTGTCAGCGCCGGCGTGAGCGTGGCCCGCAGCCACTCCACCCGCCGCAGCGCCCGGCGGCGGTAAATCTCCGCGGCCTGATTGAGCGCCGCCGTCAAATCCGAATCCGCCGCGCCGGCCCGTAGCAGTTGCGCCAAGAGCGACGGCAACCGCTGCGCGACATGCACCTCGGCGATCAACGAACGTCCCTGTTGAATGCCGTTCGCGACCTGATCGAGACTCTCCGCGAGCGGCGGCGATTCCGTCGTCCGGGCGGTCAGCCGCAGCGCTTCCGGCAACGGGATCTTGTGTTCCAGCAACAGTCCCAGCACGCGACAGACGTGGGACCGATCCAGATCGGCAAACAGCTTCGGCACGCCCGGAATCCAGACGCCGCTCCAGATGCCCCGCAAACCGCGCGACACCGGCAGCGACCGCGACTCACCCCACAGCCGGCACGCCGAACTCACGGCGTTCGCGAGGGCGATCGCCAGGATCGGCAAACCGGGAATCCACCAGATGGCGGTCCGCTGAACCGCCATGATCAGCGGCAGCATCGACGTCCGCAACGGGGACTTCAGATCCCAACCCTCCGCAATCATCGGCAACGCCACCGCGGCGAACAGACTCAGCAGCAGGTACGCGAACCCCACCACGACCAGCGGATACATCAGCGACAACGACACTCGCCGGCGAACGGTTTCAATCGTGCGGCCCATCTCGACCAGGCTGTCGAGCGCCTCGGGCAACCGATCGGACCGCAGCCCCGCCTCCACGACCGCCGCATACAGCGGAGAGACCACGCCCCCCTCCTGTCGGACGGCGTCCACCAGCGAAATCCCGCTTTCCAACCGCACGGCAATCCGTTCGGCGAGGCGACCCAACCGGCCCGTCTCCTGCACCGCCAACCGGCGCAGCCCGAGTTCCAGCGGAATCGAAGCCCGCACGAGCGCGGCGATCTCGGCGTTCAGAACGAGCAGTTCGTGAAACCCCGCCGCCGCCATTGTCGTGGCTTCCTAAAACCGGAAATGAAATCAACCCGCCTTGTTAGCACGCGGAACGTGATGCGCGCTCCACGCAGCGCTCCCCTGCGCAAAGCCTCCGGGTCGCGGCTAACCAAATCTGTCACTGCTAGACCCGGCTCGTCAGTCGATTTGTCTAACGCGTTGTCGGATTATTGAGCCGAGGCAACCCGAGCACCCGCACGACCTCCGCCGGGCTGGTGATGCCGGCGGATACCGCTTCGGCGGCTCGGTCCCACAGCAACGACAATCCCGCCTGGGCGGCAAGCTGTTCCCGATCGGCCACCGGACCGCGGTCGAACGCCGTCGTGAATCCGGGCAGTTCGTCGGGGATCAGCAGTTCGGCGATCACCGCCCGGCCGCGATAACCGGTCTGCCAGCAGTCGAGGCAACCAACGGGTTGCCGATGCTTGCGGACCTCGGGCCAGAACGCAATCGGTTCGGATTCGGTCCAGACCGCGCACGCACACAAGCGGCGCAGCAAGCGCTGGCATAGCACGCCGCGCAGGCCCGATTTCAACAGGTACGGTTCGACGCCGAGGTCCAGCAACCGCGTCACCGCCTGGGCCGCGCTGCCGGCATGGAACGTTGTCAGCACCAGATGCCCAGTCAGACAGGCTTGAAACACCGTCTCGGCCGTTTCGCGGTCGCGGATCTCGCCGACGAGGATCGCGTCCGGGTCTTGCCGCATCAGCGACTTGAGCCCGACGGCGTACGTGAACTCCACGGGACGATGAACCTGCGTCTGCGCGACGCCGGCGAGTTCGGATTCAATCGGATCTTCGAGCGTCACCAGGCTTTTGCCGGAACCGTGCGATCGCTGCAATTCCCGCAAGGCAGCATACGCCGTGGTTGTCTTGCCGCTCCCGGCGGGGCCGACGATCAGCACGCAGCCGGATGTCCCCGACAGCAACCGCCGGGTGGAATCCAGGATGTCGTCCGGCAGTTGCAACTCTTCCAGTTGCCGCAATGGACCAGCGCCGACGAACAACCGCACGACCGCATTCTCGCCGTGCAATGTGGGGAAGGTGCTGAGCCGCATTTCGATGCCGTCCACGCCCCCCTTGAGC
Source organism: Planctomycetaceae bacterium (assembly GCA_034439795.1). GTDB lineage: Bacteria > Planctomycetota > Planctomycetia > Planctomycetales > Planctomycetaceae > DSVQ01. The sequence goes on along the minus strand of JAWXBB010000222.1, from coordinate 5,689 downwards.
CGGCCCTCCTGCGGCAGATCGGTGCGGTAGGTCAGCAACTCGGCGAGGACTTTCAGCCGGCCGACGACGTTGGCCATCCACCGGGCCGGCCAGACGCCGCGATCCTGCAGCACGCCGTCCATCCGCCAGAGGAGGTGCAACCCGTCGGCGGCCGGGCGGAGATGCACGTCGCTGGCCTGGGCCGCCGTGGCGGCGCGCAGAAGCTGATCGACGGCCCGGCCGACATCCTCTGCGGAATCCGGTGGCACGAGGGGAGTTAAGGACTGTGACGCCAATGCTGTCGTCGTCGCCATGCGGATCTCGGAGAGGATCGCCAGTGCCGTGAAAAGGACCGTCGGCCGGTCGGAACGCTTCGTTTGTTGAACCCGGACCGCCGGTGGATTTGTCTGTCGGGGTGTCCGGCCGCCGCCCGGATTTGCGGCAAACTCTGTCCGGCTGTCCGATTTGCTGGCATGCTGGGGTTTTCCAGGATGCCAGCCCCCGCTGCTGTTTGGTACAGTTTTCCCGTTCGGCCGGGGTCGAATCTGATCGACTCCTTGTCTACTCCATCGTTGTTCATTCGTTTTTCACAGGACGATCCACCGCGTCGCGCGGTCGGCTGGACGGTCGTCAACAAGCAAGTCACCTGGGGAGCGGCGGCAACCGATGACCATCTCGATTATCACTTGCCCGCAATGCAATGCGATGGTGCTGAGCGACGCCGCGCGCTGCCATGTCTGCGATCACGGCTTTGCGGAGCACGCCGTCGACGACGTCCCGCAGGTGTTGCCGACCGATCACCTCATTGCCGACGATCTGCACTTGTGCAACCACTGCGGGGAAACGTATCGCACCGGACTGGTGCGCTGCTGGAACTGCGGCAAGTTCACGCGCGAGGAGATCAAAGCCGTCTACGACGACATGGTGGCCAATCACGGCGACTATGCGAAGCACCGGGTGAACCTGCCCGAGCTCGCGCCGCAGACCACCACCCGGTCGGGTCCGTGGAAATTCGAGATCACGCGGCCTGCGCCGCAGGTTGTCGCCAGCGACATCGACGGCGTCATTCGCGCCTCGGACGACGATTTTGCCTTCGAGCTGGCCGACTCGGTGCAGCTCGAAGAATCGCGCAGCCGATCGCGAGTTGCCGACGACGGGTATGCGCTGGCGACCGCGCTGCCCGAAATTAATGACGGCTCCGCGCCGCCGAGTCCCCCGCCGGGCGGGGAATCCATTCCTGTTGCCACCGAGGCGGCGGCGGCGGCCGACGGGCAGCCGGCCTCCGAAGACAACAGCGTCTCGCATTCGGAAGCCACGGGTGGCGATGCGTTGCTGGACATCGCCAAGGCGGAAGAACTCGACATTCAGCAGACTCGCAAGCAACTGCGGGAGAAGGTCACGTTCGTCGTCTATTGCCCGATGGGCTGTCGCGTCCGCGTGCAGGATCGGCACCGCGGCCGGGCGGGCAAGTGCCCGAAATGCGGTTCGACGTTCTTCGTCCCGAAAGCCACGGCGAAGTCCAAGGCGGTCACCCCGGCCGGCGATTTCGCCACAGTCACCGCCGATCCCCATACAGTCGCCAAATGGCGCGGCTGGATGGAGGACGTGCATCTGCATGCCGTCGTTCCGCAGAAGCTGCGCATCAAGGCCGACAGTCTGAAGAACGACTTCACGCTCGTCGATCTGGCGTTCTCCAGCGAGGGCCTGCTGATCCTGACGCTGGTCAAAGCTGCCGGCTTCATGGGCAGCAATCTCAAGAAGAAGCCGGCGATTCGCCAGGCCGCTCAGGAATCCTTGAAGGGGCAGGGAAAGCTCGACGGCCTGGCCGTTGGTGCGCAGCGGCTGATTCCGACGGCGTCGCTGTCGCAGTTGGCGATGGGACAGCCGTCGCCGCCCGATGTCGAATCGCTGTTCGGCAACATTCCCGTGTTCGGGGTCGGACGGGTTGCCGTGCGGTTGCCCAAAACGCCCGACGCCACGCAAACCGACTATCTGACGTTCAGCCTGTCGGAATTCCGCAAGTTCACGGCCGCGTTGGAGAGCGTGGCGGGCATCGCAGGTTTTGGCGGCAACACGGAAGTCCCGGTGACCGACACCTACAACACGCTGAAATGCCACTACAGCGACGTGCCGGTCAGGGAATTGCTGGGCCTCGAATACTATCAGAAAGACCCGGCGTTCAAGCTGGAGGTCACCGGCTGGCTGTGCGGCGGATGCAGCCTCGTCGTCAGCGAGGACGCGCGGAAGAAGGAAAAGATCGGCGGGCTGAACGGCAAGGCGATTGCGAAAGCCAAGTGTCCGAAGTGCCCGGCGAAGTTCGGCGATCACCCGCTCTACGAGGTGAGTGCCGCCGCTCCGGAAGCACCGGCAACTCCGGCCGGCCCTCCGGCGTGAGCGCAGTGCCCGGCGCCATGTTGCAGCTTTGGGCAAGCATGTTGGCATGGTCGTGCGACCTGCGAGGCAGATGCCGGACATTCGCAAACGATCCCTGGTCTGCGATACCCCCATTCCGTGCGTTGATTGCCCGAAGACATGCTTGCCCAAAGCTGCAAGCATGGCACCCCGGAGACACTGCTCAATTCTGTAGAGCGAGTGCCATATTCGAGCGACCGCGCGCCGCCGTTCCTTGATCGTCATTTTCCAGAAAACCAACTGTCCAGCTAACCGTCGCCTCGCCAGATTCTGGCCAGTTCTTCAGCGAATCTTGATGCTGAAGATCACTAGGGCGGTTCCGGTTCACGAAGTCGTCAGTCTGCGGGGGATGTCGTCAACCCGGCTGGTGTGTAGGGTGTTGCGTCGGAAAATGCGGGACAGACCTCCGCTTGAACTGCTTGACGGCCACTGGTCCCGCGTTACAATCCCGGCAGACGGATGTCCGGCCACCAGCCCTGTGACGCCGTCACCTCACGCGATTTGTCAAGACCCGCGCTCGTTCCGCCTCCGGGGCCGATTTCCGGTCTGGCTCCGCTGCTGCGATGGTTTCGCCGATCGGTTGTGATCGCACACTGCTCAGCACGGGGAACGATCGGTGAACTTGCAATCGGCAGGCGATGTGAAGGAATTGGTGCGGTCGCGCACCGACATCGTCGCACTGATCGGCGAGTCGCTCACTTTGCAACCCGAGCGCGGCGGCCGGTTGTTTAAGGGACTTTGTCCGTTTCACGACGATCACAATCCCTCATTCCAGGTGAACCCCGAGCGGCAGACCTATAAGTGCTGGTCATGCACTGAAGGAGGCGATTGCTTCAGTTTCGTGATGAAGTACGAAAACATCGGCTTCCGCGAAGCGCTCGTGATGCTGGCCCGCCGGGCCGGCGTCGAGCTCCCGACGTTCCAGCGCAATTTCGAGGGGGAGAAGGTCGAAAAGACCCCACTGTACGACGTGCTGGGCTGGGCCGCGAACGAGTTCCATCACTGCCTGCAACACAGCCTTCAGGGAGACCGGGGCCGCGACTATCTCCGCTCGCGCGGATTCCGGGGTGAGACCATTGAGAAGTTCCGGCTGGGGTTTCATCCCGACGACGGACACTGGATCGAAGAGCGGAATCACGGGCAGTTCCCGACAGATTTGCTGCTGCGAGCGAACCTCATCGACAACAGCGAATTTGGCGGCGGCTATTACGATCGCTTCGTGGATCGCGTGATGTTTCCGATTTGCGACGAACGTGGCCGCACTGTGGCGTTTGGAGCACGTGTCCTGCCCGACACCCGCCACTCGCAGAATGCGAAATACCTGAACTCTGCGGAGACGCCCGTCTTTCAGAAGAATCGGACGATCTTCGCGCTGCATCATGCGCGGGATGCCATTCGCAAGAGTGGTCTCGCCGTGGTGATGGAAGGCTACGCCGACTGCATCAAAGCTCACCAGGCCGGAGTAGTTAACGCAGTGGCTACGCTCGGCACGGCCTTGACTGAATCGCAGGTCACAGTGCTGAAGCGGTCGGCTCGTCGCGTGGTTCTGGTGTATGACGGAGATGGGCCTGGTTTGGATGCCGCGCGGAAGGCCATCGAGAAGTTCCTGGCCCAAGACCTCGACCTGCGGATCGTGACACTGCCGAACGGATTCAAGGACCCTGACGAATATCTGGATGCGCACGGCGTGTCCGCTTTGGAAAACCTCATCGAACAGGCGCCGGAGGCCTGGGAACATCAATTGCGATACTGCCAGACACAGTACGGCAGCAGTTCGATCGACGGGCGCATGCGCACGCTCGACGAGCTGCTGACGCTGTTGACGGTTGTGCCGGGCCTGCCCGGCACGGTCCGCGAAAGTGCGCTGATTGCCCGGCTGGCGCAGCGGGTGGCGGTGTCGGAATCGGATGCGCGGCGGCGCTTGCGGGAATTGCAGCAGGGCCGTGCGAGCGGTGCGAATCGGAAACTTCCCGCAGGTGACGCGGCGGTCGCGGACGAGTCGGCGGTGCGTCGTCAGGCGGTCGTTTCGCTTCAGCGGAATGCGAAGAAGGACGATTTGCTGGAAACCGAATTATTGCAGATCCTCTTTACCGCCCCGCATACAATTGAAGCGGTGCGGCGCGAGATCGGGACCGATGACATCCGCAACGAGCCGCTCCGCGAACTGCTGGCGACCGCCTTCGATCTCTGGGATCACGGCGAGTCGCCGGACTTGAACAAGCTGCTGGCGGCGGTGGACTGCCCGCATCTGAAGAGTTTGGCGGTGTGGATCGACGAGCAGGCGACGATGCGGAACATCGCCGGGCTGCTCGCGCAGGAGGCGGCGACCTCCCCGGAGGGACGGGGGAGTGACGGCCATGAGTCCGACTCGGAGTCGGCGGGCCTGTTGCGTCAGGTGCTGTCGCGGCTGACGTGGCGTCGGGAATGCGACGGACAGGAAATCAGGAGGGGGCGGCTGGCCAGCCGCCCGGATGTCGCAGACGGACTGGATCCGGAACTGCGGGATCTGCTCAAGCAGGCGTCGAGCTTTCATCAGCAACGCGCTGTGCGCAAATTGCCATCGTGAACAGAGTCTTTGGGGAGGACAGCCGGTGCATCGAATGGACGATTCATTGAACGACCTGATCGCTCGGGGGCAGTCCCAGGGCTACCTGACCTTCTCGCAGGTCAACGCCTATCTGCCCGACGAGGCGGTCAATCCGGAGAAGCTCGACATCCTGCTCGACTCGCTCGCCGAACTGGGCATGGAGATCGTCGCCGACGAAAAGGTGCGGCTGAACATCCCGCTGGCGCTCACCAAGACGCGGTCGCGCGCGTCCAAGCCCAAAGACCCGGGCGGCGACGAGAAGTCGAAGAAGATCGACGACCCGGTCCGCATGTATCTCACCCAGATGGGCGAGATTCCCTTGCTGACCCGCGAGCAGGAAATCTCGCTCGCCAAGAAGATCGAGATCACCCGCAAGCGGTTCCGGCACCAGTTGCTCGAGTCCGAGTACGCGCTCAAGACCTGCCTCGACATCCTCACCAAGGTCCATCTCGGCGAACTCCCGTTCGACCGGACGATCAAGGTGTCGGTGACCGAGGGTCTGGAGAAGAACCAGATTCTCGGCCGGATGCCGCACAATCTGAAGACGCTGGAACACCTGCGCCGGAAGGCGATCGAGGACTTCGAGTCGTCGATCGACTCGCACCTCACGCCGGCCGAGCGCCGCGACGCCGAGACCCGGCTCAATCACGGCCGTCGCAAGATGGTCAAGCTGGTCGAGGAGCTCAGCGTCCGCACGCAGCGGTTGCAGCC
>JAWXBB010000221.1:0-12948 GCA_034439795.1 Planctomycetaceae bacterium | reverse complement strand
CGCCGTACTCCCGCAGCGCCGCTTCCGCCGCCGCAATGACCCGCGGATCGGACGCGAGGCCGAGGTAATCGTTCCCCGCAAAGTTGCGCACGCGGCGGCCGTCAATCTCGCACCAACCGTCGGGCAGCAGACGCAGCTCGCGGCGACGACGCAGGAGGCCGGCGTCGGTCAGCGCTGCGAGTTCCTCCGCGATCCACGGCAACACGATGACAATCCTCGGCAAGCGATGAAGTGAACTCGTTGATGGTTACTCTTGTCCGGTCCCCTCGCCCCCGTCTTCGGGGGAGAGGGTTAGGGTGAGGGGGCCGGACGCTCTCCAAGGCGATGACGACAGATTACCAACGCGAAGCGTCAGCGAGGGAGCAATCTTCATCGAACGAGCGCTCGCCCTCGCTCACGCTTCGGGTTGGTGTTGGACGCCGCACGAGCGCTCGCCCCCTCACCCCGGCCCTCTCCCCCGAAGCGGGGGCGAGGGGGCCAGACAAGAGACGGCACGCTACTTGAACTCATACCTCAATACAGCGAAATCGCATGGTTGCTCAGTCGCTCATAACCGGTCGCGGTGATGAGGTAGTTGTGCTCGATGCGGATGCCGCCGATGCCTTCGACGTACAGGCCCGGCTCCAGCGTGAGGACGTCCCCCTCCATCAAGAAATCGTCGCTGTCGGGGACCAGAATCGGCGGTTCGGGGTGGGCGAGGCCGATGCCGTGCCCGGCGTGGTGAGCGAACTTGTCGGCGAGGCCGGCGTCGCGGATCGGCTTCTCGGTCGCATCGAACACGTCGCGGGCTTTGGCCCCGGCCCGCAGCGCGGTCTCGCCGTTCTTCATCGCCGCCATCACGACGTCGTAGAGATGCCGCTGATGCGCGTTCGGCTCGCCGACGGCCAAGGCATTGGTGAAGTCGCTGCGGTAGCCTTCCAGCACGACGGAGTAATCGAGCACGAACAGGTCGCCCGACTGCAATTTGTAGTCCGTCGGCAAGCCCCCCTGTTTGGGCTTGGACGGCGTGCAGGCCCGGAAGTCGCCGTAGATCAACCCCGGCCGCCCGGCGGCGGCGAGGGCGGCGTTCTGCACTTCGCGGAAGACCTCGAACTCGGAAATGCCCGGCCGGACGATTTCGCGGGCCCGCATCTGCCCCGCCTCGCCGGCGCGCATGCATTCCTTCAACAGCGCGATCTCGTCGGCCTCCTTCGTGCGACGGAGCGACCGGATCACGGTGCCGAGGTCGATCGGATCGCGTCGCGCCTGGCTGCGCGACTCCTTTTTGACCGAATGCGCTTCCTGGTCGAGACCGAGCAGCTCGAACGCGCCGATGGGCAACCATTCGGCTTCGACGGCCCCCGGCCGGCCGTACAGCCGCTCGGAAATCTGCTGCGTTGCCTGCAACAAGGCGTGATCGCGGTTCATGACCGAATGCTTGTGGTCGTACCAGCGGACCATCACCTCGTCATCGACGAACGGCTCGCCAACGCGCGACCGCAGCGTGAAGTTGTCGCCGAGCAGCGTCGCCTTGCCCTCCCGTTCGAGCAGCAGCCACGCCCGCTCCCCCGCCGAGAAACTGAGCGGATGGACCAGGAAATTGGAGAAATACATCACGTGCCGGGGGTCGGCGATCAGCACCCACTCCAGCTCGGCGGGGACCATCGACCACAATCGGGCACGGCGGGAAAGGCAACCGGCTTGGGTGAGCATGTGTACGTCTCGAATGTCGGAGGAACTCATCTCACCCCTCGCCCGGCGCTTCGACGGGAGAGGGGCCGGGGGTGAGGGTGCTTTGGTCTTTTCTGCTTGGCAAGTCGAAGAGAAAGGCACCCTCACCCTAACCCTCTCCCACCGAAGCGGCGGGCGAGGGGACCAGGCAAAAACCTAATGCACGCCGTTCGCGGCCAGCCAGCGTTCGGCGTCGAGGGCCGCCATGCAGCCGGTGCCCGCCGACGTGATCGCCTGCCGGTAGTAGCTGTCGGCGACGTCTCCCGCGGCGAACACCCCCTCCACGCTGGTGCAGGTCCGGAACATTTCCGTCCAGACGACGTATCCCTTGTCGTCGATCTTCAACTGGCCGTTCAAGAAGTCCGTATTTGGCGAGTGCCCGATCGCGCAGAACATGCCGGTGGCGTCCAGCGTCTCGACGTTGTTCGTCTTGAGGCTCCGCAGCTTGACCCCCGTGACGCCGGCCTTGTCGTCGCCCAGCACTTCGTCGACGCCGGAGCTCCACTTCACCGTGATCTTCGGATTCTGCAGCACGCGCTCGGCCATGATCTTGCTGGCGCGGAACTCGTCGCGACGATGGACGAGGTACACCGTCGACGCGAACTTCGTCAGATAGCTCGCCTCCTCCATCGCGCTGTCGCCGCCGCCGACGACCACCAACGGCTTGTTGCGGAACCGCGGCAACGCGCCGTCGCACACCGCACAGGCGGAGACGCCCCGGTTTTTGTAGGCGTCTTCGGAGGGCAGCCCGAGATAGTTCGCCCTTGCGCCCGTGGCGATGATGATCGAATGCGCCTCGGTCTCTTTCCCTTCGAGCGACTTGAGCTTGAACGGCCGCTTGGAGAGATCGACGCTGACGATGTCGTCGGTGATCACGCGGGTGCCGAAGTTCTTGGCCTGTTGCCGCATCAGCTCCATCAATTCGGGGCCGGTGATGCCGTGCGGTGACTTGGCGTCGCGGTAGGGGACCAGTTGCTCCGGCACGGCCGATTTGAGGAACCCGGCGACGTCGCCCGCGGGGAAACCGGGGTAGTTTTCGACCTCGGTGGTCAGCGACAACTGCCCCAAAGGGAGCGTCCCCTTGATGCGGTTGTCTTCGGTCTGGGCCCCCTCGAACACCAGCGGTTCGAGGTTGGCCCGCGAGGCGTAAATCGCCGCGGACCAACCGGCCGGTCCCGACCCAATAATCACCACCCGTTCCGTCACGGTCTGCTCCTGCGCGCTGTCTCTGGTGTCGCATTCTCGTCAATTCGCACGATACCCCGGCTGACGAAGCGGGACAACCGAGCGCTTGCAACGTCGTCTTTCGCTCTGCAGAGGCTGCTGTCCGGTCCCCTCGCCCCCGCTTCGGGGGAGAGGGTTAGGGTGAGGGGGCCGAGCGCTCCGCAGGACGATGACTCGGCAATACCAACCCGAAGCGTCAGCGAGGGGCAAGTGACCCGGACGCTTGGAGCGTCCGGGTCACTCATCGGAGCGCTCGCCCTCGCTGACGCTTCGGGTTGGTAGTGAACGCGGCAGGGAGCGCTCCCCCCTCACCCCGACCCTCTCCCCAGAAGCGGGGGCGAGGGGGCCGGAGGAAAACGCCATCCATAATCGAGACGCACACGCTCGGGGCGCGCGACCCGGACCCGCGCTTGCAACCGATCGACCTGTGGGGCACGATACGGATTCTCCCATCACCTACGATCTTCACCACGGGCGAATTCATGACGCACACCATCGACTGCACACGCCGCGATTTTCTGGGTCTCGCCGGGCTGAGCGCCGCGACGCTCGCCGCCGGTTGCGTGCCGGCGGGGCCGGCCGGTTCGATGTCCTCGGCCGCCATCAGCGATTCGGGCGTGCGACCGCTGCGGGCCTGCTTCTCCAACGCCGGATTGCAAAGCACCTGGTGCGCCCTCGGCAAAAAGACCGCGGAGCTGTGGGGCCAGTTGCTCAACGTCGAAATCGAATGGGTCGACGGCGAATTCGACCCCGAGAAGCAGCGCAACAAGATCGACGCCATCGTGCATCGCGATTGGGACTTCTGCTGCTTCCAGGCGGTGCAGATCGACTCGCTCGCCGAACCGACGAAACGGCTCAAAGAGCGGAACATTCCCGTCATTTCGATGGACACATTGCTGGTCGAAATGGACCAGATGCGCGACACTGGCGTGTGGTGCGAAGTCACCCCCGATCACGTCAACATGGCCGAAATGGCCGTCGGTCACATGATGAAGAAGATCAACGGCAAGGGGAAGGTGATCCACATCGGCGGCCTCAGCGCCCACAGCGGCGCGGTCGGTCGTCGGCAGGGGTTCGAGAACGTCGTCGCCAAGTTCCCCGACATCGAAGTCATCGGCGGCGGCGTGCGGTGGTGCGACTGGAAAAAGGAGAAGGCCCGCAACACGTTCGAGTCGCTGCTGCAACAGGAGACCACGCCGATCGCCGGGGCGTTCTTCCACAGCGACGACATGGCCCTCGCCTGTGTGGACGCCGTCAAGAACACGATCCACAAGGACATGTTCATCACCGCCGTGGACGGCCAACGCGACGGCCTCGACGCCGTGAAGAACGGCACGCTGGCCGCGACGAGCGTCAACCCGGTCTGCCGGATTCACCGCACGTCGCTGGTGATCGGGCAATTCATCGTGCGGAACAAAGAGGCGATGGACAAGGTGCCGCTGGAGATCATCACGCCCGGCCCGCTCGTCACGGCGGACGACCCGCGCGTGCTGGAGGCGATGTACTACCTCGCCGATGAGACGCACTGCCTGGTGTGATTGTAGGGTGGGACGAGTCTTCGAGTCCCACCACGTCGGTGATTGATCGTGGTGGGACTCGAAGACTCGTCCCACCCTACGGAATTCACGGACGCAGATTCGGGATCCCAATCTGCCGCCCGTACGCGGCCGCGAGTTCCGCGGAGGTCGCGCCGTACGTCAGCTCCAGCGCCTCCTGCCACGAGTAGCCTTCCTTGATGCCCGTGATGAGCGCCCGGTAGGCGTTGGCGTCGGTCGAGACCAGGTACTGCGTGACCGTCGCCGCGACGCCGTATTGCCAGCGGTCGATCGTGCCGTCGTCGTCGAGAAAGTCGCCCCCGAGGCTGCCGGTCGCGCGGATGCGCGGAATCGCTTCCGCCATCCGGTTCGCGATGTGGTCGCTTTGCGGGACGACAATCGCGGCGATCCAGTCGGCGATCCCTTCGTTCATCCACGGCGGAATGTCTCCGCTGGACCGCATGCGGTGCAGAAACCCGTGCGACGTCTCGTGGACCAGAATCACCGCGAAGAACACCGGGTCGTCCCCGCGGGCGCAGACCGTGACCACGCGGCCGTCGCTCCATTGATGATTCAGCCCCGCAAAGCCGGTCGTGTCGGGCACGTCCATGTGCTCGGCCTCGAATTGCTGGAACATTTGTCGATTCAGGAACGCGATCACCGGGCACTTGCCGAGCCAGATGTTCGTGTCCTTCGGCAACCCGAACAGCACGCACAACTGGTCGTACATGGCGTCGAGGCTGGCGATGTAGCCCGCCACCTGCTGCGGAGGCATGTCGGTGAAGAAGAGGAAATACTTCGTCTCGACGCGCGAAAATCGCTGCATCGGGAACATCGTCTGCGCTTTCTGGAAGAGTTCCTCGTAGAACGCGAGCGCCTCGCGGACGTCTTCCGGCGAGGGCGTCCCCCAGAGTTGCTCCTGACGGCTGCCGAGCCGGGCGGCGGCGACTTCGTCGCGCTTCGTCTGATCGAGCAGCAGCCACGCCTTCGCCGCGGGATCGGAGACGACGTCGAACACACGGTCGTCGGTCCGCAACTGATACAGCGTGTTGGGCGCGAGCCGCGACGGGTTCCCCTTGGACGGCTTGAACGTGATCGCGCGGAACGTGTTCGCAGTCTTCGCAAGCTGGATGTCGGCGATCTCCAGAGCGTCGTACCGCTTGCCCGATTGCAGCAGGACATCGACGACGGTGCCGGCCTTGATCGCGGCGTCGTCCGTGCCAACCGGGGCGATGTAATCCCGTTCGAGTTTGAGAATCGCCCGCGGGACGGATTTCACGGCGGTAATCTTCGGCGGCGCGGCGATGGCGGGACCGGCGAGGAATCCCACCACGGCGGTCATCAGGAATGTTCGAGAATGGGGCATGGTCCATCCCAGAGGCTTGGTCCGATCACGCACGAGTTTAGCAAACCAGAATGAAGGAAGAGGACAGGAAAACCGCGAAGGCGCAAAGGACGCGAAGGAAGACAGGTGTCAGCGGTCAGGCTTCATTCGTCAGGTAAGAGGCCGGATGCGCTAGAGCGCCCCACGATCCTGATGCCTGACACCTGATGCCTAATTCTTCCTTCGCGTTTCTTCGCGTCTTTGTGGTCAATCTGTTCGCCTTCCTGCATTCCCCTCCGGGTCGCGGCTCAACGCTCGTCGCGGTATGATTGACGCCGTCCACCAAATAAGGGAGTTCGATGGCTGCCCCGCGTGTTTGTGTGTTGCGCGCCCCTGGCACGAATTGCGAGATCGAAACGGCGTTCGCGTTCGATTCGTGCGGCGCCCAGTCCGACGCCGTGCATCTGTTCCGGTTGATCGAACAGCCGGAACAGCTCGATGCGTATCAAATCCTCTGCATCCCCGGCGGCTTCAGCTACGGCGACGACATCGGCTCCGGCGTCGTCTTCGCCAGCCAGATGCGGTCGCGGCTGAAAGACGTCGTCGCCCGGTTCCTCGCCGCCGACAAGCTCGTCCTCGGCATCTGCAACGGCTTCCAGACGCTGCTCAAAGCCGGCGTGCTCCCCGACGGGGCCGACAGTTGGTCCGCCGCCGAAACCGCGCCGCGGTCGGCGACGCTCACCTGGAACACCAACGGCAAATACACGGCCCGCTGGGTGCGGCTGAAGGTCACGTCGTCGAAGAACGTGTTTCTGCGCGGCATCGACGAGATCGACCTGCCGGTTGCCCACGCCGAAGGCCGCCTGGTCGCCCGCGACGAATCCGTCGCTCAGGGCTGGCAGGACCGGGGTCAGGCCGCGCTGAAGTACGTCCCGTGGCAATCCGCGGCGAACGAAACGGGACCGGCATGGTCTACCAATCCGAACGGCTCGCTCGCTGATCTGGCGGGCCTCGGCGACCCCAGCGGTCGCATCCTTGGCTTGATGCCGCACCCGGAGCGGTTCCTGTTCGCCACGCAGCACCCGCAATGGACGCGGCGTGGATTGACAGGGGCGGGGGAGGGCGTGCGGATCTTCCAGAATGCCGTGGAGTATTTCCGTTAGTCCCGACCGGAGATCGGAAACCGAGAAGACCGCGAAACCGCAAGCGTCCATTGGGAAACTCTTGAGTCTCCGATGCCGAACGATCCTCGACGCTCGCTTGCGGTTTCGCGGTCTTTTCTTCCCGGCGAGAAATGGGGAGCCATCACCCGCCGTAATCCAAATCGTCCGCGAAGTAGTATTCGTAGAACAGCCGGCCGACTTCTTCGCTCAGGCGCGAGAGATACCGGGCCTTGAAGTTGCTGTACGTCTCCTCCGCCGCGGAGATCGGCTGGTGCGTGGGGAATTTCGAGACCGTATCCTTGCTGAAGATCTTCTCGGCCTCCTCGTTCTCGTCCATTTTCCAGACGCTGACGATGGCCTCGGACCGGCCGCGGTAGAGCGTGCCCGAGCCCTCTTCGTAAAGCGAGAATTCGTTGAGGTCGATGTAGATCACGTACGTGACGTCGAACGCCGCGCCGAGCTCTTCGGGCTTGTCCCAGTTGGGGTGCTCGTCGAGCCAGGCCTTCACGCGGTCGGGGTTGATGACCACGACCTTGTGTTCGTGCAGCCGGAAGGTGACGTATTTGGCGAGTTCGGAGTCGATGTTCTCGAAGCTGTACTTCACATCGTTGGGTGCGTAGCAGATGACCGCGACGGTGACATCCTTGTCGGTCAGGCACTCCTTCGTCTCGACGTCGAAATCGGGCTCGATCGTCGGCGGCCCGCCAATCAGGTATCCCGCCATCAGAATGTAATTGCACCCGGCCAGCCCGGTGCAGAGGGCGAGCGCCAGGACTGCGGACGACACGATGCGAAGCGGTGCGAATGCGGTCATGCGTTGGGTCCGTTCTAGGTCGAGAGTCTAGAGTCGAGAGTCGAGAGCCAGACAAGGCGAAGAAACCTTGCCTCTTTGCTGGCTCTCGACTCTCGACTCTCGACCCTCCTCACATGCTGGTCTTCGGGCGATGGTCGTAGAACTTCTCGGCCAGCTCATCGCAGATGCGGTCGATGTACTCTTTCTGGAACAGCAGCGCCGAGCGGCCGTTTTCGGAAACCGGCTGGTGGGCCGGATAGGTGGACGTGAACTCGGAGTTGAACGCGGCGAGGGCGATTTTCTCGTCGCTGAGCTGCTCCACGCGAAACACGCGGACGAAGCCCTGCGTGCGGCCGCGGAGCAGTTTCGGGCTGTGCTCTTCGCGGATCGAGAACGTGTTCAGGTCGATCCAGGCGACGTAATCGGCATCGAAAGCGTTCGCCATCGCGGTGGGATCGGGGACCACGCCGCCGTTCTCGTCAATCCATCTGGCGACCTTGTCCGGACTGACGATTTCGACGCCGTGAATCTTCAGCCTCCGCGAGACGCCGTCGAGGATGTCGAGATTCAGCGTCGACAGGTCGGCTTCCACCGAGGTCGGCGTGGAGCAGATGACGACGACCTTGTCCTTGCCCTTCGTCAGATCGGTGCCGGTCATCGCCTTGAAGTGCGAGGGGGTGGTGGGGTCGCCGGTGAACATGCGGTTGGCCATCACGCCCAGCGAGCAGCCGGACAGCAGCCCGAGCGGCAAGAGCCACAGGAGCGCGGTCCGCCACAGCGGGGAAGAAGACTGCCGACCCATTTGCGATCCTTCGCGTCAGGCCCACCACCGAACGATCCACACCAGGAGACCGACAAGCCCCCAACTCGCCAGCAGCACCGCCAAAGGAGGCCAGGGATCTCCGATCCCCAACAACCGTCCGGTCGCCGCACTGGCCCAGCACCACGGAATGAGGCCCGCACATGACACGGCGATCAGCAACCCGGCGGGATTGGCCCGGGCCGCGTCGCCGAATTGTCCGCGAACGAAGTGTGCGAAACAGGTCGTCATGCCGCATCCGGGACAGGGCCGGTTGAACAACATCTTCATCGTGCAGGGGGGCAATCCCAGCCGCTGGTGCGTGCCGAACCCGCGCGGGTCCGGCGGCAGCCAGGCGGCCAGCAAAAAGCCGAGCAGCAGGCCGACGCCGATCGCGGTGAGCCACGAGCGGCCCCGCCATCCGACCGGAGCACCGGCTGCCTGCGAGTCAATTGCGTTCATGGAACTGGGGAGACCGGGGTGATATCAGGACGCGGCGGCGCGACACAAGCCGGATCGCCCGTTCCAACATGGTATTCGCTCAAGACAGCGCCGAACACGCCCGGAACCGGCAGATTCCGCGGCGGGGACGGTGCGGCGCTTGTGGCCGCCTCTTTCCGGCCCCCTCTCCCCCGCTTCGGGGGAGAGGGCTGGGGTGAGGGGGCGAGCGCTCCCTGCCGGGTCCAATAACAACCCGGTGCGTCAGCGAGGGCGAGCGCTCCTTGCCGCCTCGCTGGCGCTCGTCTTGTCCTCGCTTACGCTTCGGGTTGGTATTGCACAGAGCATCGTCCTGCGAAGCGCTCGGCCAACCCTCTCCCCCGATGACGGGGGCGAGGGGACCGGAGAAGACCCTGCACCGGAACCGACCCACCGGCAAGTGCGGCGTTTCACACCACATCGCGCGGGTTCATTGACGGGCGGCGACATTCTCAGAACAATCGCACTGCGCTTCTCCGCATCGAACTCCGAGAGCCAGACACCATGTTCCGCCGGACTTCGCTCGCCGCGTTCGCGATGATGGGAATCCTGTTCGCGGCGTCCTGCGCACCGGCAATTGCTGCCGACGCGACCCGCCCGAACTTTGTGATCGTCTACGCGGACGACCTGGGTTACGCGGACATCGGCTGCTTCGGGGCGAAGGACATTGCGACGCCGCACCTCGACCGCATGGCCCGCGAAGGCTGCCGGCTGACGAGCTTCTATGTCGCCCAGGCCGTCTGCTCGGCGTCGCGGACGGCGCTGCTCACCGGGTGCGATCCCAACCGCGTGGGGATTCTCGGGGCGCTCGGACCGCAATCGAAGATCGGCATCCATGAGAACGAATGGACGATCGCGGAAGTCCTCAAGCAGCGCGGATATGCGACGGGCATCTTCGGCAAGTGGCATCTGGGACATCATCCGCAATTCCTGCCCACGCAGAACGGGTTCAACGAATACTTCGGACTGCCGTACTCGAACGACATGTGGCCGAAACATCCGACGTCCAAATTTCCCGACCTGCCGTTGATGGAGGCCGAACGCATCCTCGAATACAACCCGGACCAGACGCAGCTCACCACGTGGTATGCGCAGCGGGCGGTGCAGTTCATCGAGCAGCATCAAGCCGAGCCGTTCTTCCTGTATGTGCCGCACGCGATGCCGCACGTGCCGTTGTTCGTTTCGGACAAGTTCGCGGGCCGGTTTCCGCGTGGGCTGTTCGCGGACGTGATCGCCGAGATCGACTGGTCCATCGGCGAGATTCTGGCGGCGCTCAAGCGCTGCAAGTTGGACGACAACACGCTGGTGATCTTCACGTCGGACAACGGCCCGTGGCTGTCGTACGGCAATCACGCCGGATCGGCCGGGCCGCTGCGGGAAGGGAAGGGGACCGCGTGGGAAGGGGGCGTCCGCGTGCCGTTCGTCGCCCGTTGGCCGGACAAAATTCCCGCGGGGCAAGTGTCGTCGGAACCGGTCGGCACCATCGACCTGCTGCCGACAATCGCCAGGCTCGCCGGGGCCGCAATGCCGCCGCACAAGATCGACGGTCTCGACATCTGGCCGGTGCTGTCGGGAGCGCCGAACGCCAAGACGCCGCACGAATCGTATCTGTATTACTGGGGCCAGGAGTTGCACGCGATCCGCAGCGGCGACTGGAAGCTGCACTTCCCACACAAGTACCGCGCGATCGAACGCCCCGGCAAGGACGGCCAACCCGGCCCATATCGCGAGGCGACGACGGAGCTCGCGCTGTTCCATCTGGCCCGCGACATCGGCGAACAGACCGACGTCGCCGCGGAGCATCCCGAAGTCGTCGCCCGGCTGAAGTCGCTGGCCGATCAAGCGCGGCAGGATCTGGGAGACACGCTGACGGGCGTCAAAGGGACCGGCGTGCGTCCGGCCGGTCGATTTGATCCGTAATGCTCACAAGTAGACCGGGCACTCCGTGACCGGAATCCTTCGAGTCACGGAGCGACTCGTCGCGGCCGGTTCAGTTCCGCGGCCATCAGCGATTGCAGCAGCGCCTGCGCGACGGGATTGTCGGGGGCGAGCCGGACGCACGCCTGGGCCTCGCGGATGGCGTCGCGCGTTTCGCCGAGGTCCCGCAGGACGATCGCCAGCATCAACCGCCATTCGATGCGCTCCGGATCGAGCGCCGTCGCCCGTTGCAACTGCGCACGTGCAGCTTCGAGATCGTCGTGCAATTGCGAAGTGCGCCCTTGGGCGTATTCCCATTCTCCGGCGGGGAGCGAGGCCGCGGGCGTTGAATCCACGATTGCTTGCAGCTTGTCGCCCAGGCGTGTTCGAACCTCGGCGTCAAAGTCCAGCCACGATGGGCGATCCGCGATCCGCAACAAGGCGGCGAGCGAATCCGGCAACAGATCGACGATGACCCGCTCCACGGGGACGGTCCCGGCGACCGTCTCGAAGATGTCGTCGTCGTACTCGGCGGCCAGCGACAGGCAGCGTTGCCACTCGGCGAGCGCCTCGGGAACGCGGCCGGCATCCCAATGCATCCGGCCGGCCCAATGGCGGACCTCCGGGTTCTGCGGCATCAACATCGTCGCCCGCCGGATGTGCGGCGCATCGGCCAGCGGATCGTCCGTCAGAAACATCAACTGTGCCAGCAGGCGATGCGACCCCGGCAACAGCGGCCCTGCCTGGCGGGCGCGCCACGCCTCGTCCAAGGCGGGTCGCAACTGCTCGTGAATGATCGGCTCCTTGCGCAGTTCGTCCAGACTGACGGCGTCCGCCGTGAGCGCGAATTCTGCAGCCCGCGCGTGCAGCACCTGCGGCGAGGTCAACGCCCAGAGGTCGGCGTCCGGCAGTTCGGCCCCCAATTCTTCCTTCAATTCCCGAAAGGCCGCCTGACGATAGCGGACGACTTGCAGCCCCGCGGTGCGAAGCCGGGCCTCGGCATCATCGGGACGATTTCGCAGCAAAATCCGCAGGCCGGTGAGGGCGTCATCGATGTCCTCGGAGGACATCCCCTGTTCGTCGAACTCCGTCTCGCCGCGGACCAGCGCCAGATCGACGCCCCGCGCCCACGCGACCTCCCACCGCGCGGCGAGCAGCCCGGCCAGCAACGCGGCATGCAACCCCGACGCCGCGAGTCGTCTGGTTGTGGAGACGGTCTGGTTCGGGAGCGTCGGCGGTCGTCGCAGCCGATCGGCGAAGCCCAACGCGCTGCCGACGACGAGTGCCAACGCCCATTGGTTCGCGGGATAGCGCAGGCTGAAATCGAAACTGGCGCACGCCACCTGGCCGACGATGGCAAAGACCGCAAACCCGGCGACCGCGGTGGAGACGGAATCGCCTGCGGCGCGCCACAACGGCCGCAGCGACAGGAGTGCGAGGACCACGACCGCGATCAACAGCAGGCCGCCACCGACGCCGGCTTCCACGAAGGCTTGCAGGAACAGGTTCTCGGCCTGATCGAACCAAACGCGCATGGGACCGGTCTGATACTGCGGCTGCACGAAGCCGAAGGTGCCCAGCCCGCTGCCAACCTGCCAGAAATCGGGCACGATTCGGACGGCGTCGCGCCACAGGTTCCAGCGACCGCTCAGCGTCTGCTCCGTCTGCGACAGGGAGGAAAGCCGGTCGCCCAGTTCCGCCTGCAGATTCAACCAGGACAGCAACACCGCAGCGACGACCAGGCCTGCCATGAGCCAGACGATGCCGCCGCGTCGCAGCCACGAGCGCCCGACCAGCCCGATCGTCGCCGCCGTGCCGCAGACGGTCCCCAGCCACGCACCGCGCGACATCGAAGCCAGCAGGCCGCCCAGCAGCAAGACCACCGTGACGCCCAAACCCAGCCAGACCGCTTCGTGCGGCAATCGGAACCGTGACGGTCGCGGTGCCGCTTCAGGGGATTTCTCGGTCGGGAATCGTCCCACGACCCGCGCCAGCCACGGAATCGT
>JAWXBB010000220.1:0-15350 GCA_034439795.1 Planctomycetaceae bacterium | reverse complement strand
GGTTGCAGATCCTGCCCACGCACCGGCTGGTGTCCGGGCTGCCGACGATCACCACGCAGGAGTTGCGGACGGCCCTCGACGGGCATTTCCAACTGGAGTTCATGGGCCTCGGCGAGCAGGGCTGCCGCGACACGTGGGAAATGGTCACCGCGGACGGCTCGCAATCGGCGCTCGGCTTCGGATGCGCGGCCGACGGCGGCTGGCTGTACGCCCGGCTGACCGACGACAGCCCGATGGCCACGCTTGCCGCCGAACACTCGGACGCCTGGCGCGGCCTCGCCGTCAGCCGCCTGCACAAGCTGGTGCTCGACCACCTGCTTCCCGCGCGCTTCCCGGATGCGAAGCCGGCGTGCAAATATGTGCATCTCGAAAGTGAAGTCACAGCCGCGCTCAAGACGAACGAATTCCAGCTCGGCTGCCTCGTCCCGCCGGCAACGATCGACGACGTCGAAGAAATCGCCGGCCACCGCGAAACCATGCCGCCGAAAAGCACGTACTTCTACCCGAAGCTGCTGACGGGGATGGTGTTTTACGGGCTGGAGTAGTTGGTAGTTGGTAGAAGCCATTTCAGAACCACCTGGTTTTTACGCCGAAGGCGTAGCATCACACAGCCCAGGGTCGCGAGTCTGCGAGCGCACCCTGGGTGGTGATCGATGATGAAGCCCATACCCTGAAAGGGTTTCATCACGGTTTGAGGCCGTCGGTGATGCGACCCTTTCAGGGTCGATACGTCTCGCACGCCAATTCCCCAGGGTGCGCTCGCAGACTCGCGACCCTGGGCTGTGTGATCGAACGCCTGCGGCGTACATGACCTCGACCAATCCGCCACCAACGGCCGCAACGATAATCGGGTTTTGAAACCGCTAGAGAAGAGTCACATTCCTGTCTGCCCACCAACTACCAACTATCACCTACTTCCCGATGCAGAACTTGCTGAAGATGCGGTCCAGCAGGTCGTCGGTGTAGACTGCGCCGACGATCGTGCCGAGGTGATCGAGGGCGGACCGCAGTTCGACGGCGATCAGTTCGTCGCCGGTGTTGGGATGGGAGGCGGCGGCGACTGCACGGTGCAGGGCATCGGCCGCGGTGCGCAGGCTTTCCTGACAGCGCGCCGCGGTGGAGCCGATCCATTGCCGGCCCGCCGATGTTGTCGTACCGAGCGATTCGCAAATGCGCTGTTGCAAATCGGCGATGCCGTCGCCGGTGATGGCGGACACGGCGAGAGGTCCCATCGCGGATGCGATGTCTGCCTTCGTGACGATGGACATGACGGTGTTCGATAACGTCCGCCGCAGTTCGTCGTCGGCGCAGCGTTCGGTCGGTGAGGCATCGGCGGCGGTACACCACACGACGAGGTCCGCGTGCGACATCTGCCCCGCGCGGAGCGACTGCATCGCCGCGCCGATGGGGTCGGCGGCGTCATCCCACCCCGCGGTGTCGATCAGTAGCAGCCGGCAGCCGTACCAGGCGACATCGGCGACGAGGTAATCCCGCGTCGTGCCTGCAATTGAGGACACGAGTGCGCGGTCGGCTCCCGTCAGCGCATTGAACAGCGTGCTCTTCCCCGCGTTCGGCAATCCGGCCAGCACTACGCGGTACTGATCGCCGACGTGCATGCGGCCGGTGACTTGGTCGAGCAGCGCGTCCACAAATGTCGCAGCCGCGGTGATGCGGGCCAGCACTTCGCCACGCGAGACGAACTCCAGATGCTCTTCGACGAAATCGAGTCCCGCCTCCAGATCGGCGAGCAGCTCCAGCAGATCGCGCCGCAGGTCGGCCAATCGGTGCGAGATGCCCCCGGCGAGTTGCCCCAGCGCGGCGGCCAGCTCGCGATGATCGGCGGCGTCGATCACCCCCAGCACGGCCTCCGCCTGCAACAGATCGAGCCGCCCCGCGAGAAACGCCCGCAGCGTGAACTCCCCCGCCCGCGCGGGCCTCGCTCCGTGCGCGAACGCCGTCTGCAAGGCAACTTCCAGCAGCGGCGGCGAACCGGGGAGATGCAATTCGGCGAGCGGCTCGCCGGTGTAACTCCGCGACGTCGGCCACAGATGCACGGCGACGCTCACCGGCGCCCGCCAGCCCGGCAGCGACAACGTTCCCGGATGCCGCGTCGGTCGGCGCGCTGCGGACCATATGGCGGCGTCCGTCGGCGTGAACCACATATCCAACACCGACCGGACATCGCGGCCCGACAATCGCACGATGCCCCGGACGGCCGGTCCCGGCGGCGACGCAAGCGCGGCGATGGTGTCGTCCAGGTCGATCGCCATGAGCTGCTCGTCAGAGCCGGGGCGTGTCGCCCCGGTGAGCGTACGAAGACCGGGCCGACACGGCCCGGCTCCTACAAGGCAGTTACCGCCGGCCGCGCTGCTTTTTCGATTTCGGCGGCTCGTTGCTGCCGCGAGTGAGGCTGGAGTCCTTGTCGGCCAGCTCCTGCAACCCGCGCAGCTTGGCCTTGAATTCGTCCAGCATCGACGGCTTCGCCGCAGGAGCCGGCGTGGTTGTCGTCGTAGCTGCGGGGGCGGCAGTTGAATCAATGGTCGTGGACGGTGTCAGCTTCGTCTGCGCGGCGAACTTTTTCAGCAGCAACCGCTCGGCCGTGCCCCAGATGCTCGAGGCGATGAAGTACAGGCACAGCCCCGACGGCACGCGGTAGAACATCACCACCATCACCAGCATCATCACGTTCATCATCTTGTACTGCAGCGCCTGCTCCTCGTCGGCGGGCGGAGGCATCGTGTATTTCTGATTGACCAGCATCAGAATGATGCTCAGCCACGGCAGCAGGTTGAACTCCGTCCAGCCCAGAAGCGGAATCGCGAATCCGAAGGCGAACATCGCATCCGGCGACGCAAGGTTGTCGATCCACTTGCCGGAGAAGTGGAACGGCGCCATCCGCAGATCGACCGACATCTGCAACGCCCGATACAGCGCGATGAAGATCGGCATCTGAAACAGCAGCGGCAGGCAGCCGGAGAAGACCTTGAGGTTCACGTCCCGCATCTGCCGCATTTCGTCGGGCGACAGCGATTCCGGGTTCTTCTTGTACTTTTCGTGCAGCACTTTGATCTTGGGCTGCAGTTCTTTCATTTTGTCCATGCTGCGGGCCTGATACCGCGTGAGCGGGAACATGAATGCCCGGACGACGCACGTCAGTCCGATGATCGCCAGCCCGTAACTCAACCCCATGCCCCGCAGGCTGTCGAGAATGACGAGCATGAACCGCACCAGCGCGGCGAACCAGCCGTAGTCCAACACAGCTTCGGCATGCATCGCCGTCAGCAGTTCTTCGCGCTTCGGACCGGCGAACAGCACGTACTGGTCGGTGAAGCGGTCGGACTCATCGGCCGCGCCGGCGGGAGCCAGCGTCCGCGGCGTCGAGGTCAGCAGCACGCTGACATCGGCAAACTGCGGCTCTTTGCCCGCGGTGATGACGTCCGCCTGCGACGCCTCGATGGTGGGGGACTTCAGTTGATCGCCGACCGGCTGCACCAGCGCGGCGAAGTATTGTGTATCGACCCCCAGGAACTGAATCGGCCGCTTCCAGACTTCGATGGCCTGGTTCTCCTCCTGTTCGACGGCCGTTTGGGCGGTGAACGTGCTGGTATCGACGCCGCCGTCGGTCCGCAGGAAGCCCATGCGGACGTCGCGGAACTTGTGGCTGTTCAGCGGGTCTTCGAGCGGCAAGCCGACCGGTCCGCGGAGCGTGTAAGCCAGGTCGTTCAACGGTGTGGGGGACAGATTCTTCACGCCGAGCGACAGCGCGACTTGATAACCGTCGGCAAGACTGTCACGCAGCTCCGGCTGTTTCACCTGCTCGGGGGTGAGCTTCAGGATCTCGTAGCGCTTTGTCAGTTCGATGCGGCCGTCGGGCGAGACGATGCGGAACGTCGCGGCGGAATCGGTCACCGAATCGGCGACGACTTCCCAATGGAGATCTTCCAGCGTCCGGCCGTTCAGTTGGTCATCGAACGCGGCGAGCTGTGTCGCGAAGGTTTTTTCCTCGCTGAGCGGATCGTGTCCGACCAGCGTGAGGGGCGTGCCCCGTTCGCCGAATTCGGGATAACGGATGTCGTTGAGCCGGATCGATTCAATCGCCCCGCCGCGGCTGGTCAGCTTCACGTTCAGGAAGAACGGCGAGTCCGCGTCGAGCGATCCCAGTTCCACCGTCTGCGCGGGATGCTCGGCGATCGCCGGCCCCTTCGGTTCGACGGCCGCGGCGATGGCCTCCCTGCCAACGTTGGCGGGGAAGAGGGCGCTGACGGGGAAATCGAACGGGCCGATGTCGTCGCCGTCGTTCCCCACGATTGGCGCGGCTTTGGGGGGCGGTGGGAACCACAACGGCATGAGGAATTGCGACCAGCCCAGCAAAATCGCCAGCGAGATCGTGAAAAAGAGCATCAACCGCCGTTGCTGTTCCATGGTCGTCGCCAAGCTCGCTGATCAGAACCGCATTCGCGGCGGAGGGTGGGGCTGTCTGTGTGTCGCAGGTCTGGTCCCCTCTCCCCACAGCTTCTGGGGGGAGAGGGGACAAATCCTCAAACCCTGTTTCGATGATTCCTTCGTGCCGCCGATTTCTTCCGGGGCATTCCGAGAACGCAGACCGGACACAATCCGATCACGCGGCGGACCCCGCGGGGGTCCATTTTACGCGAAATCCCGACTTTTGCCGCTGTTCAGCGTCCATCGGCCAGGCGATCGCCGAGGAAATTGTCGAGGTCGGGAATCTCGTAGATCTTCTTGCGGGTCGCTTCCCAATTGTATTCGACCCGTTTGAAGTACACGGTGTTGCCATCCAGCACGACGTACGACGACCGGCTGTCGCCGTTCCGCGGCTGTCCGACCGAGCCGACGTTGATCAGCGCCTTCCGGGGGCCGAGTTCGTACTTGAAATCGATTTCTTCGGGAGCCAGGAAGTTCAATTCCTCGGTGAACACGCCCGGAATGTGCGTGTGTCCCTGGAAGCAATACTTCTCGACCAGCGAAAAAATCCGCTCCATCTTTCGCTGGTTGTAAATGTCTTCGGGGAAGACGTATTCGTTGAGCGGGTTGCGGGCCGAACCATGCACGAACAGGAAGTTCGGCTCCTTGTGCATCCGGGGGAGTTCCCCCAGGAAATCCCACCGCTTTTCCGCCTTCGGGCCGCTGGACGACTCCAGCATCTTGCGCGTCCAGAAGATCGCCCGTTCGGCCCCGGCGTTGAACCCTTCGGGATCGAACAGGGCCGCCTGATCGTGATTGCCCAGGAGACACAACTGGCAGGGCATCACGATGTCGATGCACTCGCAGGGATTCGGTCCATACCCGACAATGTCCCCCAGGCAATAGACCTCGGTGATCCCCTGCTGGCGGATGTCGGCCATCACCGCTTCCGCGGCTTCCAGATTCGCATGCAGATCGCTGATGATGGCGCGCGGCACGGCACCCTCGCCGCAAACGGATTCGGCAGACCATGAAAAACGCAAGCCGAAAGTGTACTTCCGCACTGCAGTCGGGGTCAAGCGGCGATCCGCCGACGATTCGGTTATACTTCCCGCGGTGACTCACGAGAAGAGTTGGGGTGCCACGGTCACGGAATCTTCGACGTGGCCGTGCCGATTGACGTTTGGCCGGCCACCCCGAAGACAGTGTGTCCGTGTCATGCATCGCCACTCGCAATTGTCCGACGAAAGAAAGCTTATCCACAGATTTCACGGATTACGCAGATTGCAAGACAGGGACATTTGCTGAGGTCTCGTTACTTCTGCGTTGTTCTCTGCTTGGCTTCTATCTGTGAAATCGGCGTAATCTGTGGACAAAACCTGCCTGTAATTGCGTACGGCGTTGCGTGGCACCCCCATCGTCCATTGCTCGCCGCCAGAGGGTTACAATTCGTCGATCATGCCTGCATCTGCCCCCGACCCCTTGGAAGACACGCTGGCGATCGTCGGCGTCGGCCTGATCGGCGGTTCCATTGCCGCCGCGGCCCGACGGCGGGGTCTGGCCCGGCGGATTCTGGGCGTGGGCCGCAATCGACAGCGATTGGAGCAGGCCCGGACAACCGGTGTGATTGACGCCATCGCATCGGAACCGGCGGAAGTCGGTTCCACGGCGCTCGTCATCTTCTGCACGCCCGTCGATCAGATCGCCCGCGGCGCGACCGATTGGTTGACGCGTTTGCCGCCGGGTTGCCTCGTCACCGACGCCGGCAGCACGAAGCACCGGCTGTGCGACGCGCTGTCTTCGTGGGCTGATCGCCAACCGGCGTTCATCGGTTCGCATCCCATCGCGGGCGGCGAGAAGCAGGGCTTTGAGCACGCCGACGCGGACCTGTTCGCGGATCGCACATGCGTCATCACGCCATTGGCTCAACATCGTGAAGAAGACATCGCCCGGGTGCGTCGGTTCTGGGAAGCGCTCGACATGACGGTGGTGTCGCTCAGTCCCGCGGAACATGACCGCGCGTTGGCGGCGACCAGCCACGTGCCACACGTGGTGGCGGCAGCATTGGCGGCCAGCCTGACGGACGCCGATCGCGGGCTGACGGGGACCGGGTTTGCCGGCACGACGCGCATCGCTTCCGGCGACCCCGAGTTGTGGACCGCGATTCTGCGTGAGAACGCCGCGGAGGTCGCCGACGGATTATCGCTCATGCAACAGAGACTGGCCGTGTTTGAGCAGGCCTTGCGTGCGGATTATGTAGCACCCTTGAAAACCATGCTCCAAGCCGCGAAGACAAAACGCGACGCGCTCGACGGATAAAAGTTTCATGTCGGAATCAGCAATGACCCTGTGGGAAGTCCGCATTCAACCGGCTGCCGGCGAGGTCGATCGCGAAGGGCTGTCCGTCGCGAAGTCGGCGGTGGAGCTCGGCGTCCGTTCGATCCGCGACGTGCATTCCTCGCGGGTTTTTTTGGTGCAGGGGACGCTGGCCGTCGCTGATGTCCAGCGGGCCGCGGCGACGTTGCTGGTCGACACCGTCGTCGAGCAGGCCACCATCCGCCCGGTGCAAGCCGCGGCGGCCGACGTCGCGGGCCTGGTCTACGTCCTCTACAAGCCGGGCGTGACCGACAACGTCGCGGACAGCACGCGGAAGGCGCTGGTCGATCTGGGGTTCGCCGTCGAGACCGTCGCCACCGGCCGCGCGTACCAGTTCAACAGCGACGCCGACGCGGCCGACTTGCACCGCGTCGCCGAGAAGGTGCTGGCCAACGACGCCATCGAGCGCGTGCTGTATGGCGGACTGCATCTGTCCGCGTTGGGACTCGGTCACGAGTACAAGTTCCAGTTGAAATCGGTCGCGCTGCGGACGATGTCGGACCCGCAACTGACCGAACTCAGCCGCACGGGGCAGTTGTATCTCAGCCTCGCCGAGATGCAGACGATTCAGCGCCACTTCCGAGAACTCGACCGCGATCCGACCGACATCGAGCTGGAGACCGTTGCCCAAACCTGGAGCGAACACTGCTCGCACAAGACGCTGAAGGGCCGCATCCGCTATCGCGACGAGAACGGCGAACGCACCTTTCAGAACATGCTGAAGGAGACCATCTTCGCGGCGACGCAGACGGTCCGCAAGCAACTCGGGGCCGACGACTGGTGCGTGAGCGTCTTCGAGGACAACGCCGGCGTCGTCAAGTTCGACGACCAGTTTCACGCTTGTTTCAAGGTGGAAACGCACAACCATCCGTCGGCGATCGAACCCTACGGCGGCGCGAACACCGGCCTCGGCGGCGTGATCCGCGACCCGCTCGGCACGGGATTGGGTGCGAAACCCGTTCTGAATACCGACGTCTTCTGCTTCGCCCCGCCCGAGACCCCCTACGACGCGCTGCCGGCCGGCGTGCTGCACCCGAAGTCCGTCATGCACGGCGTCGTCTCCGGCGTCCGCGACTATGGCAACCGCATGGGCATCCCCACCGTTAACGGGGCCGTGTTCTTCGACGAACGGTATCTTGGCAACCCGCTGGTCTACTGCGGCACCGCGGCGATGCTCCCCGTCAATCGCACGCTGAAACGGGTCGCACCGGGCGACCTGATCGTCGCCGTCGGCGGCCGGACCGGTCGCGACGGCATCCACGGGGCCACGTTCTCGTCCGCCGAGCTCACCGAAGACAGCGAAACGGAATCGGGCGGCGCGGTGCAGATCGGCAACGCGGTCGCCGAGAAGATGGTGCTGGACGTGATTCTGCAGGCCCGCGACAAGGGTCTGTATCGGGCCATCACCGATTGCGGCGCCGGCGGCTTCAGCAGCGCCGTCGGCGAGATGGGAGAACACACCGGCGCGGAAGTCTGGCTCGACCGCGCCCCGCTCAAGTACGCCGGGCTGTCGTATACGGAAATCTGGATCTCCGAAGCCCAGGAGCGGATGGTGCTCGCCGTCCCGCCGGAGAACGGCGACGAGTTCCAGAAACTGTGCGCCGCGGAAGGCGTCGAGGCGACGGTCATCGGCCAGTTCACCGACACGCAGCAACTGGTCCTCAAATATCAGGATCAACTGGTCGGCGAAGTGGCGATGGCGTTCCTGCACGACGGTCGCCCGCCGGTGATCCGCGAGGCCGTGTATGTGGGCGCGAAACCGCAAGCGTTTGTTGCGAAACCATCGGCGAACTATGACGTGGAGTTGAAGGCGATTCTGGGGTCGCTGAATGTGTGCAGCAAGCACTGGATCATCCGGCAGTACGATCACGAAGTGCAATCGGGCAGCGTCGTGAAGCCGCTGGTCGGCGCGGGGTGCGACGGCCCGTCCGACGCGGCGGTGGTCCGGCCGGTGCTGACGTCGTCGCGCGGGCTGGTCGTCTCCAACGGCATGAACCCGCGGTTCGGCGAGTTCGACCCGTACTGGATGGCGGCGTCGGCCATCGACGAAGCGGTGCGGAACTGCGTCGCCGTCGGGGCCGATCCCAAACGGATCGCGATCCTCGACAACTTCTGCTGGGGCAACACCGAACGCCCGGAGACGCTCGGTTCGCTGGTGCGGGCCGCGCTCGGCTGTCACGACACGGCGGTCGCCTACGGGCTGCCGTTCATCAGCGGCAAGGACAGCCTCAACAACGAGTTCTCCTATCAGGGACCAAGCGGCGAACGCCGCACCGTGGCCATTCCGTCGTCGCTGCTCATCAGCGCGATGGGCCAGATGGCCGACATCGGCCGCGCGGTGACGATGGACCTGAAATCGCCGGGCAATCTGTTGTATCTGATCGGTGCGACGAAGAACGAGATGGGGGGCAGCCACTTCGGTCTGGTCACGAAGACAACCGGCGGCGATGTCCCACGGGTTGATCTGGCCGCAGCGCCGAAGATCTTCGCGGCGCTGCATCGCGCGATCGAAGCGGGTCTCATCCGCAGTTGTCACGACTTGAGCGAAGGGGGCCTCGCCGTCACCGCCGCGGAGATGGCGTTCGCGGGGGGATACGGCATCGAAGTCGATCTGCAACCGCTCGTGCAAGCGTCACAACTCGATGCCGCGACGCTGCTGTTCTCGGAAAGCAACACGCGATTCCTGATCGAAGTGCCGACGACGTCGAGCCAGGCGTTCGAGCAGACGTTCCGCGTGTTGTCCATCACGAAAATCGGCCGCGTGACGACCGGCGACCGGATGGTGGTCAAGATCGGCAACGGTCCGGCGGTCATCGACAGCCCGCTCGCCGATCTCAAAGCCGCGTGGCAGGCCCCGCTAAATTGGGAGTGAACTGTAGGGTGGGATGAGTCTTCGAGTCCCACCACGTCGGTGAGCAAATCGTGGTGGGACTCGAAGACTCATCCCACCCTACTCAAGATTGCTCCAGAATCCGGGACACTTCCTGGGAGAGATGTTCGTGGCGACGTTGGAACTCGTGGAAACCGCAGCGCTCCAGGCCACCCGACCCAGGCCGGGGAAGACCGTCGCCGTGATGCCCGCCTACAAGGCGGCCCGCACGATCGAGCGGACGGTCGCCGACATCCCCTCTGGGACCGTCGATGAAATCATCGTCGTCGACGATTGCAGCCCCGACGACACCGTGGAGGTCGCACAGCGGCTCGGCCTGACCGTCGTCCGCCACGAGAAAAATCTCGGCTACGGCGGCAATCAGAAGACGTGCTACCGGCTCGCCTTGGACTCCGGGGCCGACTACGTCGTGATGATCCACCCCGACTACCAGTACGACAGCCGGCTGATTCCCGTCGCGGTGGAAATCATCCGGCTGGGCATCTGCGACGTCGTACTGGGGTCGCGCATCCGCACCAGGGCCGAGGCGCTCGCCGGGGGGATGCCGAAGTACAAGTACATCGCGAACCGCTGCCTGACGCTGGTCGAGAACGTCGCGCTCGGCCAGAACCTCGGCGATTTCCACAGCGGTTTCCGGGCCTATCACCGCTCGGTGCTGGAGACCGTGCCGTGGCTGGCGAACTCGAATGACTTCGTGTTCGACAGCCAGTTCCTCGCGCAGGCCGTGCATTTCGGCTTCAAGGTCGGCGACATCCCGGTCCCGGTGCGGTACTTCGACGAGGCGTCGAGCATCAATTTCCA
Source organism: Planctomycetaceae bacterium (assembly GCA_034439795.1). Lineage (GTDB taxonomy): Bacteria > Planctomycetota > Planctomycetia > Planctomycetales > Planctomycetaceae > DSVQ01. The sequence continues at coordinate 4,861 of JAWXBB010000220.1, read as the reverse complement.
GCGCAGCCTGACCTACGGCCTGCGCACGGTCCAGGTGCTGGGCCAGTTCTGGCTGCACCGCATGGGCGTGTGGAAGTCGCGGCTGTTTAAGCCGTATTCGGCTGGTAAGTGATTGGCCGGGAAGAGAAGGCGAGGCCTCACGCAAAGGCGCAAAGCTCGCAAAGGAATTGCAAAGCAAAGAATCTGGTGCAGTACAACGTGAGTCTCATGACCAATCAATCTTATCCTTTGCGAGCTTTGCGCCTTTGCGTGAGACCATTCTTCGCTTCCCCGCACCGGGTTGTGATCCGCCGCCCGGTCGCGGATGATATTCTCCCCCAACCGCACCGGCGACGAGGCGTCCCCGGCGGCAACGTCCTTCATTCAGGTTCACACGGCACGATGGAAGCTGGTATCGTCGGTTTGCCCAACGTCGGCAAGAGCACCCTGTTCAACGCGCTGACCAGTTCGCAGGCCGCGCAGTCGGCGAACTATCCGTTCTGCACGATCGAACCCAACGAGGGCATCGTCAGCGTCCCCGACGACCGGCTCGACCGCATCTGCAAATACATCCCGCCGCAGAAGATCATCCCCGCAATCATCAAGCTGGTGGACATCGCCGGCATCGTGAAGGGGGCCAGCGAGGGGCAGGGGCTGGGCAACAAGTTCCTCAGCCACATCCGCGAAGTCGACGCCATCCTGCAGGTCGTGCGGTGCTTTGAAGACGCCGATGTCATCCACGTCGCCGGGGTGGTCAATCCGGTATCGGACATCGAGATCATCGAAATCGAGCTGATGCTCGCCGACCTGCAAGTTCTGGAGACCGCTCTGTCCAAAGCCGAGCGGACCGCCCGTAGCGGCGACAAGGAGGCCAAGCTGCGGGCCGACGTGATGAAGAAGTGCGTGGCCCACCTGCTCACCGACCAGCCGCTGCGGAAGCTGGCGCTCGACGAGTTCGAGACGAAAGCCGCGGCGAGCTTCGGCCTGCTGACGGCGAAGCCGATTCTGTACGTCGCCAACGTCGACGAGACCGACGTGCATGGCGAGGGCCCGCTGGTGCAGCAGGTGCGCGAGTTCGCGGCGAAGGTGGGCGCGTCGGTGGTGCCGGTCTGCGCAAAGCTGGAAGCGGAGATCGCCGAGCTGGAACCGGCCGACCGCGCGGAGATGCTGGCGTCGGTCGGTCTGAAGGAACCCGCGCTCGCCACGCTGGCGCGCGAGGCGTACCGCGTGCTCGGGTTGCAGAGTTACTTCACCGCGGGGGAGAAGGAAGTCCGGGCGTGGACGATCCCCATCGGCGCCACCGCCCCGCAAGCGGCGGGCGTGATCCACACCGACTTCGAGAAGGGCTTCATCCGCGCGGAAATCTACACGCTGGACGACCTGGAAACGCATCAGAACGAAAAAACGATCCGCCAGGCGGGCAAGCTCCGCGTCGAAGGGAAGACGTACGTGATGCAGGATGGGGATATTTGCCACTTCCTGTTCAACACGTGAGGCGGTCGAACGCCTGTTCGACTCCAGAAAGGTACGGCCGATGGAAGTCGCGTACACGACGACTCTGGAAGATTTCGTCGCCTACAACCTCTATTTGTATCGCAAGGCTCAGTTGGTGAGAAAGCCGTTCATCGTCGTTTTGTCCGGCTTGTTCGCATTTGTGGGGATTCTGGGCCTAATCGCCGCCAAAAATTGGGCGTGGAGGGCGTATGCCGTTGTGGCTTTGCTCTTCGCGTTTTACCCCTTGATTCATCCCTACTGGCTGGCACACCAGATTCGAGCCTTGGTCAAAAAACGCGGGGTGGAGGGTCTCCTCGGACCAACTCGGTTGATCCTCACGGAAGAGTCGCTGATGGAGATCACCGAGGCAGGCAAGACTGAGAGGTGGTGGCACAATATGTCGGGGATCGAAGAGGTTGGCGACCGCACCTTTATTTCGATCACGGGACTGTCCGCCGTCATCCTTCCGAAACATGGCTTTGAGCGGGAAGAGGATTACCAGCGGGCGCGTGACTTCGCGCTGTCCCGGTTCAAGGATCGCGATACGCAATTCACAGTTTCGTAGGGCGGGCCGGGTGCCCCTGTCGCTTGAACGAACGTCGCACGGAGCGCTCGCACGGCCGTGTCGGCCGTACGTAGGCTACACCGAGCGTCGAGCCAAAGACCAACTCAGCGAGGCCAATCCGTGTTCCAACCGTTGGCAAGCCACGAAGCGACTGGGTCCACGAGACTGGTTTACGATCCGCAGCACGAGGCGTGGATCGGGTTCGTTCGCCTGCCGGTCATCGAGCAGAATTGCACACCCGCGGCTGCTCCCCCGAGCGAAAGTGTTGAAGAGATCCTGAAACGGCTCGACCGTCTCCGGCCCAAGCTCAATGAACTGGGCGAGGTGGAGCCACGGACCGCTCAGGATGAATTTGACGACTGGGACGACGACCAGCGACCGACGCGCCAGGAGGTGCGGATGCGGGTCTGGGATCGCTGGATCGGGAAACTGATTTGGGGGCGACGGGCTGACGGGTTCCTCTGCGTTCGACTGTCGGCACCCGAGGAAACGCCACCCGCGCCGATTCAGGAGCAAACCGTTCGGCATCTCATCGAGCACGAAGCCGCGATCGTGGGCGCCATTCGCGAGGCGCTCCATCGGTCCTGTCAGGACTATGGTGTAGAACCGAGTCAGGCGCTGGCGGCTCGAATCACGTCAATTACGATTCATAACGACGGCCTCAACGACATCGCCCCGATTCGCTTCGGCATTGAGTGCGACTGGGAAATCGAGCATGGGATGGTCGTTGTTTATCACCCGCTCAACGGCGCTGAATGGACAACTGCAGACAGCGACTTCGACTTGATCGCGGCGGCGTGCCCCGAGCCGCCTCCCGCACCGCCGCCGACTCCGGAAGAAGATCTGGTGACGGCGATTTTCGCACAGGACCGATTGCGGATGGAGGAACTCCTGGCGCAAGGCGTGCGGGCGGAGCCTGCATCAGGTTCGGCTCTGTTCGGGCCGATCCACGCGCGGGATGTGGATCAGGTGAGGCAGTTATTGGCGGCGGGGGCAGATCCGAATCGGTCTGACGCCTACGAAGGCACGCCGTTGCAGGCCGCGCGTCGAGCCCTGGCGGAAGGGACGCTCACGCTCCCTCGGCGGGCACCCTGGTGGATGAAGCTGATCGTGTTGATGCCGAAGCTGCTCAACGCTCGGGCCATTCGACGCGAGCGCCGGAACGGGGAAGACATCGTGAGAATGTTGCTGGATGCCGGTGCGAAATAGGACTTGCAGTTTCGTAGGGTGCAGTCAAGTCTTCGAGGCTCACCCCGTTGGAGTCCAGCCTTTAGGCTGCTCTTCGGACATCCCACGAACATCGAAGACAGCCTAAAGGCTGGACTCCAACGAAGACGGTGAGCCTCGAAGACTCGACTGCACCCTACAAGAGCAAAGGCTAAGTTCAGTAGCGGAACGAGGTCTGCACGTAGAACTGCGTGGCGTCGCCGCGGGGGGCGACGTTGGCGATGTAGTCGCCGTACCAGAACCACGAGTAACCCATCTGGATGTCGAAGTTCGCGTTGAACGAGTAGTAGCCGTACACGTCCAGCGCCTGGCCGACGTCGCGGCCGTTGCCGGGCGTGCCAACCGGGACGCCGGCGACGTTGTAGAGCACGTCGCCGTTCGAGGCGAGCGCGAACCAGTGGTACGCGGAGGTGATGGCGGTCTTCTTGGTCGGCTTCACGTCGGCCTGCACCGACCAATCGTACAGGTTCTGTCCAGACAGTTCGTCGCTGATCGCCCAGTACGCATGCCCCAGCGGGAACAGCGTGTTGAACGTGTTGTCGTGCCCGCTGCCCGGAGCGCGATCGCCCGAGCCGTAATAGAACAGCCCGGACAGCCGCGGCGTCCAGGTGGCCTGTTTCCAGGTGTGCCCGGCGATGGCCGAATAGAAGCCGGCGGTGACGTACTCGCCGTTGTCTTCGCCGAACTGGAAGCCCCCTTCGGTGTCGAAATCCCAGACGCGGAGTTTGTTGCCGCAGCCATCGGTGACGGGGATCAGATGCGACCAGCGCGAGCCAAGCAGATGCCGCTGGCCGTCCGGGCGGGCGGCATCGTCGATTTTGGTGTCGAGCAGCAGCCAGTAGGCGTCGATGATCGTGTTCTTGTAGCCGGTGTAGGAGAAGTACGTCCCCCCGAACCAGACGTCGTAATTCGGTTGGTCGAAGCTGTTGTCGTTGGCCGCGACGGCATTGAACCCGGTCGCGGAGTTCACCGGGTGGACGAGGAAGCCGTCGAGCGTGAAGTCCTTCCCCTTCCACAGGTAGCGGCCGCCCTCGAAGTTGCGGCGGGAGTTGGCCCCGCCGAGGGGCGGGACCCGCCGCTGCCCGCCGAACAGCAAGTCCTGGCGGCCGTACCGGACGGTGTGCTTGCCGTATTCGTTTTCGAGCAGGTCGACGTCCAGGAACAGGTTCTGAATGTCCCAGCGGTTGACGTCGATGGCCTGGTCGACGGCTTCCTTGCCGAAGCTGGAAGCGTCGATGCCCTCGAAGTAGACGCGGAAGTCGCCGTATTTGGCGTCGATGTAATGCCGCCAGCGCCACAACTGAAGGTCGTTCTGCACCGGGCCGCCGGGCCGCAGGCGGTTGTCCTCATTCATGTAGCGGTGACGAATCTCGCCGCCGGTGGAGATCGTCAGGCATTCTTCGAACAGCCCGAACTGCATGTCCTTCAGCTCTTCGCCGAACAGATGCTCGTGCTTCGGATCTTTCTTGTACGAGAAGTCGTTCTGGAAGTAGAGAATCTTCCACGGCCCGGTCGGAGGCAGCGTCTTCGGGCCGGGGAACGCCGGCGGAGCCGCGGGCTTCTTCGGAGCCGCCGGGGCGGGCGGCGGGGCCGGCG
>JAWXBB010000219.1:0-3444 GCA_034439795.1 Planctomycetaceae bacterium | reverse complement strand
GAATCCAGACCCAGCAAAAAAGGGCTGACGGCCCTCGACGCCGCACTCACGATGATCGTGATCCTGCTGGTCGTCCAGATGTGGCTGCTGACCGCCACCCTGGAGTCGTATCTTGCCGGGCATATCGACGTCGTGATGCCTGGGCTCGGCGTGTCGGCCCTGCTCATGGTGGCCTGCCTGGCGCTGTATACGTTTGTCCGACGCATCGACCGTGAAGTGAAGCGCAGCCGGCTTCGAAGCGACCGATAGGGCTTGCGGAACAGGGCGCACTAACCGCACAATGCACCGCCATGCTCACACCCTTCCGGCGCGTGGTCTTCCAGGCGTTTATCGTCATCCTCGGCATCTGGACCGGCGCGGGCATTCACGACACACTGATGAACCACTTTGCGTGGTGGGCGGACCCGCTGGCCTACGTGCGGGAGCGCGTGCTGGTGCCGGGCATCGTCAATCCGTGGCCGTTCACCACGGGGATTTTTTCGATTCTGACGCTGACGGCGCTCGCGTCCTTCGCCCGTTATCGGGGCGAAGCCAAGCGAGCGGTTATGGCGGTCCTCGTGAGTGCGGTCATGGTGCTGGCGGTCACCGGGGTCTACTTCGTGCCACAACTGGGCCGTATGGCCGACCCGGCGCTCCCCGACGCGGATCTGTTGCGTTACTCGAAGGACTGGATCCGCTTCAACGCGGCCCGGATCGTGTTCTTGATCGGACTCTTCTACTTCGCCGTCTCAACACTTGCGCGCATGTCCAAAGCCGCCTGATTTTGTGGGTCGCCTGCGCAACACTGACCGACTCGCCGAATCTTGTACATGAATCGACCAAACCGGACGGCCAATCGAAAACGCAGGCGTCAAACTGCGTTAAGCTTGGCGTGAATCCGTTGTTCATCAGGGATCGAGCTTGGAGGTAGGAGAACGATGGATCCAGTCCTCATCGTGGATGACGACCCTTCCTTTCTTTCGATCGTGACGGCGTTCATGGGCAAGGCCGGATGGCGTTTTGAGATCGCGGTCAGTGGACAACAGGCGATTGCTCGACTGGCCACGAATTCGTTCGCAGCGGTGATCCTCGACCTGAACCTGCCCGACATCAGTGGTCTCGACGTGCTTCGGGCAATCGCCCGCCCGCCGAATGCGCCGCCCGTGCTGTTTATCTCCGGTGACGCATCCGTACAGTCTGCCCTGGAGGCCGGACGGTTTGGGGCAGTTGAGTTTCTTGAGAAGCCCATCACCATGTCCGACCTCCTGACCAAGCTCGAGGCCTACACCCAGCAGAGGGCTGCCCAGGAGTTCCAGCCCGGTTTGTTGCGCCGAGGTTCAGCCGATTGGCTGAGATCGTGGTTCGCGCAAGCAAGTCTCCCTATGACTTTCGGACCGGCCGGGGCCTGGCCAAGGCGGGCAGCGTCGGCTACGGGACTCTGCGGCGCTGGTGCCGCGACGCCGGCGTCCCAGGCCGGTCATTTGTCCGGTTTGCTCGGGGCGTATGGGCGGTCAGGCGCGGCTTTGAACGCAAGTGCCCTCCGGCCGACCTTCTGGAATTCGTCGATCCACAGTCCGTCGCAACTGTCTTGGGTCAGCTTCCAATGGGAACCACTACGGCAGAATATTGCGCTAGTCAGAAGCACTTGTCCCCAACCCACCCTCTCGTGCTCTTTTGCCTTATGAGGTGCTCAGGGCACTTGGGTGGTTAAGCAGATGGGACACTTTATCGATCACTCTGCGCGCGAATCCATGCCCCCACAGGTGTTAGCGTGGCCGCTCTCACAAACCTTGGAGGTAGATCTTGATTCGAGCCATACGGTCCCTAGCTACCATCGTTGCCATTGCCGGAGTGTCTTCCATTAGTGTGCAGCCCGTCGTCGCCTTCGCGAGAACACCCGATACGCCTCGAAAAGCGACGGTAAAACTATTCGACAGGAACGGCAAAGAAATCGCGCGGACAAAGTCGGCGACGATCAACATCCCTCGGACACTCTCTTCTTTTGACTCCGGGAGGGCTGTTGCGGAACTGCAGCTTCGTATTGTCGGTCTGAAATCGCGAGAGAAGCCTGACCCAGAGCGTATTGACCGATATGAACGTTGGGTTCGATTTCTTCAAGCAACGACGTTGCGCGAACGTCGCGCTGCCCTTTCCAGCGCTTCACGGGTTCATGTTGAGCGCGAAACAACGTCCGATGGATGGCAAGTAATCAGAATGGCCAACCGTGGGGGAATTTCAATCGAACTAAGCGTGCCTACTCCTTTGGGAACGACGCCGGCGGAACACGCTGGAGGGCCGTCTGCAGATGAGAACGGCCTTGTCGACTGCTACGAAAACAATGAGCCGGTTGAGTGCGCTTCAACCCAAGACCTTGAAGACCTCGCGTACTTGGCGGCAGAGGGGCTTGCGGAATCAGAAATCCTGGAGGCTGAAACCCAGACCCACGAAGGTAGCTGTCTTGGCTACAACGGTTGCTACGATGAGGATGATGCCTTTGTTGTGTCAGGACCAGCGGCTGGCAACCCCGAGTTTGCGTCGTGTAGGGCAAAACTCATGGCGGCGTTCATAGCCACTGCCTCGGCTGCGGGTTGGGCATTCGCGCTTCTTGACGCAATCGGGGCGGCCTTGGGCCCAGCCGCGGGCATGAGTATTGCTGCAGCGTTGGGTTGGTCATTCAGCGGCGTTGCCCTCATTACCTCGATGGGTGTGGCAGCAGCCATGGCGGCGGTTTGTGTTGTTTACTGGTTCCAGGTGGACTTAATGATGCCGCACAGGCAGACTGCTATCGCTGCGATCTGACCGCGCTTGCACAGATTCATGAGAGGCCACCTTGGGGAGGCGCCACGCTGTGGCGTCCTCCCCAAGGGTCAACTTGGGTGTGAGGGAAACATGAGCGATCAAACCTGGATATTTGTTGTGTCAGTAACTCTGACGATCCTGCTGTTTCGCGTGATCCACGTTTTGAGACGTCCCGCCGAAACCGCCAAAGTCGGAGCGATCGTGCTGAGCATCATCGGCACGGCCACGTGGATGCTGTGGAGTAACGGCGCGGGTGCATGGCCGAGTGCGTTGCTGGGAGTTTGGGCAGGCGCCGCTTTTTCATCGTTGGCGCTGGCGAACTTTTCAATTCCCGACAACCCGACCGGAAGTTTGAAACGCTGGCTCTTGGCTGGGGCATGCGTCGCCTTGGTGGCCTGCGGCGCTCTCCTACTGGAACCTGGAGATCGCCCAGTAAGTCTTCTGCTGGTCGCCCTTCTGCTGATTGGAACGACAGTTACCTCGCTGGTTATCGTTACGGCCCTTGCCCGCATGGTGCGGATTTCGTTATCAGCGCAAACGAACCGATCGTGATGCTGTTGTGCACGCGCTCAAGAGGGCACCGTCAGTTGGCGAAGCCAACCGAAGCTGCGAGCGTAGCGAGCGTCTAGCGAAGGTTGGCGGAGAGGGTGGGATTCGAACCCACGT
>JAWXBB010000218.1:0-12911 GCA_034439795.1 Planctomycetaceae bacterium | reverse complement strand
GCCGTGTTCCAACGGCCAACCAAGACACGGCGGGCTGACGCCGCGCCGCACATTCACTTCAAGATCAAGCAGGGGGACCGCGAGCTGCTGACGTCGCAGTTCATGATCCGCGGCCACGAAGGAAACGCCCGCGACGGCGTGTTCTCCGGCCTCAGGGACATCATCGATCGCGAACTGGTGCTCGTCGACTTCAAGCCGATCAAGGACTCGAAGATCGGCGAGCTCGCCGCGAACTTCGACATCGTCATCGGACGCACGCCCAGTGAAGAGCAGCTCGAAGGACGCCGGCGCTAACCCACCAACATTCTCCAAGGCGAGCGGCGCGGCGTCAGCCCGCCGTGTCTTGGTTGGCCGTTGGAACACGGCGGGCTGACGCCGCGCCGCTCGCCTGGATTCATCGTCGACATTTTCAGGAAGCCACTCATGCGAACTTTCGTCTCAACACTCGCCGTCCTCGTCGGCGCGGCCACGATCACATTCGCCCAACCGCCACGTCCCGACCAGCCGGGACGGCCGCAACCGGGGGGCGACGCCGGCAATGTCGAATCGTTCCTCGCCCGGCTGATGGCGTTCGACGCCAACAAGGACGGCAAGATCCAGAAGGACGAAGTCGGCGACTCGCGGCTCAAGCCGTTGATCGAGCGGGCGGACGGCGACAAAGACGGCGTCGTCACCAGGGACGAACTGACCGCGCTGTTCGCGAAGGAATCGGCGGCGCTCGGTGCCGGCGGTCGCGGCGGCCCCGGTCCGGGTGGACCGGGGCAGGGCGGACCTGGTCCAGGCGCTCCCGGCGGACGCGGTCCTGGGATGATGCCGCAACCCGGCCAGATTCTGCCGCCGTTTCTGCAAGAGGCGCTCGGCGTCACCGAGGCTCAGCGCAAGGAACTCGACACTCTTCAGAAGGATGTCGACGCGAAGCTGGCGAAAATTCTCACCGAAGTGCAGCGACAGCAACTCCGCGAAATGCGCGAACGAGGCCCGCGCGGCGGCGGTCCGGGAGGCCCCGGCGGACAGCCACCGCGCGAAGGGGGCGGCAACCGTCGCCCGCCCAACGAATGAATAAATCAGGTTTGCCAAGATTGATCGTTGGACGCTTAAGGACAATCGCCGTGATGCCGGCGTGTGGATCCTGAGTGATTCCTCTGTCTTCACAGCCGACCGCCGCTCCGGTGGGCGAAGTGGCAACCGTGGCTGAAAGGAACAAGCCGCACCACAGTGGTGCGGCTTGTTGGTCATCGGAATCCAAATCGGTCAGCCGATTGCAGACGACAGCTCTGCAATCGCACGATCAAGAACAGGGATCGTTTTCCGCGCTTCCTCCTCAACAGCTTTGAGCAGCATTTGGAAATGCGCGACACACGAAGTCCGCCTGTCCAGCGTGCATTCAGCGATCGGAGTCCAGTCAGTGTCATCGTAGTAGATGTCACAGTAGACACCGACGCCGATCCGCCAACTCCCCCTCAACTGCACCCATCCAAGGCTGTTTGAACTCGGCATTTCGATCTCCGTTGCGGAGTCAACGAACGGGAGAAAAGTCGAGGAAGAAAGGCGGCAGCCGCGGTGTTCAACCGAACTTCGCGACCACGTCGGCCGCGAGCTTGTCCATCTTGGTCGAGTAGTTCGCGGTCATGTCTGGCCGAGCGTGGCCCGCGAGCGCCTGAGCCGCTTCCATCCCGAACTGGTCGCGGACTGTCGTGGTCGTGTTATGCCGCAGCCAGTGAGCCGTGAACCGTGGCAGCTTCCGCCTCTCCGCGGCGTCGGTGATGCAGTTGCTGTAGTGTTTCCGCGTGATGCTGAACAGCGTCGCGGTCCTGTCCGCCTTCAGAGACTTCGCAAGGATGGTTTGCGCCTTCGGACCGAAGTGCAGCCGCCGGGTCTTGCCGTGGTGAGCGGTCTTGTGGTCCTCCAGCGTTGCGGTCCAGACGGCTGCCGAGCGGTCAATCATCCCAGTCGTCAGCAGCAGCAATTCGCCCGGCCGGCAACCAGTGAGCAGTTGCAAGTCCATCAAGTCGCGGACCAGCGGGGAGACGGCCCCCTTGACGGCGTCCACGTTCGCTGCGGGAACGGATTCCCGCCGGGGACGATCCTTCGCCTCAGTCTTGCCCGCCGCCAACCCGGCGACGGCTTCCAGGCGTTGCAGGGTGACGGGTTCCACCATGTCGTTTTCGATGCCCCACCAAAAGACATGGCGAACGCGAACGATGGATTTGTTGATGAACTTCCGACACCAGCCACGCGCGACCATCGCGTTGCGAGCCGCCTTGAGTTGAGTCGGCCCGAACTCCCGGATTGGAAGCAGCCCGTAGAGGTCCACGACGATCAGCATCGGCTGACTTGAAGCAGGCGACCTCCGCAGTCACCTTGCCGCCTTTGACGTAGTACGTCTCGGCGTGTTCCAGGAACGCCAGTCACTGTTCGGCAACGGACGGGCCGGGGTCGCTGGAATCAGCCGTCACGGCGACGGGGTCGATGGTCCGACCACTGGCGAGCTGAGCGACCAGTTCGCCGTACTTCCGGCGTGAGTCCTCAGAGCCGTATGGGCCGAGATAATAATCCTTGCCCGCGATGCGGACGCGGGCCTGCCCCGTGGGTTTGTGCAGCAGATAGGACGGGGGATTCAGAGACTTCGGACGTGGCATCGTGCGGCCTCCCGGCGAATTGTGGTAGGACTACCACGATTCATTCAGGGTTTTCAGCCGCACTTCCGAACGTCGGAAGGTATCGTAACTCTCGATTCGGCAGGACTTTGCGTTTACTCGCGGTTTGCGGAAAAACGCAGCTCCCCGATTAGGACTCGAACCTAAAACCTAGCGGTTAACAGCCGCTCGCTCTACCATTGAGCTATCGGGGAAGGGGCGAGCCGTGGCTCGTCGTGGGGATAGTCATAAAGGGTTTTTCGACCTGTTGCAAGGTCTACGCGGCGACACTTCGGAAGCTCCGCCGGGCAATGGCGGTTTTGGCGATGGATCGGTGCTTTTCGATCTCGTTTAACGCCGGAAGTACGGAAGACGGCTTCACGTCAGTGTGGCGCACCGGTCGTTGGGAATGACCCGGCGGGACAGCAGCCTCGCATCGCCAAACGGGGCGGGGTACAACGCGAGCTTGCCGCCTGTTCAGGGAGCCAGAGGTTGGAACCGCATCCGTTCCGGTTGATTCGTAATTTGGGGCGCACGCGGGAGATCGCCGCCGTCCTGATCAATCATGGTTTTGGCGACGTGCTGGCACGCGTGGGGTTGCGGAGCTTCTGGCAGCGCTGGACGCGGTGGGTGTTCCGTCGTCCCGATCCGCCGCCGCCGGAACTCACGGTTTACGCGCGGGTGCGGCTGTCGCTGGAGGCGCTGGGGCCGACGTTCATCAAGTTCGGACAGGTGATGAGCACCCGGCCGGATTTGATTCCCGCCGACATGATCGCCGAGTTGCAGAAGTTGCAGGAGCAGGTGCCGCCGTTTCCGTCGGAGGAGGCCGTCGCCGCGCTGCAGCGGGATCTCGGCCGGCCGTTGGACCAGTTGTATGCCCGGTTCGACCGGAAGCCGCTCGCCGCGGGGTCGCTGGCGCAGGTGCATCGGGCCTGGCATTTCGACGGCACGCCGCTCGCGATCAAGATTCGACGACCGAACGCCGTCCGCGACATCGAGCGCGATCTGTCGCTGATGCAGGAGCTCGCGCTGCTCGCCGAACGGCATCTCCCCGAGACCCGTGTGTTCGACCCCAGCGGCCTGGTGAATCACTTCGCGCGTACGGTCCGCCGCGAACTGAATTTCGCCCGCGAAGGCCGGACGATGGAAGAGTTCGCCCGCATGTTCCGCGACGATTCGTCGCTGTACGTGCCGCAGGTCTATGGCGATCTGACCACGGAAGGCGTGCTCACGATGGAGTTCATCGACGGCCTGCGCGTCGATGACATGTCCGACCCCGCGCTGTGGCCCTGCAACCCCGCCGACATTGCCGTCCGCGGGGCGCGATTGTTTATGAAGCAGGCGTTTGAATACGGCATGTTTCACGGCGATCCGCACCCCGGCAATTTCCGCGTCCGGCCGGACGGCGCGATCTGCCTGCTCGATTACGGCATGGTCGGCATGCTGGACGACGCCACCCGCGAACAGCTCATCGATCTGTTCGTCGCCATCGCCCGGAAGGACGTCGACACGGCGATGGAGATGGTCCTCGCGATCGGGCAGCCCTACCGCGAAGTCGACCGTCCGCTGCTGAAGATCGACATGCGCGACTTCGTCGCCAACTACTACGGCGTGGAACTGGAGCGGCTCAACGTCGGGCACATGCTCAGTGATTTTGTCTCGATCCTGAGCCAGCACGGCATTCGTTGTCCGGGAAGCATTTCGCTGCTCATCCGCGCCATCATGACGCTGGAAGGGATCGGCCGGGCGCTCGATCCGGGCTTCAATCTCGCGAAGCATCTGCAGCCGTATGTCGAGCGGCTGGTGAAGGACCGCTATCAGCCGTCGCAGATGGCCGACCGGCTGCTCAAGCGCTCGAAGCGGGTCTGGGCCGCGGCGGAGCAATTGCCGGGCTATGTGGCGACGACGCTCGGGAAGCTGAGCGCCGATGAATTGCAGATTCAACTCCATCACCGCGGACTGGAGCGGTTCACCGTCGAAGTCGAACGGGCCAGCAACCGGCTGGTGGTGGGGATTGTGATGGCCGCGCTCATCGTGGCGTCGGCGCTCTTGATCCGCAGCGGGGCCGATCCGTGGTGGATCTCGGTGCCCACTTACATCCTGTCGAGCTTCCTGGGGCTGTGGCTGATCTACGGGATTTTTCGGAGCGGGAGGCTCTAGCGTGTTAGGAGTGTGCTCATTCCTGCTCGGCAGACTTACGTCGCGAAGATCGCTCCCGGACGAGAATCTTCGCAGCTACAGAGGCAACCGCATTCTCATAACTCTCCTCTGCGAGTGCTCGAAGTTTGGTCCGGATCTTCTCCTCGTCCCATAGAATCCAGCCCTCGTCATCGAATCTCTTCTTGAGATTTTCACGGTGCGAATCACTCGCGATCCTCCCCGCAGCCAACATCAATGTCATCTTTGGCTTCGGAGCGCAGGCAAGTGAGTTTACAAGCTGACGACGCAGTCGAGTAAATACCACACGCCGCAAGATGTCGTCATTGAACAATTTGATTCGATTGGCAAAGGTTGCATTAGTGCCGTCGAATGCCGCCATGCTTACGCCGCCAGAATCAAGATAGGATTTGCATTCGACAATCCGCAATTCATTGGTACCGCCATGATACGCAACCAAATCAAGTTCCCATCGAGGAGACGAATGCCTTCCGATCTTGCGCTTCTCGAGTTTCGTCAGTTCAACCTTTACACACGAGCGCACCCAGAACCCTTCTCGTTCGAGAAGACTGGCAATTACCTGTTCGAATGCGTCCATTTACCGTTCCTATTCTCATAATTGTTCACGGATTCGCGCGCAGCAACCGGGCAACGTCCACCGCGAAGTAGGTGAGGATGCCGTCCGCGCCGGCGCGTTTGAACGCCAGCAAACTTTCGAGCATGACGGCGTCGCGGTCGATCCAGCCGTTGGCGGCTGCGGCGGCGATCATGGCGTATTCGCCGCTCACCTGATACGCGAACGTCGGGACGCCGAACGTGGATTTCACGCGGTGGACGATGTCCAGATATGGCTGCCCCGGCTTGACCATCACCAGGTCGGCCCCTTCGGCGATGTCGAGCGCGACTTCGCGGAGCGCTTCGTCGCCGTTTGCGGGGTCCATCTGGTACGTCCGCTTGTCCCCCTGACCGAGGCTCTTCTTCGAGCCGACGGCGTCGCGGAATGGGCCGTAGTACGCGGAAGCGTATTTCGCGGCATACGCCAGAATCGCGACGTGCTGAAAGCCGGCGGCATCGAGCGCTTTGCGAACTGCGGCCACGCGGCCGTCCATCATGTCCGAGGGGGCGATGACGTCGCACCCCGCTGCCGCCTGCACGACGGCCTGCTGGCCGAGCATCTCCAGCGTCTCATCGTTGACGACGTAGCCATCACGGACGAGGCCGTCCTGACCGTGCGTGGTGTAGGGATCGAGGGCCACATCGCAGATCACGCCGATGTCGATCTTCGCCGCTTTCACCGCCCGGACCGCGCGGCAGACGAGATTCTCGGCGTTAAGCGCTTCGTCGCCGTCGGGGGTCTTCCGTGCGGGATCGGTGGCCGGAAACAGCGCGACCGCGGGGATGCCGAGTTCCGCCGCCTTGGCGACGGCGTCGGCGACGCGATCCACCGTCAGCCGCTCGACGCCGGTCGCGTCGATGTCGATGTGCCGTCCTGAAGGAAGATCGGCCAGATGAGGTCGTTCGCGGTGAGTTGATGCTCGCGGACCAACCGGCGCATCCAGTCGGATCGTCGCAACCGGCGCATCCGGACCTGCGGGAACTGGCCGGGAGGATTCGGGGAATCGAAGGACATCGGTCGATGCTCTCAGCAGGGGGCACAGCGATCTCCTTTGAGCCTACAGTCCCGCGGGAGGGACCACCAGAGTGGACTCGATGCCGGTCGCCTTGCGGTTCGACACGTTGCCGTTCGGCAACGCGCATCCGGAAAGATTCGCCACATCGGTCTGGCGAACGGCCGCGGCAGAGAATAGGCTAGAATCTGAGAGGGACGGTCTCGCCAAGTCCGGCCGCGCGCCCGGTCGCAGGGGAACGTGATGCAGAAGAAATTCCTGACCACCGACGAAATCACGAACGGCTACGGCATCGACGCCGCCACCGTGCAATCGCTGGTCGATTCCGGCGACCTCAAGGCCCTCGCCGACCGCGGCACCTGGAAGTATCGCCGCGATGAGGTCGAAGGGCTCATCAAGGCCGGCAAACTGCATCCCACCAAAGAGCTGCCGATGCTCGGCGATGAGGGACTGGACGAGACGTTCGGCTTCGCGTCCGAAGCGTCGATGCCCGCCGCCGCTGATTTTCTGGAACTCGACGAAGACGCTTTGTCGGAACAGCCGACGATCATCCGCGGCCGCTCGGAATCGGACGCCGATTCCGCAAGCGATGTGCACATCGTCTTCGAGCCGACGGCGACCAACTTCAGCGACAGCGACATTCGCCTTGGGAGTGCGAACCCGTTCGCGGCGCCGGCGCCGACGGGCCTGCCCGGCGACGGCTCGGACAGCGACGTCCGCACGGTTCCCAGCAGCGGCGACATGCCCGACGTCGAGTTCGACGACACCCACGTGTTTTCTGCGATTCAGCCGGGCTATCCCGATGCCGGCAAGACCGAGGAAATCGAACTCGACGAATCCGACGCGCTCGACGAAGCGGATCGTCGAGCGGATGACCAGGGCGTCGGCAATCTGGAAACGATGTCCGACCTGCCCACCGACTGGAGCGACAGCGCCGCCGCCGATGCGGTGTTCGCGCAGCCGGAACCCGCTGTTGACGACGAGGACAGCGGGTTGACTCTGGACGCCGATGACAGCGGAATCTCTCTGGACGCCGGGGACAGCGGCATCTCGCTCGACATCGGCGACAGCGGAATTTCGCTCGAGGCGGGCGACAGTGGCATCAAAATGGCCGGAAGCGCCCCGACACTCCAGCGGCCGGCCGACCCTCTGGCGGCGACGGAGAACCAACTCGATTTCCGCCTCGCGGACGATGAAGAGCCGCCGCGGTCGGTCCTCGACAAGGGAGATCAGACGGCCGTCTTCATTTCGACGGATAGCAGCGAAGAGACGTTCTCCCCCACGCTCAGCGGAGCGCTCGCGGCTGGGGAAGAGGTGGAGGATCTGGAGGTCTCGCCCGATCTGGACGACGTGACCGCCGAGGACGACGAATTCGCCGCGGATGTCCTCGAGGAGGAAGAGGAAGCGCTCGAAGTCGACGACGAAGACTTCAGCGAGGAAATCGGCACGACGGGCGATGGTGACGACGACGAACTGATCGCCGCCGCCGCGGGCAAGGCCGGTGCAGCTCGCGAACCAAGCTGGGGAAAAGGGACGTTCGCGATGGCCCTCTGTGCGGCGCTGCTGGTCGGGGCCAACATGTGGCTGGCCTGGGAGGGGATGCGGACCATGTGGGACGGCAGCGACCCCTCCGGCCCCGCAGCGTCGCTGGTGTCGACGATCGCCGGGTTGATGTAAGCGGCCTGTCGCCGGCCAAGCGTGATGAACGGCACTCCGTCGATCCGAAAGAATCTTCAGCATGCGCTGGCATATCTGCGCGCCTCTGGGCATCATATCAGCGGCCATCCATGTCTGGCCCCGTTTGGGGGAATCACGGCTCGGAGCCTCGCCATGCTGACTCTGCTCGCCTCGCAGCAGCACCGTGATTGCAACGGCGCGTCGCGCCGGGACTTTCTGAAGATTGGCACCCTTGGTTTGGGCGGCATCACGCTGCCACAACTGCTCGCCGCCCGCTCCGAGGCGGCCGAGCAGGGCCGATCCGTCAAAGACACCGCCGTCGTCTGGCTCTGGCTGTCCGGCGGGCCGACGCACATCGAAACCTTCGACCCGAAGATGACCGCTCCGTCGGAGTACCGCAGCACCTCGGGCGAGGTCGCGACCACGGTGCCGGGCGTCACGCTCGGTGGTCACTTTCCGAAGCTCGCGCAGAACTTCCACAAGCTCGCCATCGTCCGGTCGTTCGCCCACACCAACAGCGGCCACGGCGGCGGCACACATTATGTGATGACCGGCTACGACAACCGCCAGGTCGACAACGGCGGTGTCCCCACGCGTCCCGCGATGGGAGCCGCCCTGTCGAAAATCCGCGGCGCGAACCATCCGCAGACCGGCATGCCGACGTACATCCGCATGAACTCCATCGGTTCGGACGGGGCAGCCTTCCTCGGTCCCGCCTATTCGCCGTTCGATCCCAATGGGCAAGCGCGGCAGAACATGGCGCTGGCCACCAAGGTGAACCGCATCGACGACCGCCGCGAATTGCTCGGCAGCCTCGACCGCTTCCGCCGCGACGCCGATCAATCGGGGCTGATGGACGGTCTCGACGCATTCGAATCGCAGGCGTTCAACCTGCTGCTCGGCAACGCCCCGCAGGCGTTCGACATGGCGAAGGAGGACGAAGCCACCCGCAACAAATACGGCAAGGATCAGCTCGCCCAGCAGATGCTCGTCGCCCGGCGGCTGGTCGAAGCCGGCTGCGGTTTCGTGACGATCAACTACGGCGGCTGGGACATGCACGGCACCATCCTGCGGAGCATGGCCCAACGTGCGCCGGCCGTCGATCATGCGGTGTCGACGTTTCTCGACGACCTGTGGTATCGCGGGCTGGACCAAAAAGTGTTGCTCATCATCAGCGGCGAATTCGGCCGCACGCCGCGAATTAACGGCAGCGCGGGCCGCGACCACTGGGCGCCGCTGAGCACGTTGGCGCTCGCGGGAGGCGGCTTCCGGATGGGACAGGTGATCGGCGAATCGATGCCGAAGGCGGACCTCCCCAAGACGACGCCGATCAAGCCACTCGACCTGATGGCAACGGTGTTCCATCACCTGGGGGTCGATCCCCAGACGCAGTTCACGAACCCCGCGGGGCGGCCCGTGTACCTGCTGGAAGGGGGCACGCCGATCGCCGAATTGCTGTAACCGTGCAGACAACGTGGAAGCCCAGGGATTGCGATCCCTGGGCTTCTTTTTTTTTGTAGGGTGGGACGAGTCTTCGAGTCCCACCACGAGAAATGACCAATGTTCAATTCTCAATGGCCAAACTGGTCCTTGATAATTGGTCATTGAACGTTGTTCGTGGTGGGACTCGAAGACTCGTCCCACCCTACATCAATCAGTCCAGCCGATTGAGTTGCACCTGCCGGACCTCCATCACCTCCCGCCCCGGAACCTCGAGCGCCCGCAGCGACAACGTCCCACGGCCCGCGGGCAGTTCGAGACGGCCCATCGTCCACGGCTTGAAGTCCTTGACGAACGATTCGCTGCCGCGCGACGCGCGATCGTGCTCGGCTCCCAGCGCGGGAGGATCGTTTGGCGTCTCGAGCTTCGCAACCAAGCGGCGATCGCCGACGCTCAGTTCGATGGTGGCCCCGACGTTCTCCGCGGCGACGGCGTAGTACACGACCACGTCGAACTTCCCGGCCTCGGCCACTGCGATGTCCCAGGTGATGCGGTCGTCAGCAGTTTTCCAGTTCGTGAAATACGAACAATTCGTAGCGCCGGCCGAGCGCTTCACGTTGCCGTGCGGCACGCCATCGCGGGCCGGCAGATTGGTCAGCGGAAACTGTCGATAACCGACGGTGTACGGCCGGTCTTCGCGCTTCAATTCGGCGAGGACGGTCTTGCGCCAGTCGGCGACGGCGGTCGACAACCGTGCGGCGAGTTCCGGCTGCTCGGTGCGAACGTCGCGATGCTGGCCGGGGTCAGCGACCATGTCGAATAGTTTGCCGTCGGCGTCGAGACGATGCGTTTGCGTCCGCACGCTGACTTTGTTGTTCCAGTGCGAGAAGATCATGCGGTCTGGCGTGTCGCGACGCTCCCCCTTCAGCCACGCGGCCTGACTGACTCCGTCTAACGTCCGATCGGTCGGAACGGGCACGCCGGCGAGATCGGCGAACGTCGGCAACAGGTCGATCGCTCCGGCGATTCGTTCCACTTTGGTTCCGGCGGGAATCTTCCCCGGCCAGCGGACCAGCAGCGGCGACCGCACGCCCCCTTCGTCGGTCGAGCCTTTGCGGCCTTTCATGCCGCCGTTCCAGCGGAAGCTGTTCGGCCCGTTGTCGCAGAAGTAGGCGACAATCGTGTTGTCGGCCAGTTGCAGGTCGTCGAGCTGCTTCAGAATGCGGCCCACGTTCCAGTCGATGTTCTCGCACATCGCGAGCGCGGCCCGCGTGAAATCGAGGTCTTCCTTTTGACGGCTATCCGTCCGCAGCGGCAACTCGGCGTTCTTGAATCGCTCGTAGAACTCGTCCGGCACCTGCATCGGCGAGTGCGGCGTGTTGAGCGGCACGTAACAGAAGAACGGCTGCGACTTGTTCTGCTCGATGAATCGCAGCGTGCGGTTCGTGAGGTCGTCGATGATGAAGCCGTCGCCGCGGACGATTTCGCCGTTGTGTTCCAGCGGCGGGCTGAAGTAGTCCCCCCAGTGGCCGGACGTGAAGCCGTAATACTCGGTGAACCCGCGGCCGTTCGGGTGATACGGGTACTGCGAGCCGTTGTGCCATTTGCCGAACGCCGCGGTCTGATAGCCCGCGGCCTTGAAGACGTCGCCGATCGTCCGTTCGTCGAGATCGAGCCGCTCGCCGCCGGTGCTGACGTTGAACACACCGCCGCGGGCGTGATACCGCCCGGTGAGAAACTCCGCCCGCGTCGGCGAGCAGACCGGGCAAACGTAGAAGCGGTCGAACATCGCCCCGTTCGCCGCCAGCGAATCGATGTGCGGCGTCCGCAGGTTCGTGTTGCCGTTGACGCTCAGATCGCCCCAACCTTGATCGTCCGAAAGAATGACGATGACGTTTGGCCGCGAAGCCGGGGCCGCCCCAATGGCCATTGCGGGCAGAAGTGCCGACAACCACAGCATGACGACAACGGCAGTAGAACCCGATTGCAGCATGGTGACGAGCCCCGGAGATTGGAGACGAGATCGTAGAGCGGGGCATTGTCGGATCAAACCATGCGACGGTCAAACCTGCGGCACATCGGCGAGTTCCGAAGAGTGCTGTCGCTAACTGATGGGGCACGTTTATCGAGCAAAGGTTGGGTTGGCCCCGGTAGGGGCCTCGGAATGTAGCCACGGGTGGAGCGCAGCCCGTTTCGGGCGGAGCGCAACCCGTGGAACACGTCCGGTCATATGCCCGCCCCGGCGGGGCGGCGGAAGTTCGTGAATTGAGGCACGATTCCTTTGCCCCTCACGGGGCAAGGTCTGTGGTCGACTCGACCACGGGTTCCGCGTCGGGCGGCGAAGCGCCGCCGCGCCGCCGCGCCGCTCCACCCGTGGCGACAGCCCGGTCGCCCCTTTCGGGGCTGCCAAGACCATCAACCTCAACGCCTGTAGACCATCAATTGGCGACGACACCCAGTTCCGACCAGCAGGCCGCACGATACAGCACGGACCGCGACGCTTACACGATGACCGTGCCTCGACTGCAGGTGTCGGACGCGCCACGAGCCGAACTACCATTCACGAACCGAAGCCGGCTAAATGGACGCTCAATACCGGGATTCTTGGAAGCACTCGGCGCAACAGCCACGTTTGGCCAAAACACCAAATCGGCGGCAATCTGAGAAAGCAGTGCCCCTCTTCCATTATCGCGTCGAAGAGATCATCGTCAGTTGACAGGCGACGCTCATGCCAGATATGCGATGTCCTGTTCATACTTGACACGACCAAGCTGCCCTCGCCAACAGCCGCTCGTCGCACGACTTCGCGCCACTTCGCGCCACTCCATCGTGTTTCCAAGGCGATCACGAATGGCTCGATGGTAGATGAATCTCCCTTGTAGATATGTGAGGAGCTGGAAGGAAAGCACCAGCATCGTCGCCAGCGCGAGTCCCGTGTAGAGGCCACCCATCTTGCTTCACTTCTGATAAATCGGCAGATATCCGTACTCGACCGTCAGCGCCAGCACGGCCAGGCTGGTGGCGTAGGCCTTGCCGTAGCCCTTTTCGGAACCGTCGCCGGCGGTCCAACTGCCGTCGCGGTTTTGGCGCAGCAGCAGTTCGCGGAACGCCGCTTCCTTGCTGTTCTCCCAGACGTCGCCGCCGTGCTGGTGCAGCGCCACGCAACTGTAATAGTTGCCGTAGAAGAAGTACCGGTCGCGATAGCGCGGCAACCGCGTGGCCAGATACGGAACGGAGGCGGTCAGCTCGACGGCGTCGGTCACGCCACAGACTTGGAGCGCCGTGATGCCGGCCGCAGTCATCGTCGCCGAAGGGCCGTTGCCGGGCTGATAGGCGAAGCCGCCCCGCTGCCGGTTCGCGCACCTTTTCACGT
>JAWXBB010000217.1:0-48693 GCA_034439795.1 Planctomycetaceae bacterium | reverse complement strand
TGGTGTCCATGCGGCATCCCTCAAGCCGTGTTCGCCCGAAGACTTGTCAGCAGTTTCGCTGGCTCGCTGGGATCGGCGATGTGGAACAAGTCTAGCTCCGGTAGAAGTCGATCCACTCGACCGTGATCGACTTCGGGTTCCCCTCGAATGACGCCTTGGGCAACTGGATCTCGAAGTAGCCGTCTTTCAGCGGAATGGTCTTGGCTGGATTGCCATCGTCGCCGACCATGCGAACTGCGATCCTGTATGGGCTTTTGGCATCCAGCGGCGATTCTTCCTTGCCATCATCCCAAAGCCGCACCGTGCTGTCCTGACTCGACACCGAGGCTTCGAGCTTCGTCGTGCCATTCGTCACCCGAAAGTTCTCCAGCCCTTTCAGGTACAGATGCAGCACCACCAAGTCCGGCCACTTCTCGCCCGTCCGTTCGATGACGGCGTGGCTGATCCCGAAGGGGCTGTGGACCGAGACGATTGCCTTATTCTTCTCGACCTTCACAGCGACACGGTCGTCGTCCCGCTTCGTCATGATCTTGAATGGCGGCTGCTTGCTGTCGTCTGCGGCCATCGTGGTTGCGACGGCGGCGAGCGCCAGAGCAATTAGGACGTGACGTGGCATGTTCATTCCTTCTGGATTGGTTAGCCCGCGGGCCGAGCGTAGAGAAATTGTATCCTCGACCGGCGCGAGATCGCCCGGAAGGGGAGTGATCAATGCGATCTTGAATTCGCTGAACTGATTCGTTCTGCTGTCCATCGCCGGTCTTCGCCGGGCAGTTTCACTTAAAGGAGATCCGCATGGCAAAGAAGAGACCCAAGGCCGCCGTCGCCACTTCGGAATCTGTCCCGGCTCAAGACCGATCCCAGGCCGTCAACGGTCATGGGATCAGACGAGGCTGTCTGGGCATTGCTTGGAGTTTGGCTGCAAAACATGCGGGGCTCAACGGTCGCAATCTTGACCGGGCCTCCTGGGAAGCGAAACGAATGCCGGACGAACCTGGTGAATCGTATCCGGTTTCTGGATTGATGACCGACGGTGGATTTCCAACGATAGTGGAAATCGTCGTGCGATGGAACGAAGGCAATTGGGAGCCGATCACGGTCGCCAAGGAAGGGGCATTGCTCTTCGGACTGCCAAAGAAGGGCTAAGTATCTGCTAGGCCATCGCAAAGCCGAAGAGCAACTAATCAGGACGAACTCAGATCGGCGTCTCGCCAGATTAACTGCGCCCCCCACTGCGCTTCCGCTTTACGCAGTTCACACTAGCCCTCAAACAAGCGTACGCCGAGCGGTTTCGCCCGGTCTGGGCGGTGGGTCGGCGTCCTTCTCCCGACATGCCGAGCCTGGCGAATCTCTCTGATAGCTAACAGGAAAGACCGCCGGGCGGCCGATTGGCCGCCCCGGTGGCTTTCCTGGAGACCTAACGCGCCCCGCGGGCCGACATGCCACTCCAGTCGGGCATAGGTGGCCCCGCCTCGCGCCAGGATCAGCATCACCGCCCAGTCGCAGCCGCCGAAGACCCGCGCGAACGTCTCCTCGTCGGTGGGACTGGGTAAGGGACAATCTCCCGGATGGGTGTGCATCCAGATCCGGGCGAACTGTTCCGGCCGGCGTCCCTGGTCAACCTGGTCCTCGAAGAACTCGGCCACGGCGACATCGTCGAACGCCACGCTCACGCAGGAGGTCAGTTGCGGGACGAGGACCACGTCCTCGACCCGCAGCCGGTCCTCGGGACTGGTGATCCCGAAGCCGCCGATCTCCGTATCACCCCGGTCGCGCAGCCAGAGCAGCTTCGCCCAGGCGGTGGGCGTGAACCGGATCGTCGGCGTCCGGTGATGGGGTGGCCGTTCCATGCGTGGGGATCTCCAACTCGTTCGTCTCATCGGGGGCGTTCTCCTCGGGGGTCGCCTCAGCGGCGACGCGACAATTCGGACAGACCGAATCCTGCGGCTGGACGTCGTCCGGCCAGCAGCGGGGACAGAAGTCTTCGAGGCAATCGCTGCAGTTCTGCAGACAGCTCCGGCAGGAAGTCCGCCCGCATTGCGCGCAACTCAGCGAGCAGTCCGAGCAGGCTTCCTCGCCGCAGCTCTGACACGAACACAGGTCATCGGCCGAGACGCTGTCATCGCAGCCGCGGCAGCGATAGCCTGACCAGTCGGAAATCGTCACGTAGGCGCTCTGCGGGTTGTAGGTCTGGAGCGTCTGCCGGACGATCAGGAAGTAATCGCAGAGCCGGCCCTCCGCCAACGCCTGCTCCAAGGAACGAGACGCGTCCCCTTCGCACAGGATCGAGTCCATGACGTGCGGATGGGTGATGTCATCCCGCGAGGCCGGACGATGGGGTTCGAGGGCGTCCACTTGGAGTTCCGCGCTGCTCCCTCGCCGGCCCCAGTTCCAGATCAGGTCGAACGGCCCGAGGTTCAGATCCTCCAGCACAATGTCGCTAGTCTGGACCCGCAGCGTGGTCGTCTTGAAATCGAGCTCGACGTCCTCGAACTCGTCGTCGAGGGCGCACAGCTCTTCATACAGCGTCCGCAGCGCCGGCGGCTCGGGCGCTTCGGCCGACAGCGACTTGCGCAGGGCCGCCAGGTCCGACTCGAACCAGCGGACCCGGATCGCCAGATCCTGCCGCAGGGACTCGGCCGCCTGCAGCCAGTCATTGTCCAACGCCAATTGGTGCTGATGGGCCAGCATGACCAGGTTGTCCCAGGCTCGTTGCGGCAGATCGATCCGTGTGGCGAGGGTGCGATTGTTCTCCAGCGCGGCGGCGATGCGGAGCGCTGCTCGCCAGCGTTTGCGATTGAAAGTAACCATGAGCCTCACTCCTCTAAAGCGGGCCGTGACCGCTCACGCGGCCACGATCTGCACGCAGATCGAGCCGTCCGCCAGCATCTGCTCAGTGGCGGTCTGGCCAACCTTCCTGGCTTCCAATTTGGTTTTCTCGACGGCATACATTTGCAGGAACCGGTGCAGTTGTGCCTCGTCGCCCCACCGGCCGCCGTAATTGTCGTATTGGATCTGGCCGGTGGTGACGTCGCAGACCGCCGGGTATCTCCAGTCTGGGAGCTGGACGACATGGCCGGTCGCTTCGCTGCTGAAGAGCCGCGTGGTCCGGAAGACCGGTTCGGGGAGCGCCAGCCGGCGGCAGGCCAGGCCGAGCGCGACCTCATCGTTGATCTGGGTGCGAATCTGAACAATGTGGGACATGCATGGGTTCCTGTGAGAGAGGGGGTGATCCGGATGACTGCGATCAGGGATCCCGCAGTTGGCTGAGCTGTTCGCGAAACAGCCACACCGCCCGGATGGCCATCCCGATCGCCAGCACGGCATAGGCGGTAATGAACAGTTCGGGGACACAGCAGAACAGCGCCACCACGACCAGCAACCCCCACAGGTTCGGCGGCGGCCGGGCCGGACTGGCCCCGCTACCGGGGGCGTCCTGGTCCCAGATTTCACACGGCGCGGCTGCAGGCTCAGGTGGCGTCCACCGTCCGGAGCGCTGGCGTTGTCGGCGTCGACTGCGGGCGGCGATTCGATCGACCATCCGGGCTGATGTGCGGGCCGACCGCAGGAGCTTGGCGTCCTGTTCATGCCACCAGGTCCGCCAGCCGTACGGATCGCGTGGTCCCATGCGATGCTCCGTCAATGAAGAAAGCCGGAGTCGCCTGCCGGACCATCCGGCAAGCGACTCCGGCGGATGGGGCCGGCTCGGTCAGTTAAAGACCTTCAGGTGTATGTGACGCACCTGGGCTGGATCTTTAGTTCGCGCCAGCGGACGAGCCACGGACCGCAATTCAGCGATCAATTGACGGCCGAATTGCTTGGAGACTCCGCGGCGAACATGATAGAGTCGCTGCCGCTCCGACGGTTGTCGGCCAGACCGAACTATTCGAAAGGATCAAAGCGAGTATCCGAGGTCGCCCGTGTGCGACCTCGTCACAATTCGAAGACGCGCGAGCGTCAAGAACTGCTTCCCTCTGAAACCGCCAAACTGAGCCGCAAGGCTCTTTCCAACAGAGGCAGTACTTGGACCCGCGCCCCCGTCAGGGGGCGTCGGCCATGTGCTGTTCTGTTGCCCCTTGGCGGGGGTAGAGGGAGCGGTCGTGTGTCGGCGCTCCTTTTCCTT
The DNA here is from genome assembly GCA_034439795.1 of Planctomycetaceae bacterium. Lineage (GTDB taxonomy): Bacteria > Planctomycetota > Planctomycetia > Planctomycetales > Planctomycetaceae > DSVQ01. The sequence goes on along the minus strand of JAWXBB010000217.1, from coordinate 44,573 downwards.
TGACGGGAGAACAGCCATGTCGGGCAGTCAGCGGAAATACTCAGCCGGGCCTTTGCACCCACTCTTTTGGGATAGCAGACACTTACGACATCGCCGGGTCGTCGCGTGGCTTTGCTGCCTCGCAGCTTTGCCCGCCGCGGCCCGTGGGGCCGATCAGCCTCAGCCAGTCGTCCGCAGCCTCACTCGGTACGACCTCGCGACCCGGCAAGAGCTCCTTTACGCCCATTGGATCTCGCCGTTCGTGAAAAGCGAGGATGTCGCGGACTGGCACTGGCTCCCCGAGTTTGTCAATCAGACCGGCAAGTGGGTCGGGGCCTACGTTGACTCAGGAAAGCTCGCCAACGCCATCCAGCACGGCCTGGCCACCGAGGGGCAGCCACCCCTGAAGAAGCTCGATGACCTTGTCGCCGAGTGCGCCCAAGTCCTCGGCGTCAAAAAGCCGACGGTCATTATTCGAAACGATCCGGAGTGTCAGGCTTACGTCGTCGATGCGCATCGCGAACAGTTATCCGTACGTCAAATGTCGTTCCGGTGAGCGGGAGGTGTTTCATACTCCCACCAAGCCCTACGGCGGTACGGCCACTTGGCGAAAGATCACGACGGTGGTCTCGGAAGAGCCGGGACAGCCGGTGTTCTTTGAGATCTGGGACGACGGATGGCGTCAAGACACATTGGTGGGTGGCTTCGTCCTCTATCCCGGCCCCTCCGACCCAGCCTTGAAACCGGAGACGGAGACGTTCACGGTGCCCATTCATTGGGAATGGAAAGATCGGTCGACGAACACCCAGTCCGGCGTGGCCAAGGTCAAGGTTCGGTTTGCGCACGTCGGAGGTGCCCCATGAATCACTCATCGAATCCACGTCTTGCCGTTTGGCGCCGGATTGGGACGGCGGTCCTGGCCCTGATGGTGGCCGCGCTGCTCGTGGGCGGGCTGGGGATCAGTGGCTGTTCCGGTCGGGACGCCGAACCCCCGTCGCCGCAACGGGGCGAATAGTCTGATGGCTGGTGAATGACTCGGCCCGCCATGAGCAGCCGCTGATCGGCGACGTAAACAATGGCGGCGTCAAGGCCGCAAACAAAGAACTCGCCGCGGGCGATCGTATATGAGCAAGCGGCCTCAAGCAACGCCGCCGGCGATGGTCCCACGGCCACTCGACGATCGTGGACGACTGCGCTCATTTCGGCTACAAGTGGTCTCATTCCCACTCGCGACTTCTCTTTGCGAGGCCGTGATCATGCCCCAGCCATCCTCATCGTCCCCGGATCAGAGTCGCCGCCAGTTCCTCTCCGTCGGAGCGGCAGCGGCGGTCGCCGCCCCGCTGATCCTTTCCCGCCGCGTGCTGGCCGCGCCCGAAAAGCCAGGCGCAAACGATCGTATCCGCGTCGGCGCCATCGGTGTGGGAGGACGCGCCCAACTCCTGCTGCAACAGCTCCCAGAGTCGGCTCAAATTGTGGCGCTGAGCGACTGCAACCTGGCGCGGGCCGAGGCGTTCAAATCCAAAGCCAAAGCGGACTGGCCGGTCTATCAGGACTATCGTCGGCTGCTTGATCGTCAGGACATCGATGCGGTGATCGTGGCGACGGGTGAGTTTCAGCGCGTCGTTCCCTGCATTCATGCGTGCCAGGCGGGCAAGGATGTGTATGCGGAGAAGCCGCTTACGCTGTACATCAACGAAGGGCGGGCGCTGGTCAACGCCGTTCGCCGCCATGACCGTGTCTTGCAGGTTGGCACGCAACAGCGTTCGATGGCCGTAAACCGTGTCGCTTGCGAACTGGTGCGCAGCGGCGGTCTCGGCAAGATTCTCGAAGTTCGCGCGATCAACTATGGGGGAGCCGAGGCCTCTCCCGCCACGCTCCCGGCGGCAGTGCCAATCCCCGACGGCTTGGACTGGAACATCTGGCTCAATCAGGCCGCGGAGCGGCCGTTTCATCCCGACTGGATGGGCTGGATGCGCTGGCGAGATTTCGCCGGCGGCGAGATGACCAACTGGGGAGCTCACGGCATCGATCAGATTCAATGGGCGCTCGGCATGGATCACGCCGGCCCGAGTACGATACGCCCGTTGTCAGCCGGTCCAAACGGCCAGGTTGCCATGCGTTATGCCAACGGCGTGGAGGTGAACTTCATTTTGGAAAGCGGTCGCGGCCCAATGGGCGGCGCTGTCTTCGTCTGCGAAAAGGGCAAGCTGGAAATCAATCGCAACAAGTTTGCCTCCAATCCTCCAGAAATTGCGGAGGAACTCCGGAAGAAAATCGACGTCGCTGAAGAGGAGCGGAAGTGGAGCGACCAACTTGCCTTGTGGCAGGCTCGCTGGCACATGCAGGACTGGCTCGACTGCATCCGCAGCCGAAATCGCCCGGTGGCGGACGTCGAGATCGGTCATCGTTCCGTCACGGTTTGCCATTTGGCGAACATCACGCGGACGATCGGCCACGAACTCCACTGGGATCCGGTCGGCGAGCAGTTCGTGGGTGATCCGCAGGCCAATGCGCTCCTGGATCGCCCCCGCCGCCGGGGATTTGAATTGCCGACACTGTAGCCAGATCCCTCCTTGAGCGCCGCTATGCAGACTCTGCGCATCGCAGCCGTCAGTCTGAACAGCGAACTCGGCCAGCGCCTTGAGGCGTTGGGTCGCATGGAACAGTTCTGCGACGAGGCCGTCGCTGAAGGTGCGGAGCTGGTCGTGTTTCCGGAACTGATTGTACATGGCCCCTGCCCGCCCCATACCTGGGAGAGCGCCGAAGCCCCTGAAAGAGCGGGTGTGAACGACCAGTCATGGTTGCTGCCGGACCATTGCCCGAGTCGTCCGACGTTTCCACGACTTGCCATGAAACTCTGTCGACACGGAGCCGCCATGCGATTCTCAGTTGCGATTGTTCTGGCCTTGCTCACCCCGACCGCCGCGCTGCCGGCTTCGGCCACCATGAAGCCCGTCCGGCCCAATGTCGTGCTGTTCCTCGTCGACGATATGGGCTGGATGGACTGCGGTGCCTACGGCTCGAAATACTATGAGACCCCGAACATCGATCGCTTCGCCACGCGGGCGATGCGCTTCACCAACGCCTATGCCCAACCGCTCTGCTCGCCCACTCGGGCTTCGATCCTCACCGGTCAGTATTCGGCCCGGCATCAGATCACCGCGCCGAGCGGGCACCTGCCGCCGCAGGCACCGGGTCACAGATTCCTGCCCGATTCCGGACCGCCGACGGCGGCGATGCTCGTGCCTGAAAGCAAGAACTATCTTGAGCCCTCGCAGAAGACGTTGGCCGAAACCTTACAGGCAGCCGGTTATCGCACAGCCCACATTGGCAAGTGGCATCTGGGCACCACCGAGCCGCACTGGCCGGAACGGCAGGGTTTTGAGGTCGCGTTCCACTGTCATCCCGATCCGGGTCCGCCCGGCGGTTACTTCTCGCCGTATCAAGTCGTGCCACCGGGCGCGGAGAAGCCGAAACCAGCCGGAGGGCGCATCGGCACGATCACCGACGGCCCGGCCGGAGAATACATCGTCGATCGTCAGGCCGCCGAAGCCGTGAAGTTCATTCAGGCCAGCAAGGATCAACCGTTCTTTCTGAACCTGTGGTGCTACGGCGTGCATGGCCCGTGGGGGCACAAGGAAGAGTACACGCGCGCGTTCGCCAACAAAAAGGATCCAACCGGCAGGCAGGGTAACCCCATCATGGCCTCGATGCTGAGGAGCGTCGACGAGTGCTTCGGCCGGATCGTTGATGAACTCAAGCGACAAGGGCTGGCTGACAACACGATGGTGATCTTCTATTCAGACAACGGCGGAAACACCCATAGCAACACGACCGCTGAGGGCAAGAAATCGGCCAATACCGACTGGCAGAAGTGGGCCGGCCTGCAACCGCCCACCAGCAACGCTCCACTGCGCGACGGGAAGGGAACGCTGTACGAGGGCGGGACGCGCGTGCCGCTGATGTGGTCCTGGGCCGGGACCATTCCGGCCGGCAGTACGAGCGAAGCGGTCGTCGGACCGATCGACATCTATCCGACGATCATCGATCTCCTGGGGCTCGTCAAACCGGACGGTCAGACATTTGACGGCGTGAGTTACGCGAGCGTGCTCAAGGGCACGGGGGCGTTGAATCGCACGGCCTACTTCAACTACCATCCCCATGCCGGCGCGAATCGAGCGGGCGGCGTTTGGGTTCGCAGCGGTGATTTCAAGCTAATCCATTGGTTCGGCAATCCCCACTCGTACGAGTTGTACAACCTGCGGAAGGACATCGGCGAAGCGACAAACCTCGCGGAAGGCATGCCCCGCAAGGTGAAGGAACTCGACGCGCTCATCGAGGGCTTTCTGCGCGAGACCGGCGCCACGTATCCACGACCGAATCCCGCCTACCGGCCGGCTGCAGCCGCGGGCCAAGATTCGGCAGCCGCACTCGATGCCTGGAAACAGCGCGGTTGCACGGCGACCATCGCCGACGGCGTGCTGACGATGAAAGGGATTGGCGTGGCTGGTACGGCGTTCCTCGGCCACGCCGCCGGCTCCCTGTCGGCTCCGGCGACCGTCACACTGCGCGTCCGCAGCGAGGTCGGCGGCGCGGGCCGCATCGACCGTCTGACTCAAGGCACGGGGAAGCCCGATGAAAAAGTCAGCATTCCCTTCGACGTTCCCAAACAGGGTTGGCAAAGCATCAAAGTCGAACTGAAGCACGTCGGACGAATCGGCGTCCTGCGTCTGTATCTTCCCGTACACGAGCAGCCGATCGAGATCGACCAGATCGACATCGAGCCCGCGCAGGGCAAGCCGGAACACTGGACCTTCTGAGGGGACACTCGACCACCGGCTCTATAGAAAACAGGTTTGAGAACGCGCTCCCAGCGGAAACCTGGATTTTTGGATTTTGTTGCGAACATCTCATGGGAGTCGCGCATCTATTAGGTAACGGCGATGGCGGTCATCGTCGCCGACCAACGGTGACAAGGACGAACCAACTTCACAGGTCTTGCGGATCATGATGCTTTCACGGCTGATGTCCGATCCCAATCAGAGCGGTACGGGAGGTTGCGCCATATCGGCGCTCCTTCTCGCCACGCAACCCGCGCCCCCAGATCCGGCATCTCTTTGCCGGTAATCCGGGGAGTACAGGTTCGCGTGGCGGAGAATCCCCGTATCCCCTGCGCACGTGACATCGGCTTTAAGCCTCCGCGAGCTCACAAAGCCCGGTGTCACAAACAGGACACCGGGCTTTTTCGTTGCGCCGATGCCGGTCGGCAAAGCCAAGGGCTGGTAGCTGAGATGGTTTAGCGCCTGGCTGAAGACCAGGAGACAAGGATTCGAGCGCCTTCCAGCCCGCCTCCAAAACATCGGGTGTTCCCGGAGACAGACAGCGTGCGCGCACACGGCCCGTTCGACTTCTGGTGAGGTTGCCAGTCTTTCAAGCTGGCCAGGTTGGGTTCGAATCCCACACGGGTCAATTGATCGTTCGGGGTGAGGGGCACCGGTCGCCCGCGTGTCTTGGGCACACGAGACCGTCAGTTCGATTCTGACCATCCCGATTCCGCTTGGTGGTGTAACGGAAGCACATCGTTCTGATACGGCGAAAGCGACGGTTCAACTCCGTCCCGAGCGATTGATCAAGGAGACATTCATGGAACATCCGGCCGGATGAGGAGCCTGTCTCGAAAACAGGTGCGGGTCACACCGTTGTGGGTTCGAGTCCCACGGCTTCCGCCTCAAGCAGACAACGTGCCCTTGGCCGAGCGGCAAAGGCGTCAGCCTTCCAAGCTGAACAGGTGGGTTCGATTCCCGCAGGGCACTCTTGATTGGGTCGGTAGCTCAGCGGCAGAGCCGGTGTTTGTTAAGCACCAGCGCGTGGGTTCGAGTCCCACCCGTCCCTGTTCACATTGCGGGGTAGTCGCTGTTGGCAGCGATGCTGGGCTTTGACCCCGGAGGCGCTGGTTCGATTCCAGCCCCCGCAACTGAGTCGAGAGCTGAGAGTCGAGAGCCAGAAAAAAGTGGATGCCGAACCTCTTCTCTCGCTCTCGACTCTAGACCCTCGACCTTTCTGCGGGATCGTCTAATGGCAAGATGCGACGCTCTGAACGTCGAGACGTTGGTCCGATTCCAGCTCCCGCAATTCGACAATCTCGGAAGTCATCCGGCCGGATGAGGAACCTGTCTTGAAAACAGGCGGCGAGTGAATCTCGTTTGAGGGTTCGAGTCCCTCGGCTTCCGCTGAACGCAAACCACAAAGCTGGGCTCCTGGTCCAACAGCAAGACGCTGGTCCTGCAAACCGGAGATTCGGGTGCGATTCCCGATGGGTCCACTTCAGTCCCGTGGTCTAGCGGCGATGACGCCTGGCCTACACCCAGGTAACGACGGTTCGAGTCCGTCCGGGACTACTGAAACGAAACGCCCAAGTACGCCAATCGGCTGAGCGGCTCGGCTTAAACCCGAGTGTCTGCGGGTTCGGCTCCCGCTTTGGGCACCAAGAGGGAACATGGCTCGGTAGGCAATCGGCAGACCACCTTGGCTTAGAACCAGGGATGCTGTGGGTTCGAGTCCCACCTGAGCTACTCGAAATACGTCCTCGTGGAGCAGCGGAGTGCTCGCCACCCTGTCACGGTGGAGGTCGTGGGTTCGAATCCCATCGAGGACGCTGAAACGGCGCGGTACGCAATTGGCAAAGCGGCAGAGTTCAAACCTCTGTGATTCTGTGGGTTCGACTCCCACCCGTGCCACTACGATCACGACCATCGCGCGAACGGCATCCGTTCAGATGACATTCGTGATCGCGAACAAAAATGCGTCGGCTGGGCATTGGCGTGCCCAAGTGGCTGTAACCCACCCGCCTTTGGCAATGCAGGTTCAACTCCTGTCCGACGCACTCGATTGATGACGGCCCGTTCTTCTAACGGTTCAGGAATCTGGCCCCTCAAGCCGGCAACGCGGGTTCAAATCCCGCACGGGTCACTGACAGACATGGCCAAGTGGTGCAACTGGCAGACACGCGACGCTCAGAACGTCGTGCCCTCGTGGGCTTGGGAGTTCGACTCTCCCCTTGGTCACTGCAGGCGGGGCAGGCGCCCGACTGGCTTTCATAAGGCCGGCATGCCCGGATCGATACCGGGGCCTGCAACTTGATAGGAACACATCGCGGGTGAGCCAGTGCTCATCGGGGCCCCATAAGCCTCGGCAGTCGGGTGCGACACCCGAACCCGCCACTTCACAAATGACTGAGTACGAAAACTGGAAAAGCGGCCAGGTCGAGAGCCTGGTGATTTTGTGGGTTCAACTCCCATCTCGGTCACTTTGGTCCCGTGGTCCAACGGTACGACACCAGCCCGACATGCTGGAGGCGATGGTTCACCTCCATCCGGGAAGCAACTGAGGCCGCCGACCGAATAGGGAAGAAGAAGGCCGAAGGCGGTAGTGACGAACAGCACGGTCTGTAGGTGTTGCGGCAGCACACGTCCTTGGTAAGGACGAGGCTCGGGTTCAATTCCCGGACGGACCTCTCGGAGAAATGGGCTGCTGGTCTAACGGCACGACACCGCTATGGCATGGCGATGATTCGGGTTCGACTCCCGGTGGGTCCACTGCTGAAAACGGATGAATACGGAAGGTAGCCGGATACGGCTGGCCGGGCCGCGGTGCTAACGCGGTTCTCCCTCACCGGAGATCAGGGTTCGAATCCCTGGCCTTCCGCTGCATGACAAACCGCCCAACGGCGGCCTCGGTAGTGAAATGGAAATCATGTCCCGCTTCTAACGGGATGTTCTGGGTTCGAGTCCTGGCCGAGGCATTGAAGGACAAACGGACGGGCCACCCGAATGGCGACGGGAACCGGTTGGAGGCCGGTCGGGTTTACACCCTTGCGGGTTCAACTCCCGCTCCTTCCGCTCGATCATACGTTTTCTGGACCGAGAGCAATCGCGCGAGCAAACCATTGTGCTCGCCCTGAGACTGAATGTTTGATCGCATTGCAGACGCGTTTAGCTCGCTCGTCGTCTGTTGCTAAACACTGCGACGCTGCTCCGAGAATTCCGTATTCAATGTCGCAAAGATCATTTGCAAAGCGTTCGGAGCGGGCACCTTCGAGACCACCCGTTGCCAGCCAATCGAGTGCCAACGCGACGATCCCCGTTTGCACACCACCCGTAGCACTCTGCGTGGTGGCCAACTCAATCGCCACTTTGGAACTCACCCCACAGGATTGAACTCCCTGAAAGACCAGCCGAACACCATCGACCGATGAGAGCCATGCGACGACGCCGTCGTCTGGAAACCGTTTCAGGCTGGCGATGGACTCCTTTGGGAGGCTGGATTTCAGGTGATCGTGAACAACTTTGATTGCAGCTTTGATCTGGTCAGCATCCAGCCGTTGGAAGGTCATTCGGACAAGGATGGCGCTGACGCCAGATAGATCGCCCTTCGCAACTTCCCACAATGTCTGTCGGAGAAGCGCTGTCAATGCGTGATCGACGAGGTCTGTGCAAGCACGGCCAGTTGTAATCTCGGCTTTCCGTAATTCAGCGGTTGTTTTGCTCGCAACGACGAGTTCGGAGAACGACGCAAGAGGCTGTAAACAGCGGAGCCACGTTTGCTTTGGGTTACTTCCCTTTGACATCTCGTATCCGGCAACGTCGGGGATCAGAATCCGGAGGTTTTCGCGGCAACAGCGGTCGAGCGCCGCCGCGACCTTGTCAGAGCGTTGGAGTTGATTTTGATCGAGGACAACAAATGGAAAGGTCATTGGGTTGCCCGGCCGTCATGAAATTGGATTGAGATCTATCGTATCCGAACCGCTCGGAATGAAGCAGTGTCTAACACGAGAGGTCCACATGGTGTTCGTAATGTAGTGGATTCTGCATGTCGGCCTGTGAAGCCGAAGGTGACGGTTCGATCCCGTTCGGACACCCTTTGTTTAAGGAGATGGATCGTGGTCGCGACGTTGACTCGACCGACGCTGGTGTTGAACCGGGTCTGGCAGCCGGTGGGCGTCGCCTCCGTGGCCCGCTCGCTGACGCTGGTCGCGGCGGAGCGGGCCCGGATCGTCGATCCCGCGGACTTCCAGCAGTACACGTGGGCCGATTGGGCGAAGCTCATCCCGCAGGAGGATGAGTTGTTCGTCCAGTCGGTCACGTTTCGGATGCGCGTGCCGGAGGTGATCACGCTCACGGAATATGACCGGGTTCCCACGAACGCGGTCACCTTCAGCCGGCGGAACATCTACAAGCGCGACCGGTACACGTGCCAGTATTGCCACGCGCAGCCGGGGAGCGAGGAACTGACGATCGACCACGTGCAGCCGCGGTCGCGCGGCGGCACCAGCACGTGGGAAAACTGTGTCCTGGCCTGCCTGGAGTGCAACAAGCGGAAGGCGGACCGCACGCCGACCGAAGCGCACATGCCGCTGCGGAAGACGCCGGTTCGTCCGACGTGGCGGCCGTTGTACGCCCGGCACGACATGCGGATTGAAAGCTGGTCCAAGTTCCTCAGCGAGGCGTACTGGACGATTGAGTTGGATGAATGACAAGCGCCGCCGAGTCTTCCCGGCTCGGCGGCGTTACACGAGCGAGCTCCTGGGAGAGCGGGTGGTCTCCAAAGCCGCTGGATGGGGTTCGAATCCTCACGCTCGTGCTGACTGCCGACGTGGCTGATGCAGAAAAGCGCCGGTCCTGTAAACCGGATGATGCTGGTGCGAAACCAGTCGTCGGCTCTGTCCCGATGGTGTAGCGGAACGCATGGGACTCTCCGAAGGTCCAGGCCCTGGTTCGAGTCCAGGTCGGGTTAATTGATGACATGCCCTGCGGGTGTGGAGGACGCATGACTGCCTTCGAAGCAGTCGGGCGAGGTTCGATTCCTCGGTGGGGTACTTGTTGGTCCTTGGAGTGTGGTGGACGCACGCGACCCTGCGAAGGTCGTAGACCAGGTTCGACTCCTGGCAGGGACACTGACTTGATGACGCTGAAGTCACACGGCGTGGCGGCGGCCTGCAAAGCCGCATTCAGTGGGTTCGACTCCCACCGGCGTCTCTTTGTAAGCGAGGTCCGTGGTTATCGTCTTTCCAGCGGCGCTCAGCCCGCCCGGCAGGGTTTGGGACTGCACGTTCCGGACATGGTTTCTGAAGGGACGATGTCACTGACGGTTAGCTCAGAGGGTAGAGCACCAGATTTGAACTCTGGCTGTCACGGGTTCGACTCCCGTACCGACCTCCAACCTGTCGGCTGGTAACCGACTCAATGACGCTGCAAGCGTCTCCTGAAGCCCAAGGGAGGCGGACGTTTGATTGATCGGCCATCGTCGCGGTTCGCCGTGGCGATGTCAGCAGGTGACAACGCTCTGCAGGACGCGGATTCCGCCGCGGCACTCGCTCGGCAACGGCGCGTGAACGATTTGGCCGATGGGGCCCGAGGTTCGCCTCTGGTCGAAGACCGACTCTGACCCGCGCTGACGCCGATCGAGACCACGGCTCAAGCGTCTCTCCGCGTTTTCGCCTGTGATCCGCGAACGCTTCGCCTTCTGCGGGTGTCTTAATTCGCTCAACAAGCACCGAGAAGTGATGGCAGTGGGCCGGAAGCCCGCGATGTTTGTTCATCCGAAAGGGAGGTGGACCGTGATTCTGTTCAAGCGCTACAAGATCCGCAGCTACGAGATGGGCCTGCTGTTCCGCGACGGCGAGTTCCGCGGCCTGCTTACGGCGGGGACGCACTGGTTCTTCGATCCGCTCGGCAAGGTCCGCGTGGATGTCGTCTCGCAGCGCGATCCGTGGCTCGTTCACGAGAAGCTCGACCTGATCGTCAAGTCGGGGGCGCTCGCGGACCGCGCGGTCGTGCTCGACCTGAAGGACACGGAGCGGGCGCTGGTCTGGATCGAGAACCGGTTCAGCCATGTCCTACCGGCGGGACAGTACGCCTACTGGACGGGTCAGAAACCGGTCCGCGTCGAAGTCATCGACATTCGGCCAGTCAGCTTCGGGCACGACCAGTTCAAGGTCATCGTCCGGTCGCCGCTGGCGAACCGCGTCCTCGATGTCTGCACGGTGCAGCGCGACCGCGTCGGCGTGCTGTTCATCGACGGCCGGTACGTCGAGACGCTGTCGCCGGGCGAGTACGCCTTCTGGAAGGGACCGGCGGACGCGAAGCTGGTCGAGGTCGACCTGCGGGAGACGATGGTCGATGTCGGCGGTCAGGAGATCATGACGGCCGACAAGGTCACGCTGCGGCTCAACGCCGTCGTGACCTACAAGGTCGTCGACGCCCGCAAGGCGGTCAGTCAGACCGACGACGTCCGGCAGGCCCTCTACCGCGACACGCAGCTCGTGCTGCGGGGCGTGGTCGGCGCACGGGAGCTCGATGTCTTCCTGACGGACAAGGACGCCGTTGCGAAGGAGATCGAGGACAACGTGCGGCGACGCGCGGGAGAACTCGGCCTGGAGATTGCGTCGGTCGGCATCCGCGACGTGATCCTGCCGGGCGACATGAAGGATCTGATGAACAAGGTCACGGAAGCCCGGAAGGCGGCCGAGGCCAACCTGGTCGCGCGGCGCGAGGAAACGGCAGCCATCCGCAGCCAGGCCAACACGGCCAAGCTGCTGGCGGACAGCCCGACCCTGATGCGGCTGCGCGAGCTGGAAGTCCTGGAAAAGATTGCCACCACCGGCAAGCTCAACATCGTCCTCAGCGACAAGGGCCTGGCCGACAAGGTGGTCAACCTGCTGTGACCGCCAGCAGCAGCAGTGGTAACGAACACCCTTGGTCTGAGTCATCAGACTATGGGTATCTTCGTATCGGCGGTCAGGAGGTCGTCCATAAGGAATGCTGAGCCGAATCGGTCGGCAGTCACACCTGTGCGGTCTAGTACGGATTCCCTCGGAAATGGCCCCCTGAAACTCCAGTGGAACAAATCGACTCAGAAGGTGGTCTGATCCGAGGACGCAGAGTTCGAGGCCAGCGGTTCGACCGTGAGAATCCATTACACTCGTCAAGCGTGCCGAACATTCCTCGTGCCCGATCTCAAGCCCCGAGATGCCGAGGAACCACCACGATCCCATCCCCTACTCGGAGTCTCGGACTGGCAGGTTGGGTCGCGGCTCGTCACACTGAAACTTGGATTCCGGAGATTGAGCGACCACCTCAGACATTGTGGTCAGCTCGAGTTCGAGAACCTGCGTCCTCGGCAACTGATGACCAGCTTAGCCCGTCCGCCTGACGAGTTCGCGAATTTCATCACGCATGGGCTGGGTTTTCTGCTCAGCCTGGCCGCTGTTGGCTATTTGATCGCGCAAATTGCTGGACAGCCTGCGGATTTGCTCGCGGCGTGCAGTCTCTATTCCATGACGCTCCTGCTGGTCTATGGCAGTTCGACGCTCTCGCATCTGTTCTACGACTCGACTTGGCGTCAGCGATTCCGAACCTGGGATCAAGCCAGCATCTTCCTGCTGATTGCCGGAACCTACACCCCGTTTGCCGTGATGTACCTAGACCACGGAGCGTGGCAATGGCTCTTGGTCTGTATGTGGAGCTTGTCCACCCTTGGTGTCTGGCGGGTTGTGCAGGTTCGAGATTTGTCGAGTGGCGACAAGCTGTCATACGGCGTCTTGGGATTTCTGCCCGTGGTCGCGTTAGGCGAGCTGTCTCAACGGGCGCCGAGCGCCGTCCTGGTGTAAGTTGTGGCCGGCGGGGTCTGCTACACCCTCGGGGTTCCATTCCTGGGCTGGAGTGCTTCGGTCCGTTACGCACACGCCGTATGGCATCTGCTGGTCGTCGCGGGGAGTGCCTGCCATTATTGGGCCATGCTGCTCGCCGTCACCGATCGCGATATCGCTGTAGCAATGGGGCGGCGTTGAGCGGGACCGCGTTGCCTAACGGTGTGTGGAAGCACGAAGGGTTCCTGCGGCGTACTTGCGCAGCAGTGGCGCGATGAATTGGCTCTGCACTCCTTTTTCCGATCCGAACCGGTTACCCTCCGTGTTCGTCTGCGGTCGGCGTGGATTGTTGGAGTATCGCTTAACTGTCCCATCCCTGTCCTCGCAATCATGCTTGTCGACCAGGTTGGATTAACCTGATGCTCGACTGACGCCGTGGCGAACAACCTTCAGGAAGCGTGGTATTGCGTGGAGACCGTGACAGAATCCCCATCGGTGGTCGTTCCTGTGGGACGCGAAGACGGCCGATGGAGGCAAGGGTTGGAATGGCCTGCCGTGCTGTGGATCGTGTTTCTGCATCTGGGTGCGTTGGCCGCGCCGTTTTGCTTTTCCTGGTACGGGTTGTGGTTGGCTCTGATCCTGAGTTGGGTGAGCGGAGGACTGGGTGTTTGCCTCGGATTTCACCGGTTGTTGACCCACAGCAGCTACGAGACCTACCGCCCCGTTCGCGGATTGCTGGCGTTATTCGGCACCCTCGCCGGAGAGGGACCGCCGATCATGTGGGTCTCGGCTCATCGCAAGCACCACCGCTTCAGCGATGAAGAACACGATCCCCATTCCCCTAAGGACGGCGGATGGTGGAGCCACATGCTGTGGACGTTTCCGCGTTACGGTTCGCAGCATTGGGCCCAACTGTACCGTCAGTACTCGCCGGATCTGTTGAAGGAACCCTTTCTGCGAATGCTGGATCGCACGTTTCTGTGGTGGCATCTCGCCTTGGGACTCTGCCTGTTCGGCCTGGGATGGGCGTTGTGGGACATGTTCACGGGACTGTCCTTCGTGGTGTATGGAATGTTTGTGCGGCTGGTGTACGTCCTGCACGTCACCTGGGCGGTCAACTCCGCTTCCCACATGTGGGGCTACCGAAATTATGAAACGCGGGACAACAGCCGCAATCTCTGGTGGGTCGGACTCTTGGCCTTTGGCGAGGGCTGGCACAATAATCACCATGCGTATCCGCGTTCGGCTCCGCACGGACATCGATGGTGGGAAATCGACGTGACCCACTGGGTGATCTGTCTGATGAAGTCAATCGGCTTGGCCTGGAATGTCGTTCAGAAGCCCGCGACGGTTCCCACGAAGGCGCGTGAATCCCACTGAGTGGCAGAGATGCCGATACCACCGCAAGGTGCGGGTGGTGATTCGCGCGGGCTGCCACCAAACAACAATCGAATCCGTCTCCATTCGTGCTGTCACTCCTTGAAGGAACGACCGGCCATCTCGTCAACCGCTGATAATGTCGGTCCGAAGTGTAGAGTGACAGAGATCAAGACCTTCTCATGGCTCCAACTGCTAAATCTTCACGTTTTCCTACTCGATGGCGTCGCCCCATCCGGAATCGCGCTGGTACTCATCGGATGCGGACGGGAAGTCGCACCGCCCACGACCGGCGAGTCCGCGGCTGTCCGCGCAAATGATTCCAACACAAAAGCTATGGCTGGCTCGCCGAAGCCCCCCGCCGGCGATTCGCAGCCCGGCCAAGCGGAGAACACCATCTCTCCCAAGACCACGGTTGTGACAACACCTGTCACGTCGGATGGGGCGATTGACCTCGTAGCCGCGATCAACGCAAAGGACGGTGCGGGCGTAACGCCTGAGCAGAACGCTGTGCTGCTTCTCTACGAGGCCAGCCCCCGTGATTTCAACACGGCAACGTAGTCCGCCAGGTGGTCGCGGAGCGGCTTGGCGACGTGATCGGCGAATGGCGACCGCAGCCCGGTCGCTTCGTGTTCCGCCTTGCGCCGCAGTTCGGCGAGCTCCGCTGATCAGATTGTCGTCTTTCGCTCCGCGAAAGGCTACGATTTCGGAAGCCAATCCGTGACCATTTGTTTCAGCGCAACAGCGGGGGAGTCCGGTACAACACTTTCGAGCCGACGCGGATTTCTGCGTCCACGAGATACGGCTGCATGCCCGCGAGGTCCGGTTCCATGCCAAGACCAGGCGCATTGGGGGCACAGATCTGTCCGTTGGCGTCGGGGGCGATGTGGTTCTTCGTCATCGCCACGGCCAGTGGTTTCAATTCGGTGGGGAATTCACTGATCACATGCAATTCCAACCCGGCAAAGGGCTGCAATGACGCCGATAGCGCGAGGTTGGAGGTAAACGTGTGATTGACGTACGTGACGCCTTTGGCGACCGCATAGTCGGCGACGTCCTTCGCGATCGTGATCCCGCCGATGCGGCCCGCGTCGATCTGCACGTACTTCAGCCCGGCGTGGTCGATCATGTGCCGGGCCATGTGAACGTTGTGGCACCCCTCGCCCCCTGCAAGCCCCACCGGCCCGCTCTCGGTCGACAGCGCGTGATACTCCGCGAGCGCCCCGGACACAAACGGCTCCTCCAGCCAGGTGGCCCGCACGTCCTGAAGGGCGCGCAGCCGCGCGCGGGCCGCATCGACGTCCGTGTTCCACACCGTACCGGCATCGATCAGGAGAAGGCCATCCTTCCCCAACCCCTCGCGCGCGGCGTGAAGCTGGGCCTCATCGGCCGCAGCATTGCTCCGGCCAAACGGCCCCCAGCCGAACTTGGCGGCGCGGAATCCCTGCGACTGAATCGTCCGGGCCTTCAGCAGAGTCGCTTCCGGGGTGTCGCCGAACAGCACCGAGGCATACGGCGTTTTCGCATGGGACTGCCGGTAGCCGAGCAGCTTCCAGACGGGTTCGCCGAGGCGATGACCGAGCAAATCCCACAGGGCGATGTCAATTCCCGAGAGCGTATGATCGGCCTGCAACAGGTCCAGGCTGTTGGCGCGGACGAGATCGCCGATCCGACGAATATCGGCGACGTTCTCGAGGGACTGGCCCAACACCGACGCCTGCACCGGCTTGCAAGCCGAATGCGACATCGGGCAGACCAGGCTTGCGATGGAAACCAATGGGGCGGCCTCGCATTCCCCCCAGCCGACATGGTCGCCAGCGCCGATCCGGACGAGGAGCGCATCCTGGCTGCCGTCGCCGATATCGAGGATTTCGGGCATCGCCAGATAGAAAAAGTCGAGGGAATCAATTCTCATGGCGGGCACAATCCTGGGAGGCTGCCGAAACAGCGAGTCAATGCGTTGTCCAGCGGCGGAAGAGACATGATCGCTTGGCGATTCCATTTCAACGAATTGAGACCTGCATGACCACCCTGATCGCCGCGAGTCCGCCGTCGACTGCCGCGATCAGAATCGGATCCGGGCGGCGCTCGCCGACGAAGACGACGAGGTCCATGAGGATTAGAATGCTGTCGATCACTGAGGTCTAGAGCGGAGTGTCGCCGTCACGCGATTGGTGCGGCTGGCAGGGGAGACGGCGATGTTCCGACCGCGTTGCGTCATGTTCGTTCTCGGTCTTGTCGCGTTCTTGCCGCAGAGTCGCGGCTGGGCCGGCGATTGGCCCATGTGGCGTTATGACGCCGGACGCTCGGCCGCGTCGTCCGAGCAGCTCCCCTCCGAACTGCGTCCGCTCTGGACGCGCGAGTTCGCACCGCGACGGCAGGCGTGGGACGATGCGCTCAATCTCGATCTGATGACTTACGACCGGGTGTTCGAGCCGATCGTCATGGACGGGCGGCTGTTCGTCGGGTTCAACGATCGGGACAAGCTGGCCGCCTTCGATGTGGACACCGGCGCAGAGTTGTGGTCGTTCTACGCGGCCGGACCAGTCCGATTGCCCCCCGTCGCCGCCGAGGGATGCGTCTATTTTGCGAGCGATGACGGCCACCTGTACTGCGTCAACGCGGCGGAGGGAACGCTGAAATGGCGATTTCGGGGCGGCCCGAACGGTCGGCAAGTCATCGGCAATCAGTGGTTGATTTCGGCCTGGCCGGCGCGCGGAGGGCCGGTGATTCGCGACGGTCAAGTGTATTTCGCCGCCAGCATCTGGCCGTTCATGGGCGTGTTCATCTACGCGCTCGATGCCGAAACCGGGGCCGTGCTGTGGGTCAACGATGAAACCGGTTCGCAATACATCAAGCAGCCGCACAGCGCGCCGTCGTTTGCCGGCGTGGGGCCGCAAGGGGCGCTCGTCGCCACCGCCGATGTGCTGCTGGTGCCCGGCGGCCGCTCGGTGCCGGCGGCGTTCGATCGGCACACCGGCAAGCAGCTATACTTTGAGTTGAATGCCGGCGGCAAAGGGACCGGCGGCTCGTTCGTGGCCGCGAACGAAGACTCCTGGTTTGTCCATACGCGGTTGAAGGGGACGCGCGAGTTCTCGCTTGCCACGGGGATCAAGACGGCCTTTCAGGTCAACGAACCCGTGCTCGCCGGCGATCGCATCTACTCGGCCGAAGTGACCAAGGAACGTGCGGAAGTCCGCGCCTACGACAGTCAGACCAAGCAGGTTCTCTGGGACGTGCCGGCCGATGGCCGCGGCGATCTGATTCTGGCGGGCCACACGCTCTACGCCGCCGGCCGGTCGAGTTTGTCGGCCGTTCGCCTCCCGACATCGGACCAACCGCCGCAGGTGTCATGGACGATTCCCACGGAGGGTCAGGTCGAACGGCTGGTGGCCGCAAATGGAAAGCTCTTCGCCGTCACGAGGGAAGGTCGAATCACGGCTTACGGGGCCGGATCGGAGAATCCCCCGCTCCTTCGCGACATGGTCCAGCAACTGCAACCGGATGCCGACGCCGCTCAAACGATCGCGAACCTGTTGCAGTCCGGTGATGCCGAGGGCTATGCCCTGTGGCTGGGCGCCGGCGAGTCAGCGCTGATTGAGGCCTTGGCGGTGCGATCCCCGTTCACCGAGTTGACGATTGTCGATGAGAACCCAGAGATCGTCGAGGGTCTGCGTCGCCGGCTGGATGCCGCGGGGCTATCGGGCCGCGTCACCGTACATCATGCCCCGCGTTCGGAGTTCCTGCCGCCGCCGTACATCGCCAACATGGTCTTCGTCGGGCCAGAGATGACCTCCGCAGTGCTCGCCGAAAGCGGTCGGCTGGCGAAACTGTACGAATCGGTTCGGCCGTACGGCGGCGTGCTCTATCTGCTGGCCACTGCCGAGCAGACGGCCGAGATCCGGCAGCGGGTGGTCGCCCTGGGGCTGGAACGTGCGGACGTCGAAATCGCCCCGCACGGAGTGTGCATCCGCCGCGTGGGGCCGTTGCCCGGCGCCGGGGAATGGACTCATCAGCACGGCGACATCGCCAATACCATCAAATCCAACGACCAGCGAGTGAAACTGCCCCTCGGCATCCTGTGGTTCGGCGGGAACAGCCACGACGATATTCTGCCGCGACACGGTCACGGGCCGCCCGAGCAGGTGGTGGGCGGCCGGCTGATCGTCCAGGGGATGAATTCGCTGACCGCGCGCGACGTCTACACCGGCCGCGTGCTCTGGAAGCGCGAGTTTAAGGATCTCGGAACGCAGGACGTCTTCTTCGACGACACCTACAAGGACGCACCGCTCGATTCGGCGTACAACCAGGTTCACATTCCGGGCGCGAATGCCCGTGGGACGAACTACGTGGTCACCGCGGATCGCATCTACATCGCGGAAGGCGCGGCCTGTCACGTGCTCGACACGAAGACCGGCGAATCGCTGGCAACGATCGCGCTCCCGCAGGCCGATCCGCAGCAGCCGGACGAATGGGGTTTCATCGGCGTCTACAAGAACGTGTTGATCGGCGGCGTGGGGTTCGCGAAATACCGCACTCGTCACAGCCTCGCCACCGAGGAGGCCGACGCCGCCTTGAACCGCAACCGCGCCGGATTTGGATCGAAGAGTCTCGACCGCGCCGCAAGCCTCGCGCTGGTGGGCTTCGATCGGCTGACCGGTCGTCAATTGTGGCGGGTTGATGCGCGGCACAGCTTCTGGCACAACGGCATCGTCGCCGGCAACGGCCTCGTCTATGCGCTCGACAAGAATCCGAAACCCGTCGAGGATTTTCTGCGTCGACGTGGCAAGTCGAACCCCGACACGTACCGCATCGTCGCCTTTGACGCTCAGACCGGGCAACAGGCCTGGGAGTCGGCGGGCGGCGTATTCGGCACGTGGCTGGGATATTCCGAGACGCACGACCTCCTGCTGCAAGCTGGGGCGGCGGCGAGCGATCGTCTGACCGCCGAGTCCGGCCAGGGAATGGCGGTCTATCATGGCCAAGACGGCTCTCTGGCCTGGAAGAAAGATGAGCTGAAGTACGCCGGACCGTGCGTCCTGCATAATGACTTGATCATCACCAACGCCAATTCGTACTCCGAATCGGCCGGGGCGTTCTCGCTGGCCGACGGGTCGCAGAAAATGATTGGGAACCCGCTGACGGGGGAGCGACAGCCCTGGAAAATGACCCGAGCCTATGGCTGCAACAACATCATCGCCAGCGAAAACCTGCTGACGTTTCGCTCCGGAGCGGCCGGGTTCTACGATTTGCTGTCGGACAGCGGCACGGGGAATTTGGGCGGCTTCAAGTCGGGCTGCACGTCGAATCTGGTGGTCGCCGATGGCGTTCTCAATGCCCCCGATTACACCCGCACGTGCAGTTGCGCGTATCAGAATCAGACGTCGCTGGCCCTCGTGCATATGCCGGACATGGAAGCCTGGACCATCAGCAATTCCGCGGTGCTGGAACCCGGCGACGGTCGGGTGCGGCATGTCGGCATCAATTTCGGTGCGCCGGGCGATCGCCGCGATCCGCAGGGCTTGTTGTGGCTGGAATACCCGCCCGTGGCGGGTGAGTCGCCCAATCTGTCGCTGGAGTTCACGGGAAACCCGAAGTTCTATCAGGACCATTCCTCGTTCATGCCCGGAGTGACGCTGCCGTGGGTCATGTCTTCGGGCGTCGAAGGGATTACGGGATTGACGCTGGGACTCAAAGCGTCGCCACGGCACACGCTCAGCACGGGACTGCCCGTCGATCATCCCTCTGACGACGCCGAGGAAGACCCCAACGGCGGCGTTCGTCTCGACAGCAGCGCCCTCGAACTGGTGCGCGGCACGGAAAACCAGGTGATCGGGCTGCGGTTCAACAACATCCCTCTCGAACGCGGCACCGAAGTGCGGTCGGCCGCCCTGCAATTCACCTCTCAGTCGCCGGCCGATGAACCGACGGAGCTTGTCATCCGGGCCGAGCTTTCCGGGAACGCCCGACGATTCGTTGAGAAGGGGAGGGACATTTCGGGACGCCCGCTCACGACCGGGCAGGTGCGCTGGACGCCGGCCGCGTGGGGCAAAGAGGGCGTTGCGGGCGCGGCACAAAAAACGCCGGACCTCGCGCCGCTGATCCGCGAAGTTATCGGCCATCCGGACTGGCGGCCCGGCAACTCGCTGGTATTTGTCATCACAGGCACTGGCCGGCGATTTGCCACTTCGAATCGCGGACCGGACTCCTTGCCGACCCGGCTCGTGATCGCTGCCGAAACGACGCTCTCAGAAACGAAGGAGGCCGATCAGGCATACCTCGTCCGTTTCCACTTCGGCGTTTCCAGAAGCGTCATGGGAGCGCCGCGCGTGTTCGATGTCGCCATCTCCGGGCAAACAGTCCTCGAGAATGTCACGCTCGGCGGCGACGATCCGGGTCGCCCCGACGCCAGGGTCTATACCTTGGAGCGAGTGTTGTTGGGAGACCAACTGCAGATCCAGTTCATTCCCAGGCAAGGCCAGCCGCTTTTGTCTGGACTCGAACTTCATCGGCTGGATGATTAGGGCCTGGGATCGTGGCCACGTCCTGCACCAACGCGCGAACGATTTGCAGGCCCGGCAATCGCGCGCAGCGCTGGGCCAATTCGTAGAGACCGCCGAACTCTCGGGAGTTTTGGCAATCCATCTCTTCCACATGATCTATGGGGCGACGCCCTCGTCGCATGTTCCCGGCTGGCATCACGACCTCGCCGGACGATGTTTCTCAGAGTTCCGCCAGCCGGCGATCCGAATCGCCGAAGCGCGGCAGCGACAGCCCCATCCGATCCATGAGCGACAGGTACAGGCTGCACGCGCGGCGCTGATCGGCGCTCTCTGCGAGGTAATCGAGCACGCGGCCGGTTTGCAGGCCTCCGCCGCGGCCTGCCAGCAGGATGGGCATGTGATCGGCCTGGTGCCGGTCGCCGTCGAACAGGTTCGAGCAGCACATGAGCAGCGAGTTGTCGAGCAGCGTGCCCTCCCCTTCCTGAATGCGCTGCAGGCGATCGAGCAGGTACGCGAACTGTGCGATGTGGAACTGATTGGTTTTGAGATACATCGCTTCGAGTTCGGGCTTGCGGCCGTTGTGCGTCAGGTCGAGGTGCAGGCTGCCCTGCACGCCCTCCAGAAAACCGAAGTTCATCTGCGACAGATCGTTGTTCAGCATGCAGGTGGCAAGTCGCGTCTTGTCCATCTGGAACGCCAGCACAATCAGGTCGAGCATCAACCGCATGTGTTTCGGGACGTCCTGCGGCAACTGGTCCCCGGGTCGCGGCAGGTCGGGCTTTGTGAGGCGTTGTCCTTCGAGTCGTCCGTCCTTGCCGGCGCGATCAATCCGCAGCTCGACGTCGCGAATGGAGACCAGGTACTCATCCAGCTTTTGGCGATCGGCGGCCGAAACTTGCCGCTGCAGGCTTTGCGCGTCGGTCAGCACTTGATCCAGAATGGTCCGGTCCAGTTGGCGGCCCTTGCCATCGCCGAACAGCAGATCGAACACGCGCGAAGGATAGATCTCTTTCGTGGCCGGTTTCGTGTCGGATTCCCACGAGATGCACGACCCGTACAGCATCGACAGGCCGTCTTCCAGGCGCAGTTCCGTGGGTTCGATGCCGAGCGCCAGGCTGGGCACGGCGGTTCGATGGCTGAGTTGCTGGGCCAGCACCTGGTCCATGGAGCGGCCCACGCGGATTTCGCTTTGATCGGTGCTGACCCACGCGCCGGAGAGCAGGTTGGGGCTGCGACCCAGGTGGGCGCTCTTGTGCCGCACCGCCTGTTCGTTGAACAGTCCGCGCAGGAAAACGATGTCCTCGCGGAACGGTTGCAGGGGTGCGAGGCCGGGACCAATTTCCATGTCCGCGCCGCGACCGCGCGCCCACCAGTGTTCGGGCTCGACGCCGTTCGAGAAAAACAGGCACGCGAAGCGAATGGGCGCCTGTTGGGAAGCACTAGACGCGGTCGCCGCCACGCGCTTGCCGGTGTCGTCCGCCCACGTCGGAAACGATTCCAACCACGGCAGTGCAAGCGCAAACCCGCTGGCACCGCGGAGAAACGCGCGCCGCGCGATGGGGGGATGGACGGGGACATTGTGCATGGCGTCAGCCCTCGCGATCCGATCGTTCCTGCGACAGCCGTGGATCACAACCTACGATAGCGAAACTGCCGGCTGGTCACTATCCGAACCACCAGGTTCGAGAACCGCCCGTCCCCTTTCAGATCCGACTGCATCTCCTCGATGAGCGGCCGGTCCGAAGCAATTTCCGTGCGGCCGAGGGCGTAGCCCAGCAGCTTGGCGGACAGCAGGCGCTGAAACTGCGGCTGTTCGCGACGCAGATACTTCCGCAGTCCCTCGAGGTCCGCAATCTCGGTCCCATCATCCAGGGTGCCGGAGGCGTCGATGGGCAGGCCGTCCCGATAGGTCTCCCGCCAGCGGCCGATCGGATCGAAGTGCTCCAGGGCAAAGCCCAGCGGATCGAAGCGCGCGTGACAGTTGACGCACGACGCATCGGTGCGGTGGGCCACCAGGCGCTGGCGGACCGTGAGTCCGTCAGCCTGGGCATCATCGGCAGGGATCGATCCCGCATCGGCCGGCGGCGGCGGTACCGACGCGCCGATCACGCGCCGCAGAATCCAATCGCCCCGCTTCACCGCGCTCGTCCGCAGGGGCGCCGAAGTCACCGTCAACACGGCGCCGAGTCCCAACAATCCGCCGCGATGTTGCTCCGCCACGTGCTCCACACGCACGAGCCGGTCCGCCGACAGTCCCGTGGCATCGAGGCCGTAGTGTCGGGCGAGCGGTTCGTTCAAGTACGTGTAGTCGGCGAACAACACGTCGCTGACGGGCCGGTCCTCGCGGACGATGTATTCGAAGAACGACACGGCTTCGTCGTACATCGCGGCCTTCATCGCATCAGACAGCTCCGGAAACCGGCCGGCGTCGATGCCGCGGTACTCGTCGAAGCGGTAGAAGCCGAACCACTGCCCGAAGAACTCGGTCGCGAAGCGCCGGGCTTTCGGGTCGCGCAGCATCCGCCGGGCCTGCCGGGCCAGTTGTTCGGCGTCCTGCAGTTCGCCGGCGGCGGCAGCGCGGCGCAATTCGTCGTCCGGCAGCGAGGACCACAAGAAGTAGCTCAACCGACTCGCCAGTTCGGCATCAGACAGCGGCACGATATCCGTTGTTCCCGCCGCGGGTTCGGCGCGATACAGAAACGCCGGTGCGACCAGAATCCGTGTCAACAGGGCGCGCATCGCGGGTATGTGATCGAGCTGTTCGTCGCGACGCAGGCTCGCATAAAACGTGCGGAGACGCTGTTCCTCGTCGCTGGTGAGCGGGCGTCGCCAGGCGCGAGTCGCGAACCGCAGGGCGTCTGCAACGTGGTCGTCCTCGACAGCACGCAACGCGGCGTGCATGGCGACGAATTCGTCGCGAATCCGCTGGACGAACGCACGCGGCTCGGCGGGCAAATGTTCGATAGTGATTGGATCGAGGTCGGCGACTCCCCGGCCGTGCAAATCGATGTCGAACTTCTTCGCGACAAACCGCAGGCAGGCATCGTGATAGTCGAACGAGGTCAGCAGGTCCGTCCACGCGCCATCGAGCCGTCGACGCATTTCGTCATCGAGCATGTGGTCCACGAGAAAGCGGTCATCGCGATGGTATTTGACGGCGTAGTGGAAGTGATTCCGTTCCGGCATGTTGTAGGCAGTGTCGAACGGCGGCGGAATCGGATCGCGGTCGGAGGGGGCGGCCTCGCGGTGCGACACTTCCGGCAGCCACCTGGCAAACTCCGCCACGCCGGCTTGCCATTCGGTCACGGCCGGGCTGGCGGGATTCGCCAGCAGCGTGGACGTGGCCCCCACGGCGGCGACCGTTTTGCCGGCCACCTCGCCGTCCCAGATCCGGCAGCGAACGACGCTGTCGGCGCCGTGTTCCAAATCCAGCTCAACCTGCACCGTCAGCCGCGCGGAGGTCGTGCCCTCGGGAATCCGCAGCTTCACCGGAGCCGTCACCTCACCCACCAGCACGAAGTCGCTCTCACCGATCGTTCCGCCCCTGGGATGTTGACCGAATTGCAGACGCTGCGCCGTCTCTGGAGCGACGAACTGCATCAGCGGCACGTCCTCGCCACGGCTGCCGTTCTCCTGCCGAAACCGCAGTTGTGCATTTCGCCAGATCACGAGAGCGCCCGTAGGCGGATGGCGGCTGGCCGACGTGATGGCCAATTCCAATTCGGTCTGAGTGGCGTCCTCCGGCCAAGTGAGGTTTGTCGTGAAGGAATGCTTGGACTTGACCGGCACGTCGCCATCGGTCAGCACCGCCGCTTCTTCCGCGTCGCCCGCCGCCGAGGCCAGCGTCTTCTGCCAATCGCGGAGGGTCCGGGCAAGATCCTCGCACGCCGCACAAACCTCTGCGACCGACTGTTGCGCCGGTTCGCGCAGCGATTGCCATTGCGCGACGATCGTCGACAGCGGGAACGACGTCGCCGGCGCGTTGACGACCTTCC
This sequence comes from Planctomycetaceae bacterium, assembly GCA_034439795.1. GTDB lineage: Bacteria > Planctomycetota > Planctomycetia > Planctomycetales > Planctomycetaceae > DSVQ01. Next base: position 20,073 of record JAWXBB010000217.1, on the reverse strand, counting down.
AGACGTGCTCGCAGAGCCGCACGCTCAAGCCTTCTTCGCGCGCCAACCGGGGAATGTCGATCTCCTCACCCAATCCGAGCGCCGCACGATGCCGGCATCGCCAAGCGACGTAAAACGCGCGCGGATACTGGTCGAGTCCGAACGGCTGTGCGCCCTCACCGGCGGCCGTGCGAAACCCGTGGTCGCGAGAGATCTGCTGGATGCGCCTGATGGCCGACAGCTCGCGTCCGGTTTCACCGGGGTGCGCAAAAAAGTCAATTGGCCCCGCGCCGATGACCGCATGATCGGCCACGGCCTTGGCCGCCTCCAGATAGCGTTCCAGCGTGGCGTCCTGCATGAACTGCGCACTGCCCGTGTTGGTGAAGCCCTCGCCCCCGACGGCATCGCTGACGAAGCCGCGTTCCAAATGCAGCTCGAGTCCCGTCAAGTCCTGGATCGTGTAGGCATACTCCGCGGACGTCAACCGGCGCAGCACCACCGCGCCGGGGTCGCCGGCGTGCTTCGCAATGTGGGCGTCCAGCGCCCGTTCGATTGCTGTCGCTGTCAGGTCGCGTTCGGTGTCGGCCGGCTGCGGCGACTTCTGCGGCGGCATTTTCCGTTGCCGCAGCATGCGCATGACTTTTTCCCAGTCCTTGAATCCACGACCGAAGTCCGTCGCCGCGGACATCTGCGCGAGGTTGATGCGGGCCTCCGCCGACTCGTTGCCGTGGCAGTCGAGGCAGTATCGCTGCAACACCGCCATCGCTTGAGCGGGAAGGGCTGCCTCCTCGGCATTCGCCGATACACCAACCGCCAGCAACAGCAGGAGCGCAGACGCGGTCACTGCATACGGCGACCGCCGTCGGTCAGCGGAGGTCAACGTGGTCTGTCGCATCCGATTCGATCCCGAAGTACCTCGCAACCGCGGCCAGGCGCACTGGATACAACCGCCGCAGATGGTGCGCTGAACCGTCATGTAGTCCGAGACGCGATTGTACCAGATGTCGCGCCCGGCTCGCCGCTCCGATTTTCAGATCGCGCGAGCAATGGCTGAGTGGCCGCTCCCAGCGGATGAACAACGACGGCCAGTTCCACAAACGGTCGCTCGACAAGCGTCGCCAGCGGTGTTCAACGCCCGCCCCCCCCAGCGAACTCGGTGGCCTATTTCGGAGCGCGATTGGCGTACGTCCGTCCGAGAACGTCGACGATTGCCCGGCGGACCTCCAGCGGGTCGATGGACTCGTCTTTGCGATAAATCACCTTGCCCCCGGGGGCGATGAGCACCGTGTGGGGCAACGGGCCGTCCCAGTCCTTGTCGAGCAGGTCGGCGAACCGGTCGCGGTCGGCGATCGCCGACAGATAATTCGCGGCGGCGACGTGCTGGCGCTCGAGCACTTTCAGCACGTCGGCCTTCTGCTCCGGCTCGTCCAGGCTGATCGTCACCAACTGGAGTTTGCGATGGCGGTACATCCGGTTCATCGTCACGAATTCGGGCAGCTCGGCGATGCAGGGAGCGCACCACGTCGCCCACACGTTGATCAGCAGATAGTTCTCCGTGTCGTTCTTGACCAGTTTTGCCAACGCCGCTTCGTCGAGGGTCTGCAGCGTCACCGGCTCCTTGTTCCATTTGTCGAGCGAGGCCTGGGCGTCGGCCCGCTTTTCCGACCATTTCGTGGAGCAACCGAACGTGCGCGTCTTCTCGACCGGAACCTTTTTCCCCGCCAGCAGCGCGTCGAGCGCGTTGCGGGTGTCGTGGCTGGTGACGGCCCGGACGTCGGAGTCATCGATCCGGCCGACGTAGCGCAGTTTCCGTTCGCCGTCGAACAGAAACACCTGCGGTGTCGCCACCACACCGTAGGCCAGCGACGTCTTCTGCGTCTCGCCGTCGTACAGATACGGAAACCCGAACCCGCGTTCTTTGGCCCGCACCTTCATGTCGGCGAGGGAGTCGCCGACGTCCGTGTAGCCCAGCTCGTCGAGGCGGACGGCCCGATCGTCGTTCGGCGAAATCGCCACCACAGCGACGCCGCGGTCCTTGTAATCGGCGTGAAGCTGCATGAGCCGCGCTTCGTAGGCCTGCGCCGTCGGACAGTGGTTGCAGGTGAAGACCACCAGCAACAGCTTCGCCGCGGCAAAGTCCTTCAGCGAGTGCTCCTTGTCATCGACGCCCGGCAACCGGAAGTCGGGTGCCGGGTCGCCGATCTCCAGGGTCTTGAACCCCGCGGGGGCACCCATCGCCACAGAGCCAAGCAACAGCCAAGCCCCCAGGCCGACGAGCTGATGTCGATTCTCGATCATCACGAGGTCTCCTCAAGCTGACGAAGGGTGATTGACATGCCGGATTGACAACAATTCCTCGCTCACACGTTGTCCGGCTCCGGGTGAACCCACGGCTGGCGATACGGCCGGCGGAGACGGCGGTTGGCTTCGTCGTCGTTGAGCACGCGGTGGCTGGAAGGATCCCAGGCGAGCTTCCGCTGCAAGTCCATGGCGACGTTGGCCAGGATGCAACTGGCCGTCGAAATGTGTCCCTGTTCGATGTCGGCGACCGGTTTGCCGCGCGACTCGCGTGCCGCCAGGAGATCCCGCATGTGGCCGCGAATCGCCGGGGCGACGTGTTTCTCCAGATCCTTCTCCGTCTTGTCCTCGGGGTATTGATCCAGTTCGTAGACGACGTCCTTATGAATCGGCTCCCCTTTGCCGAACGGCGTGAAGTCGTAGCCCATCACGCTGCACTTGAGCGTCCCCTTGTCGCCGTAGAACGTCGCGCCCCACGGGTATTTCGGATCGGGCGCGTGGCCGTACGTGCGATGCTGCCAGACGACCGGCAGGTCGCCGAACTCGAAGGTGGCCGTTTGCGTGTCGGAGATGTTGGCCTTGCTGTTCTTGTCGACGAGGATGCCGCCCGACGAACTGATGCGGTGGGGCCAGCCGAGATCGATCATCCAGCGGACCATGTCGAGCATGTGAATGCACATGTCCCCCACGATGCCGTTGCCGTACTCCATGAACGCCCGCCAACGGCGCGGGTGGACCAGCGAATTGTAGGGCCGCAGCGGCGCGGGGCCGGTCCAGAAATCGTAGTCGAAGCCCTCCGGCGGCATGGTGTCCGGCGGATTCTCGCGAGCCCGCATGTGATAGTAGCAGTCGATTTCGACGAGGCCGATCGTGCCCAGCTTCCCCTCGCGCAAGATCGTGTCGCGGGCTTCGATGAGATGCGGCGTGCTTCGCCGCTGCGTGCCCACCTGCACTACCCGGCCGTGCTTGCGCGACGCGGCGAGAATGGCCTGACCTTCGATCACATCCACGCTGATGGGCTTTTGCAGATAGAGATCGGCACCGGACTGAATCGCGGCGATGGCGGCCAGCGCATGCCAGTGATCGGGCGTGGCGATCAGGACGACTTCGGGCCGCGTCTCCTTGAGCAACTCCCGATAATCGTGGAACGTCGGCGGCGCCTTGCGCGACTTCTGCCGCTGGCTCACGAGGTCGGCGGCGTCCATCAGCATCGTGCGGTCGACGTCGCACAGCGAGACGACGTCCACTGGCGCGACTTGAATCAGCCGCAACAAATCCGCCTTGCCGTACCAACCGCAGCCGATCAGGCCCACCCGCACAGGAGTAGACGGAGCCGCGGCGAAGACACCGGGGCTTAACGCGGCCAAACCCAACCCCGCTGCGCTGGTCTGCAGAAAGACACGCCGATCCATGTCGATGCTCCAAGAACGGGTGCGGAGGTGCGCCCATCATCTTGGACAAAATGCGGTCGAAGGAAAAGTCCGGCGCGGAAGATCGCTATTCGAGTGTGGTGATCGGTTCTCGATCCTGGTCGCCTGCGACCAACAAGGGGCGGATTCGGACGACGTCGGCCGGGCGCGTTTCGCGGCTCATTTTCTGCGCGCGGAGCCGCCGGCTCAATTCCAGCAATCGCCCCAGTTCGCCGAGGGGTCGGTCCTGGGCATGAATGCGGCCGCTGCCGAGACAGCGGATGCAGGCGGGGCCCGTCGGAGGCGACAGTTGCCCCCGGCCGGCGCAATCCGGGCATCGCATGAGCCCCTCCCCCTCAGGAGCGACACGGTCGATGACACTCGTCCGCGGAGAATCCCGCGCCCTCTCAGGGGGCGTCTACTCCGTGGTTTCGTGAGAAACGGGCGTCACCGTTCTCTCAAAGGAGCAATCGGTGAGATCCTCGCTGTCCGAAGGACGCCCGGCGAGCACGGCGTGCCGCTGTCGCATCGCGTTGGAGGACGATCGGCAACGCCAGGATCGGCGGAGCACACGGGCCAAATACTTCTGCAGCGCCTGACTGAGTTCCTGCTGGCTCGCCGCCATGCTCCGGCGGTTGTCATCGAGCTGCGAATGCGTGCTTGTGGTCGTCATGCCAGCCTCCTCAAAGCAGTCATTCGATCTCGTTGAAGAACCGTCACGGCTGCATAACGTGCAGCCGTGACGTGGCCTTCCGCCTAACGGGTGGCCGACCCGCAAAACATCCGCGGACCGCAAGCGGCCATGCAGATGCGTGCCTGAAGCGCCAGCACGATCTCAGTTGTTGGCCAAGTAGTCGTAAGCGGGCTGGGAAATCGACTCTTCAGCATCCAGCGCGTACGCCGGGATCACTCCGCCCACGCCGATCGGCAACTCCAGCAGCAACGAGAATTCGCCGTTGGAGCTGACATCGCAGGAGTAGCCCAGGAGATCGCCGTAGAAATCGACGCGGCACGTATCGGGGTCTTCATCTTCGACGAACCCGTAGATCACCCAGAAGTCCCCACCGAGCCATTCGAAGGCGAAGTCGAGAATCACCGGCGGTTCGTTGGCGTCGGCTTGCGCCGGAGCGGTCGCCGACAACAGAGCGCACAGCGCGACGATCAGCACTCCGTTGCGGGAACACCGGCTCCACCAGCCGGCCATGAGCTTGTTCAGCATGCTTTCGGGCTCCGTGGAGCCGCGAAAGGCGAATGACCGCCCTGGCAGTATCCCGTGCTGCCGTCGGGCCTCTCGCTGGCTCCACGAATGGGGTCGCCAACGGGCCCGCGAACCGGGCAGAGAATTCTCAGAAAACGAGACGCTGGTCACCAACGTCCGTCGGTGCGCTCGGATGTGTCCCGAACGCGGAAGCGGTCGACTTTATCTATTTTGACGCAAGAACCGGACAGACCAGATAATTGCGTTCCGAGGCGAGGCGAGAATTCGGGAGCCGCGCGGCAAGTTCGGAGAGCGACCGATCGTTCTTCAGTGCTGGCCAAGAGTCCAGAATCACCCGAAGGGAATCGCGGCCTAGCCCCAACTGTTCCGCCCGCCGACAGGCATCCCTGGTGAAGGAGCGCAGCTCATCCTGTGGCCCGGAGGATTGTGCCCCGTCCGCGGCGGACCCGGCAGCGGCGTAGGTTGTCGCCGCTTGGAACCACACGCTCAACGACTGCGGAACGCGGCGGATCGCCTGGTCGACAGTCGCCAAATCGAAACTCTCGTCCCCGCGCAATGCCAGCCGGCGTTTCACAACCAGCAGATTCGCCCACGCCTCTTCGAGGTCGGGCTGCATCTGCACCGCTTGCTGCAACCACTCGTCTGCGCGGCGCAAGCCTTCGGCTTCGCGCTGGGTCCGCAAGCAATAAGCACCGTTGCAATAATCCGCGGGCGATGCATCGGGCGAGGCAATCAGGCCCGCGTAGATGTCCAGGGCCTCCTGCACGCTCCCGCCGCTGCCGATCACCGCATAGGCCCGGCACCGCTGGACGAAGGGGCCGTCCGGCAATTGATCCAGGTGCGCGTTCACCGCCGAGAACTGCTTCTGAAGCAGCAGCGCCGTCACCAAGCCCGAGCGCGCCTCATGATTCTCCGGGGCCTTGCGGACGGCCCGGTCGAGATGCTGAAACGCTTCATTCAGATCGCCGGAGGAGAGCGCCTGCAGTCCTCGTTCGGCGTCTTTACGCGGCGTCGGCCAATGATCGACGGCGGCAGCGCCGAGCGAGACGCAGAGCGCCGCGGAGACGACGGCGGCGGTCAGACTGCGGGCCGGATACTTTCGGACCGTGCGGTCGACCTTGCGATGCCAATGTCCGAGGGACTGAAGGCGATGCAGAATCTGTTCGGCCGTAGGTCGGTCCTGCGCGTCGAACTGGAAGCAGGGCTCGATGATCGAAATCAGCTCGCGAACCAGCAGCTCACTGGCCGGGGACGGTTGCGGAAAGCCGGTCTGCCGCGCTGCTCGATGCGCGCGGGCGAGTTCATCGCGCGACAGTTGACTATTGGAAACGTGGAAGGCCGGCTCGCCAAGAATCGCCTCGTAGAACGTCACCGCCCACGCGAAGAGATCGGTGCTTCTCGACAGTCGCGTTCCCCGAGCCAAGCCGGGGTCTGCCAGCAGCAGCAGTTGCTCCGGCGCCATGTAGGGAATTGTCCCCGAGGCGCTGTGCTGCCGGGCCTCCAGCATCTGCGCGGCGTGCAGGTCCAGCAAGACCGCGTCCCCGTTCCAGGCGATGAGAATGTTGGAGGGCTTCACGTCGCAGTGGACAAAGCCCTTGCCGTGGGCGCAATGCAACCCCTGGAGGATCTGCTCAGCCCAACCGATCAGCAACTCGTCCAGCGACCGTGGATCGCCGAGCCGGTTGTTGTAGCGTTCGTCGCTGCGAACGGATTCGGGCAGGTCGTCGAACTGATCGAGCAGCGCCCACAGTTCGTCGGCGCGCTTCGGCTTCGATGGCTGGTCGGCGAGGAACTGCATCACGTGCTGCAAGGTCCACCGCCCCTGCAGCCGCAGGCACAGGAAATCCAGGCCGCTGGCGTCATCCGTGCCGCAGTACAAGGCATCGACAATCGCCGGATGCACGAGCCGGGCCAGCGACTGCCGCTCCATGCCGATGCGCGGGCTGACCTTGAGAATCCGCGCTCGACCGTCCAGTTGCTCATCGAGCGCCAGATACACCCGCGCCGCCGCCCCCTCGCCGATAGGCTGAATCAACTGAAAATTGGCAAAAGCCCCCGGCACAACGGGCCATTCCGCCGACACCGGCGGCCCGGAGATGCCGTTGGCCAGCAGCCGATGGACGACGAGCTGATGCTGCAACGGCTCTTCGACCGCCGGAAAACGCCGCGCGAACTCCGCGAGCTCGACCTCCTCGCCCTGCTCGATCCGTTGGCAGAACTCTTCGTAGGCCAGATCGATCACAACCGACTCGTGAGTCCACAACCCGGGCGATTGCTCGAGGATTGCAACGGCTGAGAACGGGCCATCGGCAGCATGATTCCTGATCGCCGACTCGGCCAACTGGCGGGCCGTCGCCAGGTCGATGGCGCTGATCGGCTCGGGCTGAGCAGGCATGGACCGCACGTTATTCCCTTTGCTCGGCGAGGCGATCGAGAACTCTCCGGACCGTCCGTTCGTGGATGCCGAGTTGTGCGGCGATCTGATCGCACGTGTTGCCGTCGATGCGCAAGTCGACGATCTCGCGGTGCGCCGTCCCCAGGCCGCCGGTGATCTCCGCGTACAACTCCCGCCCCATCACGTGCTGGCTGGGGGAGGGATCGGGGGAGACGAGGCTGTCGGCCAAAGGCTCCCCCAGGGACTCACACCGCCGGTCGTCCCGCTTCTGCGCGCCCTGGGCACGGCTGGCTGACACCACCTTGTTGGCGGCGACCTGCGCCAAATACGCGCCCAGCCGATCGGGCGAATCGAACTGCGCCAGTCGGTCCGCGTGCTCGAAGATCGTCTTCCAGACGGCCTGCACGAAGTCCTGCGTGTCGCTGACTCTTCGCAACGACCGTGTGAGATGCCGCCGGACCACCCGCATGATGCAGGGGGAGTAACGACGCCACAACTCCTCAGCAGCGTCGGGCGAACTCTGCTGAAACTGCTCGATCAACTGGACGAGGCTCGGCTCATTCATCATGCGGAAGCCGTCTCGGGCGGCGGGCGCCGTTGGGGGCTTGTGACAAGTTCCGACGTGAAGTATCGTGCATCAATTACACCATTAAAGACAGGCGAAAACGAGTCGAAGCCTTGGCTTTTTCATGGATATCTCCAAAGGCCGGCTGTCCACCCCTGCTGTCCGGAAGCCCCGCGGCTTCACGGTGATCGAGTTGCTCGTCTGCATGACGGTCGTGGCGATCCTGATCTCGCTGATGGCCGCCGCCATCGCCCAGACCCGCGAAGCGGCGCGGCGGGCCCAGTGCCGCAGCCACCTGAAGCAACTGGTCCTGGCGATCCACAATTTCCACGATTGCGCGAACAGGCTCCCGCCGCTGGAGATTGCCGATTCGTGGGCCACCTGGGCCGTTTTCATCCTGCCCGGACTCGATCAAAGCCCAATGTTTTCGCAGTGGGATCTTCGACGGCGGTACTACGTTCAGCCCGCGACCGCCGGCAGCGATCTGCCCGTGTTTCATTGCCCTTCTCGCCCGGCTGTAGCCTCTGCGAATTTGGGAACGCCGGGCCTGTTCTCCGACGGCATCCATCGCGGACCGCCGGGCTGGTCGGACTTCGGCGCCTGCGCCGGGACATCTCGGTCCTACCTGAACGGCTCCATGACCCGGGCGATCGATATTTCGACCTCGCTCCCCTCAACACAACCGGGAGCCGGTTCGGGGGATGTTTCGTCGCGAATCCATCCCGGCTGGCGGCTGGCGCTCGCCTTTCGAGATCTGTCCACGGATGGAATGAGCAATACGGTGCTCCTGGGAGAGATGCACATCCCCGTCGGACGAAAGTTGGATTCGGTCTTCAACGGCGACAATCCCCCCGGCTACACCAGAATCCTCGGCGGACGACCCACCGACGCGGCGCGATACCCGATCGTCGATCAACCCACCTACCTGGGCACCGACTGGTCCGACCGCTTCGGCAGCGCGCACCCGGGCGTGTGCCATTTCGGCCTGGCTGACGGCTCGGTTCGAGGTCTCAACGTCTCCATCGATCTCCAGGTGCTCGATGGCCTCTCGCGCCGCGGCGACGGTCTGCCGGTCAGCCTTGAGTAACGGGACGATCTTTGATTGGCATTAACGGTCATGGACCGGAGAGCGGACGGATTGGCAGATGCCCCTGTGGTGACAGTCTCGCAGGCCATCCAGCCGCTGGATGAATGACGCATAGGACTGGCGACTGCCGGGGGAGACTTCACGAGCAAAGATGGAGCACCTTCGCTGGAGGAAGCGAAACGGGTGTCGCAGTTTCGCAAGCGCGGCGATTAGAATGCGGCGACGAACTCCCCGCAGAGCCGCGTAAACGTCCCTTCGAGCGACAAACAGCAGTGAACATCCTCCGGTCGTCCTGCCAACCGTTCCCCGCTCTGCTGGTCCTGCTCGTACTGGCTGTTCCGGCCATCGCCAGGGACATTCCTGTCGGCGATGTTGCCGCTATGCAAACGGCGCTGGCCACTGCGCGGCCGGGGGACAACTTGATCCTGCGCGAGGGCGAGTGGCGCGATGCGACAATCGACTTCGCTGGGCAGGGGACCAAAGCCGCACCAATCACACTGAAAGCCGCGGCGCCCGGCAAGACCGTTTTCACTGGCACCAGCACGCTGCGGATCGGCGGCGAGCACCTCGTCGTCGAGGGATTGCATTTCCAAGATCCCGACCCGGATGTCGACCACCTGATTCAATTCCGGCTGGACTCGAAGCGACTCGCGCGACACTGCCGCATGACGGACTGCGCCGTCGTCAGCACGTTGAAGGCGGGCGGCTCGCAGGAGAGTCGCTGGGTCGGATTGTATGGCACGGGCCATCGGGTGGATCATTGCACGTTTCAAGGGAAGTCCGGCAAGGGGGTCACGTTTGTCGTCTGGCTCGGCGATGGCAGCGCGGGCGGGCATCAGATCGACCATAACTACTTCGGCCCGCGCGAACGTCTCGGCAAGAACGGCGGCGAGACCATCCGCATCGGCGACAGCCAGACTTCGATGCTGCCGGGCGGCTGTGTGGTCGAGAAGAACCTCTTCGAGAAATGCAACGGCGAGACCGAGTGCATCTCCAACAAGTCCTGCGGCAACAGCTACCGCGAGAACACGTTTCTCGAAGTCAGCGGCACGCTCACGCTGCGTCACGGCAACAGTTGCGCGGTCGATCACGAGCGCCGATGTGATCGAATTCTTTCAGGGGTTGTTCGGGGCGCACGGCGTGCCGATGCACATCCGCAGCGACAACGGCCCGGAGTTCATCGCGGCGGGACTGCGGAGTTGGTTGAGCGCGGCGCAGGTCGGTCCGCTGTATGTGGTGTCGGTGAGTCCCCGGGAGAACGGCTACGCGGAGAGCTTCCACTCGAAGGTCCGCGGCGAGTTTCTGGCGTGCGAGGTGTTCGAGACGGTGCCGGAGGCCCAGGCGTTGGGGACGGCCTGGCGGCGGAGTGACAACGAAGTGCGTCCCCCCCTGTCGCTGGGGTCTCGGACCCCGGCGGAATTCGCGCGCGCGCGTGCGGCTTCCGCTCCGGCCTCGGCTGCGCTCCGGCCTGCGCTCCAGCCGCACACGCTCACCAACCAACCGATACTCTCATAACGACTGGCACAAGCAACGGGGGCAGGCCAATGGATGCAACATCCTTTTAGGTCGTGACTTCGAGTTTTTCGAGTACCGACCGGCGGGAGGCAAACGGTAGGAACCCACTTCGAACAAGGCGTTTCTGAATTACCGGGAGTTTCTGTTCGCCCAGTGAACGCCGGTCGGAACGAGTTCAGGCCAGCAGTTCCGGAATGGGGCGGCCCCCTTCGACAACGATGGGGGTTGGCCGACCCTGCGGGCTGATCCAGTGCGCTCCCAGGTCGATGTCCAGATGGCGGAACACGGTCGCCGCCAGATCCTGCGGGCGGACGATGCCGGTCTTGATTTCCGCGCCGCGGGCATCGGTGCTGCCGATTGCCTGACCGTGTCGGAGGCCGCCGCCGGCCATCACCAGGGACATGACGTTGGTCCAATGGTCGCGACCGGCGTCCTTGTTGATGACCGGCGACCGTCCGAACTCGCCCATCATGATGACCAGCGTGTCATCCAATCGGCCGCGCTGCTCCAGATCGGTCACCAGGGCGTACAGTGCGCGGTCGACGTCGGGCAGAAGGGGGGTCAGGCCCTTCACGATGCCGCCCCATTGGACGCTGTCGCCGTGATGATCGAAGTAGCCCCATTTGGCACTCACCAGAGTGAACGTCACGCCGGCTTCGCTCAGACGCCGCGCCAACAACGCCTTCTCGCCCAGGCTGGTCCGGCCGTAGGCGTCGCGCGTGGCATCGGGTTCCCGATTCAGGTCGAAGGCCTGTTGGACGTTTCCGCCCGCAATCATTTCGTATGCCTGGCGACTGTAGCGGCTGAGGTTGCCGAGCGCGTCGCCCCGGTCGAGATCGGTGCGCATCCGGTCGAACGACTGCCGCAACCGGTCCCGGTCCGAGAGGCGGTCCAGTTGCACGCCGTCGGGCACGCCGAACTTGCCGACCAGTTCGAGGCCGTTCACCGGCGCGTAGTTGGCACCTAGGTGTCCGGCCTCGTACACGTCCGCCTTCCAGGAGGGGGCGAGTCCGACAAACGCCGGCAGATCGGGATGGTTCGCCCCGCGGAACTTCGCGGCGAGCGCTCCCATCGACGGATAGCCCGCGCCATCGCGACCGTCGTCGGTCCGCCGGGCCAGGGGGTTTCCCGCCTGCATGGTGATGGGGGTGTGATTGCTCGCTTTGCAGTCCACGCTGCGGACGAACGACAACTTGTCGGCGATCGACGCCTGCAGCGGCAGATGCTCGCACAAAGCGACGCCGGGCACGCGCGTTGGGATCGTCGAATACGGTCCCCGGATTTCCTGAGGAGCGCCGGGTTTCGGGTCCCACATGTCGAGTTGGCTCGGCCCCCCCGACAACCAGATCAGAATCACGGACTTCCGATCGCGGATCGGTTGGCGAGCCGCCGGCAAGTCCGCCAGTGCTGCGAGGGGCGCCAGCGGCGATGAGAGACAAACGCCCCCCAATCCCGCCAGCCCGGCCTGCAACAGCCAGCGTCGAGAGCCGACACGGATCGGCGGAGTCGCAACGGAATCCCTGAACCCGCGATTCATTTCGCAGCCCTCATTCACTGTCGGATTGGAATCCCGGCAGCAGCGACCGTTGGAATTCGGGGACATCGTCGATGTCCGTCTCGGTGTGACACTATCTTGATCGATGGCGAAGCCGGTGTCTATCGCGAACTCCCAACCGGAGTCGTGCGCACAAGAGGCTGGTCGTCCGTTGAATCGCCCGTCGCTGCAATGGCGGTCAGCGGTGTCGGACCGATAGACTGTCCACATCCGACCTTGCGGGAATCAGGAACCCGGTGCATGCGGACCTCCGCGGTGATTGCGTGGCTGAGTGCGGTCGTCGTCACGACGACCGCTTGGGGCGATGACGCTGCGCCGCGCTTCGAAGACCACATCCGGCCGCTGCTCAAGGCGCATTGCTTCAGTTGCCACGGCGAGTCGGCCGAACCGGAAAGCGGCCTCGATCTGCGACTCGTCCGGCTGATGCGCCGTGGCGGCGAGAACGGCCCGGCGGTGATTCCCGGACAGCGCGACGACAGCCCGTTGTATCAGCGCCTCGTCCGCGGCGAGATGCCCCCCGAAGGCAAGCCGCGGTTGTCGGTGGACGAAATCGACCGCATCGGCCGCTGGATCGCCGCCGGGGCACTCACGCGCCGGCCGGAACCGGAAGCCCCCGCTCTCATCACCGACGACGATCGCGCGTTCTGGTCGTTCCGACCGCTGCAACGGCCGGCGATTCCTGCTCCGACGGATCGGACCTGGCCGCAAGGTCCGCTTGATGCGATTGTCCTCCAGCGGTTGGAGACCGTCGGCCTCGCGCCGAACCCGGCGGCAACGCCACGGACTGTGTTGCGGCGGCTGTCATTCGTCCTGGCAGGGTTGCCCCCAGCGGTGGACGCCGTCGAAGAGTTCGAGCGCGATCCCTCGCCGCAGCGTTATCAGGCCCTGGTGGATCGCTACCTGGCGTCGCCGCAGTTCGGCGAGCGCTGGGCGCGGTTCTGGCTGGATCTGGTCCGTTACGTCGACGAGACGCCGGACTATCTCGCCTCGGCGAAGCACGCGTGGCGGTATCGCGACTGGGTGGTCCGCGCGCTGAACGACGATCTGCCGTACGACGAATTCGTCCGCCGGCAACTGGCCGCCGATTTGCAGGACGGATTGTTGCCGGAAGAATTGGCGGCGCTGGGGCTGCTGGGACTGAGTCCGACGTACTGGAAGGAGCTGCGGCTCGCGCCCGCGGTGATTGAGACGGTGGTCGCCGACGAGTTGGACGAGCGGATCGACACCGTCACGCGGACGTTTCTGGGGCTGACGGTGTCGTGCGCCCGCTGCCATCATCACAAGTTCGATCCGGTCACCACGGAAGACTACTACGCGCTGGCCGGCATCATGGCCAGCACGCAACTCGTCGAACGACCGCTGCTGCCCGCGGCCGAGGCGGAACCCGTCTTCCTCGCCCAGCAGAAGATCGCGGCGTTGGAGGAGAAACTCAAGGAGATCAAGGACGCGACAACACCGGAGGCGACGGAGCTCAAGGAGCAAATTGCCAAACTGCGGGCCGAGACGCCGCTGCTCGCCGGGCCGTGGGCGAACATCGTCGAAGAGGCGAGCCTTTACGTGCTGCCCGACGGTGATGATCAGACGCGGCTGGATGTCCGCCGCGGCGAGGTCCGCAATCTGCCGGTGTTTCGCCGGGGCAACCCCGCCAATCCCGGCGCGATGGTGGAACGGCGTTTTTTGGACGTATTGTCCTGCACGCCGACGATACCCATCACCACGGGGAGCGGGCGGCTGGAACTCGCGGAGGCGCTGGTCGGCGACGCTCATCCGCTATTGGCGCGGGTGATCGTGAACCGCGTCTGGACGCAGGTGTTCGGTCAGGGCCTCGTCCGCACGACCAGCGATTTTGGCCGGCAGGGGGAACCGCCGACGCATCCCGAATTGCTGGAGTATCTCGCCGGTCGCCTCGTGGAAGAGCGCTGGTCACTGAAGCGTTTGGTCCGCGAACTGGTCACTTCGGCGACGTTTCAACAGGCCGGCACCATCAGCCCGGCCGCGCGGACGCTCGACCCGAATGGTCAACTGCTGAGCCGGATGCCCCGCCGCCGGCTCGACGTCGAAGGCTGGCGCGACACCCTGCTGGTCACAGCCGGGACGCTTGATGACCGCCTGTACGGCCCCGCGGAACTGGTGGACGCGCCGTCGTTTCGCCGTCGCACGCTCTACGGCCGGATCGTGCGAGAAGATCTGAGCACCATGTTGCGGCTGTACGATTTTCCGGAACCGATCGCCCACAGTCCCGGTCGCGATCCGACCACCACGCCGTTGCAGCAACTGTTCGTCCTCAACGGTCCGCTGCTCCAGTCACTCGCGGCCGAATGGTCAGCCCAGAGGAGTGACGAGGCCGATCCTTCGTCGCAGATCGCTGCCTGTTATCGACGCCTCTATCAGCGACCGCCGACGGTTTCCGAACAAGAATTGGGCGTCCGATTCCTACGGGATCAACGGGCGACCGGCTCTTCATCAACGGCCGCGTGGGAAGCCTATCTGCACGTGTTGCTGGGACTCAATGAACTGCTGTTCGTGGATTGAGCGATGACGCTGGAAACCGAGAACGACTTCCTTCTGGCCCCCTCGCCCCCGTCCTCGGGGGAGAGGGTCGGGGTGAGGGGGCGTACGCTTCCCAGTCCCTCCGAAGATGGAACTGCTGATGCAAATCGTTCGGAGCGCTCGGCCCCCTCACCCTATCCCTCTCCCCCGAAGACGGGGGAGAGGGGACAAAGCGAAGAAGCCTTCGTTTCGCGACGGGAATGGTTGACGCGCATCGGCGGCGGGTTCGGTTCCGTCGCATTGGCGCAGTCCCTCGCCACGGCCGCGCCGCGACCGGCGCATGTCCGGCCGAAGGCGAAGCGGGTCATCCAGCTCTTTATGAACGGCGGCCCGTTCGGTCCCGATTTCTTCGACCCCAAGCCGGCACTGGCGAAATACGAAGGGCAACGCCCGGACGCCGTCAATCTGCGGACGGAACGGCAGACCGCGGGGCTTTTGGCGTCCCCGTTTCAGTTCGCGCCGGCCGGACAGTCGGGGCTGCCGGTCAGCGAGTTGCTGCCTTTGTTCTCGCAATGCATCGACGACGTCTGCGTGCTGAAGTCGGTCCACACCGACAACCCCAATCACGGACCCGCGCTGCAGCTCATCAACAGCGGCGTGACGGTCGCCACGCGGCCAAGCCTGGGATCGTGGTCGCTGTACGGCCTCGGCGTCGAGAACGAAAACCTGCCGGGGTACATCGTCCTCTGCCCCGGTCGGCCGGTGCGGTTTTCGATCCTGTGGAGCAGCGGATTTCTTCCCGCGGAATATCAGGGAACGTACGTCAACCACAGCGATTTGTCGCCCGAGAAGCTGATTCCGTATCTCAAGCCCGCGCGGGCGGACGCGGACCAGCGCCGGCAACTGGAACTTTTCCGCCGCCTGAATGCCGAGCACCTCGCCACGCGCGACGACGATCCGCAACTGACCGCCCGCATCCAGGCGATGGAAACCGCGTTCCGCATGCAGACCGCAGCCGCGGAGGCGTTCGACCTCAACCGCGAGCCGGAGTCGGTCCGCGCCGAGTACGGCACAGGACACTTCGCCAACGCCTGCCTGCTCGCGCGCCGGCTCGCCGAACGGGGCGTGCGGTACACCCAAATCTACTATGGCAACGGCCAGCCGTGGGACACGCATAACGATCATGATAAATTCGTCCGCGAGATGGCTGCGGACATCGACCGGCCGATGGCGGCGTTGCTCGTCGATCTGAAGCGCTGCGGCCTGCTGGAAGACACCGTGGTCGTCTGGGGCGGCGAATTCGGCCGGACCCCCACGTCAGAAAACGGTTCCGGCCGCGATCACAATCACTACGGCTTCACGATGTGGCTCGCGGGCGGCGGCGTCAAAGGGGGGACATCGTACGGCGAGACCGACGAGTTCGGCTTCCGGGCGGCGGTCAACCCGGTCCACATCCACGACCTGCACGCGACGCTGCTGCACCTGCTCGGCTTCGACCACACCCGGCTGACATATCGGTACGCCGGTCGCGATTTCCGCCTGACCGACGTCGCCGGCCGCGTGCTGCACGAAGTCGTGACGTGACTTCGGCGACCCCGGACCGCGGGCAATGGTCGTCCCGGCGGATAACTCCGAACGATGCCCGGAAGGAGACGCATGATGGCCAAGCTGCTCGGCAAATCCAAGTTGCATGAGGGGCGGGCTCGCCGACATTGACGATTGACGGCACGGCGGCTGAGAATCACGCCTGCCACACCAGGTGCTGCCACGCGCTGCAACGAGAGCACTTTGAGGACCATCGAGTGAAGGATAGCGTCACGGAAGATTTTGCGCTCGGCGTGGCTGGGTTTTCGTTCGCCGATCTCTACGACCCTCATCGGCTGCGCGACTTGCACCACGAGTTCTGGCGGTTCGCCGCCGATCGCGACGCCGGGCTGGCCGGACGGTTTGCGGAGCTGAAGTCGGAGTCGTTGTCGCGGCCGGATCAGTCGAACGTGCTGATCGAGACGGCAGCGGTCGTGGGGGAGTTTGTCGCCACGCTGTTCGACATTGTTGCCGACGTCGACCGTCTCGCCGACGAGACGCAGGCGATCGAGCGGATCTTTCAGTGCAAGCAGGACTTTCTTCGGACGCGGGTGCTCAAGCGCTTTGGCGAACCGCCGGTGGACGAGGAACAATTTTGCGAACTCGATGCCGGCGTCCAGAAACTTGTGTCCGCGATGCCGGAACGGTCCGATCCGGAAATCTGCTTCGCCGAGACGGTCCTGGCCTTGATGGAGCAGGAGAAGTCCGATGACAACGCAGCGCTTCCGGTTGCCGAGCGCATTTGCGCGCATCGCCCGGAAGCGACGCTGCCAGACAAAGTCCGGGCCGCGCTTCAGTTGCTGGGGGATTGGTGCGTGCAAGTGAACGCCGACGAAAAGCGCCGCCGGCAAGTGGACGGCTGGGTGTCGTTTGTCCGTCCCGCAACGCTGGACTATGAGCACCTCGTCCAGATCACGCGACCCGATGCGACGCTGCCCGAAGCGATGATGGGCCCCGTTGAGCACCGCCGGCATCGCGACGGCTTCCAGCTCACCGATCCGCGGATGAATCGCAAGGAATATCTGCGCGAGATCGACTACTGCATCATCTGCCATCCGCGCGAAAAGGATTCCTGCTCGCACGGGTTCCACGACAAAAGCGGCAGCCGGCCGCGCAATCCGCTCGGCATCCCGCTGGTGGGCTGTCCGCTCGAGGAGCGGATTTCGGAGATGCACGAACTGCGGAAGCGGGGGGCTGCCATCGCCGCGCTGGCGATGGTGATGCTCGACAATCCGATGTGCCCGGGCACCGGCCATCGGATCTGCAACGACTGCATGAAGGGCTGCATCTTTCAGAAGCAAGAGCCGGTGAACATCCCGCAGGCCGAGACCGGCGTCGTCAGCGACGTGCTCGCGCTGCCGTTCGGCTTCGAGATCTACAGCCTGCTGACCCGGTTCAACCCGATCAACCATCGCCGCCCCTACGCGCTGCCGTACAACGGCGCCGATGTGCTCGTGGTGGGGCTGGGTCCGGCGGGGTACACGCTGGCGCACTTCCTGGCGAATGAAGGCTTCGGCGTCGTCGGAATCGACGGGTTGAAGCTCGAACCCGTCGCGGAGGCGCTGACCGGCCGCGATCGAGCGCATCCGACGCTGATTCGCGATTTTTCGATGCTCGCCCAGAAGCTCGACGAGCGCATTCTGGCGGGCTTCGGGGGCGTCTCGGAATACGGCATCACCGTCCGCTGGGACAAGACCTTCCTCGCCGTGATGTACCTCACGCTGCTGCGCCGGCGGAACGTGCGATTCTTCGGCGGCGTGCGGTTCGGCGGCACGCTCGATCTGGACGACGCCTGGGAACTCGGCTTCCGTCATGTGGCGCTCGCGACGGGAGCCGGGAAGCCCACCGTCGTTCCCATGAAGAATCACATGCTCCGCGGTATCCGCACGGCCAGCGATTTCCTCATGGCGCTGCAATTGACCGGGGCGTTCAAGAAATCGTCGCTGGCCAGCCTGCAGGTGCGGCTGCCCGGTGTGGTGATCGGCGGCGGACTGACCGCCATCGACACGGCCACCGAGATGCTGGCCTACTACCCCGTGCAGGTGGAAAAGACGCTGGAGCAGTTCGAGCGACTCAGTGCCGTGTCCGGAGAGGAGAGCGTCTGGAAGATGTGCGACGCCGAGGAGACGGAAATCCTCCAGACGTTTCTCGAACACGGTCGCGCCGTGCGCCGCGAGCGCGAACAGGCCCGCATTGCCGGTCGCGCACCGGATTTCGCCTCGCTCTGCAATGCGTGGGGCGGCGTCTCGCTGGTCTATCGCAAACGGATGGTCGATTCGCCGGCATATCGGCTGAACCACGAGGAGATCGCCAAGGCGCTCGAGGAGGGCATCCGGTTCGTCGAGAATCTGAATCCCAAGGAAGCCGTGCCGGACGAATACGGAGCGGTGGCGGCGGTGACGTTTGAGCGAGCCGACGGACCGGACGTCACGCTCCCGGCGCGGGCCGTCTGCTTTGCGGCGGGCACGACGCCGAACACCGTGATCGAACGCGAAGCGCCCGGCACGTTCCAGCTCGACAGGAACGGCAAGTTCTTCCAGAAACACCGCGCGGTCGCCGCCGAGGACGGATGGACGCTGGAAGCGACCAACGATTCCGCGCGCGACGCATTCTTCCTGTCCTACGAACGGCACGGCCGGCTCGTGTCGTTCTATGGCGACAACCATCCCGACTACGCCGGCAACGTGGTGAAGGCGATGGCCTCCGCCAAGCACGGCGCGATTCAGGTCGCCCGGCTGTTCGCCGATGAGATTGCCCGCGCTGAAACGGAGCCCGCCTCGTTGCAGAGATTTGAGACGCTGACGCGGGAGCTCGACGAGGCGCTCGTGCCGCGCGTCGTGGAAGTCCGGCGGTTGACGCGAACGATCGTCGAAGTGGTCGTGCAGGCCCGTTACGCCGCCCGCAAGTTTCGGCCCGGTCAGTTCTACCGCCTGCAGAACTACGAGTCCCATGCGCCCCTCGTGGACGGCGTGCGGTTGACGCTGGAGGGGATCGCGCTCACCGGGGCGTGGGTCGATCTCGAACGCGACCAACTGGGCCTCATCGTGCTCGAAATGGGCGTCAGCTCGCGGCTGTGCGCTCAGCTGCAGCCGGGGGAACCGGTGGTGGTGATGGGGCCGACGGGCGCTCCCAGCGAAACGCCGGACAACGAAACCGTGCTGCTGCTGGGAGGCGGGCTGGGCAACGCCGTGCTGTTTTCCATCGGGAAGGAGCTGCGGGACCGCGGTTCGCGCGTCCTGTACTTCGCCGGCTATCGCGGGAAGGACGACCTCTTCCGGCAGGAATCCATCGAACAGGCGACCGACGAAGTCGTCTGGGCGGTCGACAAGGGGGATCCGATCGAGCCGCGCCGACCGCAGGACAAAACATTCGTCGGCAACATCGTGCAGGCGATGATCGCGTACGCCGACGGAAGCATTCCCGGCCCGCGCGACGTGCTGCTGGCCGACGTCGACCGGATCATCGCCATCGGCTCCGACCGGATGATGGCGGCGGTCGCCGCGGCGCGGCACACCGTCCTCAAGCCGTACCTCAAGCCCGGCCACATCGGCATCGCGTCGATCAACTCGATGATGCAGTGCATGATGAAGGAAGTCTGCGGCCAATGCCTGCAGCAGCACGTCGACCCGGTCACGAAGGAGCCGACGGAAGTCGTGTTCTCCTGCTTCAACCAGGACCAGGCGATGGATTGCGTCGACTTCGCCAACCTGCGCCAACGGCTGAAAACCAACAGCGTCGCAGAGAAACTGGTCAATCGGTATCTCGATTTGATGACTGAGGGGCAGTGAGCGTTCCCGT
Organism: Planctomycetaceae bacterium; assembly: GCA_034439795.1. Taxonomy (GTDB): domain Bacteria; phylum Planctomycetota; class Planctomycetia; order Planctomycetales; family Planctomycetaceae; genus DSVQ01. The sequence continues at coordinate 179 of JAWXBB010000217.1, read as the reverse complement.
TGTCGTCAACATGCCCGCACCACGTTTGATTTCGGCAAGCCGCTCATTGATGGATGGGTAGGGCCATCGCCTCTAAGAACCTGTTTTCAAATGGCGAGAAGTTGAGACATACGCTACGACTCCGCGGTTGACCTGCCACAGTCAAAACCGGCGGAGCCGTAGCGATGTCAGGGACGGAT
>JAWXBB010000216.1:0-4247 GCA_034439795.1 Planctomycetaceae bacterium | reverse complement strand
TGCTCGAACACTACACCCCCGACCAACTCCGCCAACTCGCCCGCACCGCCATCCCCAGGCTCCACCGCAGCGGATAAGTTGTGTAGATACCAATGGCTGACACAGCCGTGGCACACGAAGACGGGGAACGGCAGCGTGTGCTCGTGTGCCACGGCCGTGTCTTCGAGCGCTTCGCGCGGCCTCGGATCGCAGGATGTCGCTCCAGATGATCGGCGGGTGAGCGCGTCGCTGGAGTCCAGCCTTTAGGCTGTGCCTTCGTTGACTGTGCGCTGATCGAAGACAGCCTAAAGGCTGGACTCCAACGGGGGCGTCGCGCGGACGGCAGCCCCACGAAGCGCCCGACCCCCCGTCGGGAGACGGGGGGCTAAATATAGGTGCAATTCGCCGATTTCCCCGCTTCTCAGGGAATTCCGCACGGAATCTGAAAGACCATCCCCTCCCGCAGCGACTTGTTGATGACGGGCACCACGCCGTCACACTTGTCGTTATCCTTGCTGCAAGGGAGGCCGGATGGATTGGAAGACCGTTCTCGAACGCGATGGCCCCGCCGCTTGGCGGGCGGCGTATCGCATCGTCGGGCAGGCGGCCGATGCCGACGATTGCCTGCAGGAGGCCGCGCTCGCCGCGGTCCAACTCTCACGCCGCGAACCGGTCGGCAACTGGCGGGCCTTGCTGACGCGGCTGGCGGCCGCACGGGCCGTCGACCGTTTACGACAGCGCTATCGCAACCGCATCAGCGCGACGCTCGATGAACAGTCCGCAGCGATGTCCGATTCGCACGAACCCGTCGCGAGTGCCCAACTGGAGGAACTCCAATCGCAATTGCGGGTCGCGTTGGCGCAGCTCTCGCAGGATCAGGCGACCGCGTTCTGCCTGTGCGCCCTGGAAGGCTGGACCCACGCCGAAGCCGGCGAACAACTGCAAACGCCCTCCAGCACCATCGGCGTCCTCGTGCATCGGGCGCGGCAACGGCTGCGCGAACTCCTGCCATCCATCGATCCCCAACTGACACCCACCCGGAGTCACCCATGAATACGAATCACACCCCGCTGGACTCGCTCGACGCCGCGGAAGCCGCGCTCCGCGATCTGCCGGCTGACATCGCCCCTTCGACCACGGCGTTGAACCGGATTGCCGCACTCGCCGCGGCGGCCGAAGCTCAACCCGTGGTTGCCGCTCCTTCGACATCGACTACTCGAAGCTGGCGGAAGACCGCAGCCTTGCTGCTGGCCTCCGCGGCGAGCGTGCTGGCGATCTATGGCTTGATGAACACGTCGCAAACGAGCTTCGCCTTCGAGGACGTCGTCGCCGCGGTCCGCAAGGCCGACACGGTGTCGTACACGACCGTGATCACGCCCAAGAACGGCCCGGCTTCGCAGGTCAAACACCTCTGCAAGGGAGCGTTGACCCGGACCGTATTTCCGGACGGCAGCTATTCCGTGATGGACATGGCCGGCCAACGGATGCTGATGGTTCAGCCCGGCAGGAAGTCCGCCACGGTGACGCAGCTTGGCAACAAAGCCCCGGAGACCCCCTCGATGGGGGATTCCATTCTCCGCTGGCTCAAAACCGCCGAGACGACCGGCAAACCGGTCGGCGAGAAAACGATCGACGGCGTCCGCACGCTGGGCTTCGAGGCCAGCTTCGGAGCAACGACGATGACTCTCTGGGGCGATCCCAAAACGAAGCTGCCGGTGCAGATCGAATCGCAGATCGGCTCCCCTTCGGACGCCATCCAGATGACGATGCGCGACTTCGTCTTCAATACTCCGCTCGACGACGCGCACTTCTCGACCGAACCTCCGGCGGGCTACGAAGTCAAAGACGTGAAGCAACCCACCATCGACCTCGCGGCCCTGGCGAAATTGCCGCCCGAAGAACACGTCGTGCGGATTCTGAAGTTCTACGCCGGGCTGTACGACGGAGCGTTTCCGGAACGGATCGACGGCCCGGAGCTGGTCTCCAAGATCACGTCCAAGGCCGGCGCCGAGCGCATCAAAGACCCCGAGTTCATGAAAGAGTTCACGACGCTCGCCGGCAGCATGGGAGCCACGTGGACCTTCCGCACGACGCTCCACAAGTTCGGCTACCTGGGCACCGCGAAGCTGGGCGACAAAGACAGCATCGTGTTCTGGTATCTTCCGAAGGATGCCAAGGAGTACCGCGTCGTCTACGCCGACCTGAGCACCGGCGACGCTCCGGAAGACAAGCTTCCCCCGCTGTCGGCGAAGTAGTCGACACGATTTCCAACCCCTGAAACGCGAATGCCGGCGGCCCCCCCCCGCCGGCATTCGCGTTTTATATAGCCCCTCGTCTCCCAACGGGGGGACGGGCGCTTCATTGGGCCTCCATCCGAGCGACGACCCCCCGTCGGGAGACGGGGGGCTATATGGGGTCGTCATGCCCACGGAAGAAATCCGCGCAACATTTCCCCTAGGGTGACAGGTGCGTTGCGCAGCACGGCGCGGAGACAACGGGGCGAGTACGGCGTACCGAGTACCCTGTACTGTGCGCTCAACACCTCGCACCCTGTCGGCCAACGGCGAATGCTGTCGCTGATTGGTGTTGACTGCGAACCCGAAGGGTTCGTAGAAAGTAGCCGGAGGTTGAAGTCTTCGGAGACCCCCGGAAAGCATCACGAATTACCGAAAGCATCCCGAAGGGATGTCAGAAGCCCACGTTCTGGCATCCCTTCGGGATGCGATGGCCTGTGGCATTAACCTTTCTGCGACCTCTTCGAGGTCAAGCGTCGCAGTATTGCCATACGCCACGGGAGTGACTGGACTCCCTCGCTGACGCTTCGGGCTAGTGTTGACGACCCGCTCACGACGCCTGCCGATAGCGCAGCGACGGCTTCTCCAGCATCACGATCGTGTTCGGCGGCACGCTTTCGTACAGCGACACGCTCGATCCGATCACCGAATGATGTCCGATGGTCGTGTCGCCGCCGAGGATCGTGGCGTTGGCGTAGATCACCACGTGGCTTTCGATCGTGGGGTGCCGCTTCGTCGTGCGGACGAGGTTGCCTTCGTCGTCCTTGGCGAAGCTGCGGGCGCCGAGCGTCACTCCCTGATACAGCTTAACGTGCTCGGCGATTTCGCACGTCGCGCCGATCACCACGCCCGTGCCGTGGTCGATGAAGAACGAATGCCCGATCTTCGCGCAGGGGTGAATGTCGATCCCCGTGTGCGCGTGCGACCATTCGGACAGCATCCGCGGAATCAACGGGACGCCGAGGGCCTGCATCTCGTGCGCGATGCGGTGCGTGGTGACCGCTTCCAAGCCGGGATAGCAGAAAATGATCTCGTCGAGATTGCTCGCCGCCGGGTCGCCGTCGAACGCGGCCTGCACGTCGAGCGACAGCGTCCGCCGGATCTGCGGCAGTGTTTCGAGGAACTGCACGGCCTTTTCCTGACCGAGGGCCTCGAAGTCGGGAGTGGCGTCGCCGCACTCTTTGCCGTGCCGGCGACGGAAGTCGTGCCGGAGCGCGCGGGCGATCTGCTGCGTGAGGCGATCGTGCAAACCGTCGATCAGATCGCCGACGTGATAGACGACGTTGCCGAAGTGCAGATTCTGCCGCTTCCGGTAGCCGGGGTAGATGATCTCTTTCAGATCCTGAGCGATCTCGACGACGGCGTCAACGCTGGGGAGCGGGCAATGCCCCAGATGATGGATGGTGTCCATCTCGTGATACGTGTCGACGATGCGATCGGTCAGATCGGGCAGACGCTCTTTGAGCCGGATGTCGGTCGCCATGCTGCATTCCTCATTTACCGTCTGAGAACCGTCGGGGGCATCACCGAAACGGTTCCAATTCTTCCGTAGGGTGCAGTCGAGTCTTCGAGGCTCACCCCGATGTGACCCAACGTGGTGAGCCTCGAAGACTCGACTGCACCCTACAAAACAAATCACCTCACGCCACCCGGTGTCAAAGTTGACCGGTCGGGCTAAGTTTGCGGGCGTTGTCTGCCATTGTAGGGACGCCGTTCCCGCGAAGACCATCGTTGTCTGAGGAATCGGCGGCACGACCGTCAAAGATGCACAGATTTCTCAACCGCCCCCACGGTCCGGGCGGTGCAACCCGCAGGGTCTCGCCAGATGGCAGGGACACGGGTGGAGTGCGGCGGGTTCTCTGTCTTGGTCCCCTCTCCCCCGAAGCGGGGGGGAGGGGACCAAGACAGAGCACCCGCCGCACTCCACCCGTGTCCCTGCCATCTGGCGGGAGCCTGCGGGTTGCACCGCACGGC
>JAWXBB010000215.1:0-8999 GCA_034439795.1 Planctomycetaceae bacterium | reverse complement strand
TGGTGGCGCGTCGCGCTGCGACTTGATGACGACGGCGACCCCGCCGAACAGCCGCGCGTGCTGGCCCGATTCAAGTCCAACGATGCGGCCCTGATCGGACAACGCCGCGGCCGCGGGATGCTGGCGGTGTGGACGTCGACGATCGACGCCGACTGGAACCAACTGCCGTCGCGGCCGGATTATGTGCCGTGGTGGCACGAGCTGCTGTTGTCGCTCATCGCCCCGCCGGCGCGGCGCAACGTGGCGGTCGGCGAGCCGCTTATCGCGCTCGGCGAACCGGGTCAGCCGGCCCTCGAAGGGGAGTTTCTGGGGCCGTGGTCGTTCCGTTCGGCGGGGGAAGCGGCGGTCGTGGGGGACCGCACGGGACGCCGGCTGAATGCCGCGCGATGGCCCGGCGTGTATGTCTTCGCGCCGGCCGCAGCGGCCGGTGAAGAGCCGCATCCGCAGGAGGTTGGTCCGCTGATCACCGCGGGAAATGTCCGTGATGCGTTCGCGGTCCACGGCAATATCGAGGAATCGGACCTGACGCCGCTGACAGCCGATGAGCGAGGCGCGCTCGAACGGAGCTACGGCGTGCGGTTCGTGAGTTCTCCCGTAGAATTGGGTGAAGCATGGCTGGGGGACGCCGCCCGGATGGAGTTCGCCGCGGCGCTCTTGTATCTGCTGCTGGGATTTCTGATCGTCGAATCGTGGCTAACGCGGCGGATGGTGCGACGGGGGACCGCAGAAGCTTCGTGAAGGATTTGACAATCGCAGCCGAGAGCGCGAGCGAACGGCGGCCTGGACGGGGGCATGACACCGTTCGCTCGCGCTCTCGGCTGCGATCGAGTGCACCACGTTCTCGCGCAGTTGCTGTGGCTCGGACATCGGCTACACTCTGTAGGTCGATGGTTTCCTCGCATGGTTCTGTTGTGAAACGTAAGCGGTCATGGATTACGGTCTGCTGGCGGTCGTGCTGTTGTTCGCCGGACTGGGCATTCTGGTGCTGGAGGTGTTCGTCCCGTCGGGGGGCGTGCTGGCCATCATCACCACGATTACGCTGTGCTTGGCGCTGGCGTGCGCGTATGCGGCCTGGGCGCAGCGATATCCGGCGATTTGGTGGGGCTTCTGCGGACTGGTGGTGCTGCTGATCCCGTCCACGCTGATCGGGGCGTTCTACGTGCTGCCCCGGACGCCGATGGGTCGGCGGGCGCTGCTGGTCGCGCCGGACGCCGACGATCTGCAACCCTACACCGAGGAAGCCGCCCGGTTGGCCAAGCTGGTCGGGGTATTCGGCCGGACCATGACGCTGATGAATCCCGGTGGCATGGTGCTCGTCGCGGGCGAACGGCTGCACGCCGTCAGCGAGGGACAGATGATCGAATCGGGCACGTCGGTCGAGATTGTCGAAATCCGCGGCAACCGCGTGCTCGTTCGCCCTGGCGAGCCGCCGCCGCCCATCGACGACGAGGACGATGGTTCGCCGTCCGAGACGCTGGACTTCGACATGCCGGCGGAGTAGGGGAGGAGCTTTGTAGGTGCAGTCGAGTCTTCGAGGCTCACCTCTTTCCAATGGACAATGGGCCGTGGATCGCAATCGCGGTTGTCCGTTTTGCGTTTCAGCACCGGAGGTGCGTCAGATCGTAGCCCCAGGCGTGAGCCTGGGGTAGGCGATGGGATGAGACACGAAGCCCGAAGGGGCGGCAGAACCGTGAACGACGTTCGATGTCTGTCGCCCCTCCGGGGCTGGTGCGATTCGATGTGATTGTCCCCCAGGCTGACGCCTGGGGCTACGATCTGCCGCCCCTTCGGGGCTGAAGGCAAATGAGACGGGCTGACCACCGATCAACGAACCACTTGTCCGGCGGAGTGTACACCGCCGCGCGTGGCGGTGTACACTGCATCCGTCGGGCGGGATGGTTGGCAATCTGTTGAGGATGGAGACGAGATGCGCATGGATTCGTGGCTGTTCGCGCAGAACAACAACGGCGGCATGGTGGTGGTCGCGGGGATCGCGATCGTCCTGTTCATCGGCGGCTTGATCGTGTTCGCCGTGCTGGCCCGCTATCTGGGCTTGTGGATTCAGTGCTGGTCGACCGGCGCGAAGATCGGTCTGACCGACCTGATCTTCATGACCATCCGCAAGGTGAATCCGTCGACGATCGCCCGGGCCAAGATCATGGCGGTCCAGTCCGGCCTGACCGACGTCTATCCGCTCAGCACGCGCGATCTGGAATCGCATTACCTCGCCGGCGGCCGGGTGCCCAACGTCATTCGCGCTTTGGTGGCGGCCCATCGGGCGGGGATCGACCTCGACTGGCGGACCGCGCAGGCGATCGACCTCGCCGGCCGCGACCTGCTCGAAGCCGTGCGGACCAGCGTGTATCCCAAGGTGATCGACTGCCCCGATCCGAAGAAATCGGCCGGGGCGCTGGAGGCGATGGCGGCGGACGGCATTCAGCTCAAGGTCCGGGCCCGCGTGACCGTGCGGACGAACATCCATCAACTGATCGGCGGTGCGACCGAAGAGACGGTGATCGCCCGCGTCGGTCAGGGGATCGTGCAGGCGATCGGCTCGACGTCGTCGTACAAGCTGGTGCTCGAGAAGCCCGACCTGATCTCGGAGACGGTGCTCGCTCAGGGTCTGGAGGCGCAGACGGCGTTCGAGATCGTGTCGATCGACATCGCCGACATCGACGTGGGGGACAACATCGGCGCCCGGTTGTCCGCCGACCAGGCCGAGGCGGACATGCGGGTCGCTCAGGCCAAGGCGGAGCAGACGCGGGCCGACTACGCCGCCCGCGAGGCGGAGAACATCGCCAAGGTGCAGGCGAACCGCGCCCAGGTGGTGCTCGCCGAGGCGGAGGTCCCCCGCGCGGTCGCGGAGGCGTTTCGTACCAAGAAGCTGGGGTTGCTCGACTTCTACGAATTGAAGAACGTGCAGGCCGACACGCAGATGCGGCAAGCGATCGCGGGGCAATCGCCCGCGGTGGCAAATCGGTAAGAGCCGCGGGATGGCTATCCCGCGGCTTCTGGGTCTTGTCTTCCCTAACGCAAAATTCCTAACGCCTAATGCCTCTTCCCCTTCATCCCCTGCTCGCCTTCGAAGTCGGTGAATACATCGGCATGGCGGTGCTGTTGTTGTCGTTCCTCGGCTGGATCGTGAACTCGATCAAGGGGAACGCGCCAGACGGCCAGCCCCGGGAGCCCCGTCCGCACCCGAAGCGCGATCTGCGGTCGGAACTCGAAGTCTTCCTCGAAGAATTGCAGTCCGGCAAGCCGCAGCCGAAGCCCCAACCCGAGCGTCCGCCGCCACCGGCTCAGCCGGTGGCCAAGAAACAGCAACGGCAGGCCAAGTCGAAGAAGCCGCAGCCGAAACCAGCGCCCAAAACGCTGGTTCAACCGGCGGCCAAGCCGTCGTCAATCGGCGGCGGAGTGCGCGAGCACCTCGCGACGTACATGGCGCCCGACCGCGTCGGCGCTCACGCGCAATCGCACATTGGCCAGCATCGGATTGACGACGCCGTCGCCAAGGATCTCGCCGGCGGAACTGTCGCTGCGGTCGCAACGATCGAGACGCCTCGCGCGACGCCGCACCCGTTGCTGAAGGTGCTGATGAGTCCCGACGGCGTCAAGCAGGCGATTCTGTTGCAGGAGATTCTGCAGAAGCCACGGGCGCTCCGGCGCTGACTTCTGTAGGACTGGGAAGGAACGACTCCTAATCCGGTCCCCTCGCCCCCGCTTCGGGGGAGAGGGTGAGGGGGCCGAGCGCTTCGCAGAACATCCTCATTTGACGAAGTTATCTAAGAAATAGAGTGAGGTCTTGGGTGCCATGCTTGCAGCTTTGGGCAAGCATGTCTTCTGCTGATCGACGCGCGGAATGCGGCAGAAGCTCTCGCAACGTTCGCCAAAGTCGGGTTTCGGAAGCTGGAGGTCGCATCGCACCGCCAGGACATGCTTGCCCAAAGCTGCAAGCATGGCGCCCCGAATCCTTGAGCAACATTTGTGCTGGTCAGTCAATCCACAACCCATCCGGAAACAATGCCACCTAATGGAGCGCACCCCCCTCACCCCGACCCTCTCCCCCGAAGCGGGGGCGAGGGGGCCGGAGGGAAATCGAATCAACAATGTCCGTGCCCCGTCCCGCCGCCGCTGCCAACCGTCCCGCTGAGGGGCCGCACGTCCTGTTGTTCGCGGGCCGCTTCTTTCTGCGCGGCAGCAGCGCGTACACGCTGCGGCTGGCGGAGCACCTGCCGGACGAGGACTTTCGCGTCGTCGTCACCTGTCCCAATGCCGGATCGGTGGACCCGGTGTTGCGGAAGCAGCTCGGCATCCGCGAGTTTCCGCACATGCAATCACTCCTGTGGGGCCGCGTGGTGCGGGAGATGATGTACCGCGAATTGCTGGCCGAGCCGCCCGACCTGATTCACATTCAGTCCCGGAACGCGATTCCGCAGGGGCAATGGCTGGCCCGGCGGTTGAACCGGCCGGTGATTCTGACGGTCCACGATTACATGCAGCCGCGCGAACGGCTGCGGATCGACCGCACGCTGGTCAAGCGGGTGATCGCCGTCAGCGAGTCGGTGAAGGCGGACCTCGTCGGCCGGACGGGCCTGCCGGAATCGCAGGTCGCGGTGATCCACAGCGGCGTCGGCTGCGACGAGGGGTGCGCGGAGCAGGAGGTGCTGTCCCCCGGCCGCGTGCCGGTCATCGGCACCGCCGGGCCGTTGGAGGCCGTCAAAGGGTTCCCGTTCTTCCTCGGCGCGGCGGCCCGAGTGATCGCGACCGGTCGCGACGTCGAGTTCGTCATCGCCGGGGCCGGGCCGGAGGAGGAGAATCTCCGCCGGCTGTCGCGCGAGCTGGGGATCACCGAGCACATGACGTTCGTTCCCAACCTGCTCGACTTCTCCGATGCGCTCCAGGCGATGGACATCTTCTGCCTGCCGTCGCTGCAACAGGGGATCGGCACGATTATGCTGGAGGCGATGGCGCTCGGCCGGCCGGTGATCGCCACCCGCGTCGGCGGCGTGTACCGCGTGATCAGGGACAACGAGACCGGCCTGCTCGTGCCGCCGTCCGACAGCGCCCGGCTCGCCGACCGCATTCTGCAACTGCTCAACGACCCGGCCCACGCCCGCCGGGTCGGTGACGCCGCCCGCGAAGAGGTCCGCCGCGAATTCAGCGTCGAAAAGATGGTGCAGCAAACCGCGGCCGTGTACCGCGACGTGTTGGAATCGGCCGGCGTGCCAACTCGCCCCGCAGTGTTGGCCGGAGCCGGTCATTGACGGACGCGGTGCGAGTTGTCGGCTTTCGCTCCGCGAAAGCACGCTCCTTTCGCGGAGCGAAAGGCGACGCACGGGGTGGCCGGGGCTGGACCGACCAACGGGAGGGAAGCCCCGGTGAAGGTGCGGCAAACCGGGGTTTCGCCGAAGCGGCTCCAACCCCGGCCACCTGCTGGTCACCAATGGTCGCCTAACATCTCTGTATGTATTGATTTACCGCCGAAGTCCACACGTCGCACTCGCGCCGGCTGATGGATCGCCACCGGTGCTGTCTTTCGGTCGCCGTCTCTGCTAAAATTCTCCGGGTTGCGGCGGGGGTGGACCGCCGCGACAACGACCGCACGGTGTGCGAACAGTGTTCGTCCGCGCGGAAGTTGACGACGTTTTTCGATGCGAACAAGGGTCATGGGATATGGCGGCGACAACAGCGGCTCCACCGCAAGTCCGGATGCCGGAAACGGCTGCGGCGGACACTCACGAGAGCGACGTCAACGGCCAGGCCCCCGCGCCGCGGCTCGCGCCGGATGAACTCGCCGAGTGGTTGGAGTCGCTCGACGACTTGCTGGACCGTCACGGCCCGGCGGCCGTCAGCGAAATGCTGGCCCAACTGCAGACGCGGGCCTCCAGCCGCGGCGCGTCCGTCGTGCCGGGTATCAATACCCCGTATGTGAACAGCATCCCGCTGGAGTTCCAGGCCAAGTTCCCCGGCGACCGCACGGTGGAGCGGAACCTCCGCAGCATCGTCCGCTGGAATGCGATGGCGATGGTCGTGCAGGCCAGCCGCAACAAAACCGGATCGAATGTCGGCGGTCACATCGCGACGTTCGCTTCGTCGGCGTGTCTCGTCGAGACCGCACAGAATCACTTCTTCCACGGCCGGACCGCGGATCACACCGGCGACATGGTCTACTTCCAGGGACACGCCTCGCCGGGGATGTACTCCCGCGCGTTCCTCGAAGGCCGGCTCGATGAAGATCATCTCCGCAAGTTCCGCCGGGAGTTGCCGCGGGACACCGGGCTGTCGTCGTATCCGCATCCGTGGCTGATGCCCAATTTCTGGCAGTTCCCGACGGTGTCGATGGGCCTCGGCCCGATCTGCTCGCTGTATCACGCGCGGTTCCTGCGGTATCTCGAACATCGCGGCCTGCTCGACACGTCCAAGTCCCGCGTGTGGGCGTTCATCGGCGACGGCGAAATCGACGAGCCCGAATCGCTCGGCGCGATCACGCTCGGCGCCCGCGAGCGGCTCGACAACCTCACCTGGGTCGTGAACTGCAACCTGCAACGGCTCGACGGCCCCGTCCGCGGCAACGGGAAGATCATTCAGGAGCTCGAAGCGATCTTCCGCGGCGCCGGCTGGAACGTCATCAAGGTCGTCTGGGGCGCGGATTGGGATCCGATCCTTGAAGCCGACACCACCGGGGCGCTCGTCCGCCGGATGGAGGAGGTCGTCGACGGTCAGTACCAGAAGTACGTCGTCGAGACCGGCGAATACATTCGCAACGATTTCTTCGGTCACTCACCCGAGTTGCTGAAGCTGGTCGAACATCTCAGCGACGATCAGATCCGCCACCTCCGCCGTGGCGGTCACGACGTCACCAAGGTGTACGCGGCGTACAAGGCAGCGACGGAGTTCAAGGGCGCACCGACAGTCGTGCTGGCCCATACCATCAAGGGTTACGGCCTCGGTAAGGAAGCTGAAGGCAGCAACAAAGCCCATCAGAAGAAGGGACTTCAGGAAGAGTCGCTGCTGCACATGCGCGACCGCTTCGAGCTTCCCATCAGCGATGAGGACGCGAAGGCGGCAAAGTTCTTCAAGCCGGCCGATGACAGCCCTGAGATGCAGTATTTGCACAAGCATCGCGAGGCACTCGGCGGATTCGTTCCCGTGCGGAAACCTACACAGGAACGGTGGACAGTCCCGGCGATGGAGACCTTCATCGACGCCGCCGGCGAAGCCGGGAAAGACCGCTCAACGACGATGGTCTTGACGCAGACGCTCAAGTACCTGATGCGCGACAAGGGGTATGGCAAGCGGATCGTTCCCATCATTCCCGATGAGGCCCAAACATTCGGGATGGAAACGCTCTTCAGCACTTTTGGCATTTATTCGAGCAAGGGGCAGCTTTACACCCCCGTCGATGCCAATGACATGGTCTCTTACAAGGAGTCCAAGACCGGCCAAGTGCTCATGGAAGGCATCAACGAAGCCGGCGCGATGTCGTCGTTCGTCGCCGTCGGCACGAGTTACGCCAACCTCGGCCTGCCGCTCTGTCCGTTCTACATTTACTACTCGATGTTCGGCTTCCAGCGCGTCGGCGATCTGATCTGGCTCGCCGGCGATTCCCGCTGCAAGGGCTTCCTGTGCGGCGGCACCTCCGGCCGGACGACGCTCAACGGCGAAGGCTTGCAGCACGAGGACGGCCACAGCCAGCTCATGGCCGGCACCGTGCCCAACCTGCTCGCCTACGACCCCGCGTTCGGTTATGAGCTCGCCGCCATCGTCCGCGACGGGCTGCACCGCATGTACGGCCTGGGCGAAGAGATCTTCTACTATCTCTCCGTCTACAACGAGAGCTACGTCCAGCCCGCGTTGCCCGCCGGCGACAAGGTCGTCGAGGGCATCCTCAAGGGGCTGTATCCGCTCGACCCGGCGGTCTCCGTCAAGGACCGGGGCAAGCGCCCGCAACTGTTCGGCAGCGGGCCGATCATGACGCAGGTGCTCAAGGCCCAACAGATGCTCGCCGAGAAGTACAAAGTTACCGCCGACGTCTGGAGCGTCACCAGCTACAACGAGTTGAAGCGCGACGCGCAATCGACCGCGCGGTGGAACTGGCTGCATCCCAGCGAGACGCCCAGGCAGAGTTACCTGGAGACGCAACTGTCGGGGATCGCCGGGCCGATCGTCGCCGCCAGCGACAACGTGCAACTGGTCGCCGAGCAACTGCGGCCGTACATCGCCGGCCGGTACGTGGTGCTGGGGACCGACGGCTTCGGTCGCAGCGAATCGCGCGAGGCGCTCCGCCGGCACTTCGAGATCGACGCCGAGTCGATCGTCTTCGCGACCCTCTCGGCCCTCGCCAAAGACGGCCAGTTCGACGCCAGGAAGCTCCCGCAAGCCCTGAAAGACCTCGGCATCGACCCGGAGAAAGTCGACCCGCAGAAGGCGTGACGATCGTGCTGGTCGGGAATGAAGCCGCGGGATCCCACCCCCGCGGAGATTTCTCGACACGAAGATCCGCGGGGGTGGAACCCCGCGGCTTCTGACTGCCTGACCACGGACAACTGACCACGGACAACTGACCCATGCCCCTCGAATTCAAACTGCCGCAACTGGCCGAAGGGATCGACAACGCCGACGTGGCGGAACTCCACGTGCAGGCGGGCGACACCGTCGAGGCCGGCCAGATCGTGATGGAGCTGGAGACCGACAAGGCGGTGATGGAGCTGCCGTGTCCGCACGCCGGCAAAATCACGCAACTGCTGGTCAAGAAGGGGGACACCGTCAAGGTTGGCCAGCCAATCCTGCAAATCGACGCCGTCGATGCCGCTGCCACCAACGGCTCGTCCGCCGGGGCGACGGAGTCGACCTCGTCCGCTAAGGCTGAGTCCGGCAAGAGCGAGTCGGGCGCTGCGACGAAGAGCGAGAAGGAAGTCATCGCAGCCGCCGCGTGGCGGGGCCGGCGGCAACCGGCGTGCCGTTGCTCCTCACGGGCGCCCGCGCCGGCGACGCCGAGC
>JAWXBB010000214.1:0-6255 GCA_034439795.1 Planctomycetaceae bacterium | reverse complement strand
TGCGCGATGTTCCAGTCGCCGCTGTCCCCGCCAGTCAGCGTCAGTCGTGTGGCGCCTTTGCCGTAGCCCGAGCCGATGACTAGCGCGTCGTCGGCGACCCGCAGCGGCTGGGCGACGTTGACCTTGGGCATGTTCGGCCACTCGTGGTTCCAGAGTTGCCGGCCATCGGCGAGCGCGAAACCGGCGAGGCCCTCGCCATGAAACACCAACACCTGCCGGACGCCGTGAATTTCCTCGACGCGCGCGCCGCCATAGCTCGCCGGGAAAGTGCCGCCGGACCAGACGATGTCGCCCGATGAAGCGTCATACGCGATGACCGATTTCCCCGCGGTCCCGCCGGCGATGATGATCACCTTGCCGTCAACGACGAGCGGCGCGCCGGACAGCCCCCATTGCAGGTTGTCGGCCGGCTTGGTCCCGTCGCCGGCGTCGTCCAGCGCATTGCGGCTCCAGCGTTTGGCCCCGGTGCGCGTCGCCAGACAATTGAGTAACCCCGTGGCGCCCAGCGAATAGGTTTCCTCGCCAACGATGACGGGCGTCGATCGCGGGCCGTCGCCGCCGTTGACCGCGACGATGGCGAACCGCACGGGGTCGGCATGGACCCACAGTTGCTCGCCGGTGTTGAGGTTGTAGGCGACGACGCATTCGTTCTCGTCGCGCTGCTCCTGCGTGATGGCGTATTTGTCCACCACGGTGAACGACGACCACGCCAGCCCCACCGGATGCCGCCACAATTCCTTCGGCGGCCGGGCGTCCCAGTCCGTGCGGAAGCCGACGCCGCGGACGATTCCCTCGCGATTCGGCCCGTGGTAATCGGGCCAGTCGTCATCCGTGATCGTCAGCGGTTCGGCGACGGGAGCAGCGACGGAATCCGGCGGACCATCGTCGACGGTGATCGGGGCCGCCGTCTGCTTCGTCCAGTATTCGCGGGCCTTGGCCTCGGCGGTCGGACTCCAGCGGAACGACACCGTCGGCACCATGTCGCCGTCGGACCCGTCGATACGGAACACGGCCAGGAACGCGATGAACGCCGCGACCATCAGCGCCAGCGGCGCGAGCTTGATCCGCCACGACCAGCCCGAAAAGCACAGCCACCAGATTCCGAACGCGAACAGCGTCGCCGGCCAGACCCACAGGAACGACATCTTGAAGAACGTCGGGTCTTCGGCATAGCGGACGGCGAAATACGTCTGCCACATGACGCCGAGGCTCAGAATCCCCACGCCGATCGGCCAGCGAGGATATTTGGAGAGTCGCGGTTTGGGATCGTGGAGCAGGTCCGACATCAACGGCCTTTCAGTTGAGCGAATTGGCCGCAAAAAGGCGCAAGAGGCGCAAAAATGAAGAAGAGTTCTTGGCTCTGTCTTTTTTGCGCCTCTTGCGCCTTTTTGCGGCCAGTCTCTTTCTGGCTGATCTCACGGCAGCAATCGCGTCCGTTCGGCGGGGGTCGGCATCCGGCAGGTTTCCTTCTTGCCGAACAGGCGGTACCGGTTCCGGGCCACCACATCATAGCCGAGATTGCGGATCGGCAACGGCACCAGCCACAACAACGTCCCCAACACGCTCCACAGTCCGCCCAACTGCCACAGGATGCGGACCACAGCGGCGGACTTGCGGTAAGCCCGGGGCTGCGTCCAGAGCACCAGCGAGTGGAGTTGCTGCCGATCGGCGTCGGTCAGCAGTTGCCGGGCCGTTTCCCCCTGCAACGGGGCGAAGGCCAAGCGGCCGTCGGGATCGCGGCTGATGAGGAAATCCACCGAGAAGTTGCACAGGCCGCACACGCCGTCGAAGAACACAATCGGCCGCTGCGGCAACGTCTGTAGCGGTGCCCATTCCCCCGAAGGATTCAGCGCCAGATCGGCCGCGACGCTGGACATGATGTTCGTCTCCCGTCCCCACTGCCCACATCATAACCGATGACACGAGAAATCTTTAACCCGCAATCGGGAAATTGCATCCCGTTAGCCGCGACCCGGAGGCTTTGCGCAGGGGAGCGCTCTGCCACAATCGCGCGGTCGATGCCCAGCGCTCTCCTGCGCAAAGCCTCCGGGTCGCGGCTAACTGAACCGTTGGCGAGTGCTCCGCGCGAACGTTAGGATATGTCGATCCACAAGGGAAACATCCATCCGTCCGTCCGCAGGAAGTCTGTGCATGTCGTCGATCGCCGCATTGTCCGAGCGGAAGCAGCAGATCCGCCAGCAGTCCCACGCCAACCGCAACGCCCAGGAAAACAAGGACGAACTGAGCCGCGAGATCGTCGCCCGGTTCATGGCGCTGCCGGAGTATCAGTCGGCAACGACCGTGCTGTTCTATCTCGACGTCCGCAGCGAAGTCCGCACCCGGCACTCGCTCGCCGAGGCCCTCGCCGGCGGGAAGAAGATCGTCGTGCCGTACTGCGTCGACGGCGAGTTGGAACTCTTCCATCTCGAACACAGGGACGAGCTGTCGATCGGGATGTACAAGATTCTCGAACCCAGGCCCGAGCTGCGGACCGTCGCCGCGAAGCAGGTGGACGTCGCCGAGCTCGATCTTATCATGGTCCCCGGCGTGGCCTTCGACCGTCGCGGCGGCCGGACCGGTCACGGCAAGGGCTACTACGACAAACTCCTCGAACACGCCCGCCCCGACACGCCGCTGGTCGCGCTGGCGTTCGAGTGCCAGATGTTCGAGGAGATCCCGATGCAGGATCACGACGTGTTCATGGACGCGGTGATTACGGAGCGGGCGGTATATCCGGGACAGGGACGCAGCTCTAACCCGCAGCCGAAGGGCTGACATCTGATGCTGGCCCGTTCATTTCGCATTGTCGGGCTTGTGGTCGTCATCGGATTCGTGATCCTGAGCGTAGTCCTCTATGTGAGATGGAATGTCTTGCAGCGAGCAGTCGCTCGATGGGGGCGCGTGGGGGGCGGAATCACCGTCGACTATGCCAGTATGTCGCTCGGCTCGATGCCCGGTATTCCGACATCCCAGGACCAGGCCGAAATCCGTGCCGCCGCGATTCAGATGAACCGCTCGGCCGGCGTCCGAAGCTTGCATCTTGCAACGCAGGATTGGGGCTGCGAGGAACTCAAGAGGTTGCTGGAACGCTGGATTTAGACTATTTGGGCATGGATCGAATTGCATTGTCCCCGGAATGCGTCGAGTTCCTTTCAGTTCGGCGCGATCTTCTGAGAATTGGTATCGGGGGAAATCGAGTTTCTGTCGAAGCCATCGAGCAGTTGCTGCAGGCGTCGCCGGAACGGAGCGTGGTCCTCAGCGGCATCAAGATCAGCGACGACGAGAAGAGTTCGTTATCGGCGAAGTATGGTTCTCGGCTGATCTTCTATTGATTTCTGCAGTGGCAACAGCCAACGAATCTCTCCAAGGTTTCCCATTCGTGACAAGCTCTGCGATTGTCGACGACACCTACGCCGAGGCGTTTCGCAGCATCTACGCGGAAGTGCTCATCACGGCCCGCGACTGCAAGTGGTTGCAACACGCCTGTGACGCCGTCACGGGGCATGCGTCGAGCAGCATCTTTTGCGATTGCGAGGCGGCCGTGGACCGGTTCGTGGGACCGGGGGGCGACGAATCGGTCGCCACGCCCGACGGCCGGCCCGGGGCGATTGTGCAATTTCATGTGCCGCGGTTTCGGAAGGACCGCGAAGCCCATCTGGAAAAGGTGCTGTTGCATCGGCTCAGTCAGAACGTGCTGACCTGTCCGACGACGGCGTGCTTCAACCGGCTCGACACCGAACCGTACTTCAAGCTCGGCCGCAAGATCGCGTTCTTCGGCGACGGCTATCAAACTCGCGAAGTCCGCTACGGCCGCAAGGTGTGGGTGCTGCCGATCATGGGGGGCGAGTTCGTCATCGACCGCCGGTTCGGCTTCCAGGACGGCATCATGGGGGGCAACCTGTGGTTCTTCGGCACCACGATTGACGCCGCCCTCGAAGCGACCGAACGGGGCGTCGCGGCGGCGGCGCAGGTGCCGGGCGTCATCATGCCCTTTCCGGGGGGCATCGCCGGCAGCGGCTCCAAAGCCGGCAGCCGCTATTCGTTTCTGTTCGCCAGCACGAATCACCCGTTCTGCCCGACGCTCCGCGACAAACTCGGCGACGAGACCCGCGTGCCGCCCGGCGTGACGTCGATCCAGGAGATCATCCTCAACGGCTGCGATCTGGCCACAGTCTCCGCGGCGACGCAGGCCGCCATCGCCGCGGCGCTCGACACGCCGGGGCTGGTGCGGATCTCCGCGGGCAACTACGGCGGCCGGCTCGGCAAGAGCTGGGTGTGGCTGAAGCCGGACCTGCATCCGGTGAGGTAATCGCCTCGCCACAGACTCCCCACCACATGCAGCCCGCTGAACGATCCCCGGCGCACGCTTGCGGTTTCGCGCTCCCTCCGAAGCGCTCCACGTCATCCATCAGAATCCGCTTGATTCCTTGCGTTGACGCTGTACCGTGAACGTAATCCCGACGCCAGTTCGCGGCGTCGATGTCGTCTTTGCCTCCCACCGGAAGTGCTGTCATGTTGTGGCAACGAGGCTTCACAGCCGTCTCCGCCGTCGTGCTCTGTCTGGTCATCAACGGCTCCGTCCTGGCCGAAGATGATCGCGAAGTGGTCACCGCTGAACGCCTGATGGAGAGATATCGACAACCCGTCGATGAGATTGGCTTCGACAAGACGCCGTTGCCCGAGGCGATCCGGCAGATCGCCGAGCGCTATCAGATCCCGGTGGTGATTGACGACAGCGTCAGCAAGCTGTCGCCGATGCCGAGTTTGAGCTTGACGGTTCGCAACATCACGGTGCGGCAGTTGCTGGACGTCGTTGCCGCCTGCACTTGGACGACAATGTGGGTCGATCCGCCGCACTATGACCGCAACACGTCCCTGCGGGTGCTTTGGGTCACGCGCAGCCGGGCCCGGCAGTTGGCCGATCACGTTCATTGGAAGACTGTCGCGGTCCAGCGGTCGGAGCGGGTGGTTGCTGCGTTGGGCGAGCCGACGATCTTCGAGTTTGCAGACACTTCCCTCGAAGATGCGTTGTCTTTCCTCCGCGACTTTCACCAGATGCAGGTTGAATATGCGGGGCCGCCCATGCTCTTGAAATCGCCCATCACCCTTGAAGGTCAGTTCATCTCACTGCGGGCCGGCCTCCATCAGCTGCTCCCTCCGCTCAAATTGGGTTACGTCATCGAAAACGGCGCTTTGCGCATTGTGACGGCCGAGCAAGCCCTGAAAGTGCCGACGACTCGCGTCTATGCCGTGCCACATTGGGTGGGCGGTGACATCGACGTCGAACAGTTGGAAGCGGCCATTGTCCACGCCTTTGGGGAGAAAGCGCCCAATCCTCGTCCGACGGTGGCCTGGCTCAAGAACTGCGTCGTGGTGACCGCACCGGAACCCCAGCAGGCTCGCATTGAAGAGTACATCACCCAGTTACGCACCACCGAGCAGTTGCTGGCTCCTCCGGACAGTCTGCCGCACGCACCGGGGCAATTGCCCATGAAGTGACCAGTCCGCGCTGCGCCGTCGCGATTCCCGTGGAAACCGCGTTACCATAACGCCGTGAGTTGGCCATTCAGGACTCCTTCGGGCCGCGGTCGCAATGAATGCGTCTCCTTCGGAACCCGTCGAACCGGAACCCTTGGTCTGGGAAGCGGCGTCGACGAAACCCAAGGTCGATCCCGGCAGCTACGTCCTGCGAACCCGGTGGTTCATTCCACTCACCGTGCTGGGGACCATCGTGGCCTGGCTGGCGATTGTGGCGTTGGCGATGTTGCCGCCGTGGGGGTTGATCGCGGGGGTCATCGGCGGAGCCCTGTTCGGATTGATGCTGACCTTGGCGGCGACGGCGTGGGCCGTGGCGATCGTGTTCGCGGACGACACTCGTCGCGGCTTGTGGTTCGTGCTGTTTCCGCCGGCCAAGGTGGTGTATGCGGTGCAGCGCTGGTCGTGGATGGCGCAGCCGACGATCCTGTTTCTCTGTGGGCTGGTCTTGGCCTTCGGAGCGCCGTACGCGGCGGGGTTGTCGTCGGCGAAGGATGTCGAACCGGCGCATCAGCAACCGTTGAATGTCAGCGGCCGATAGTGTTCGATGGAGTGGCGGGGGTGTTCGTGATTGATTTGTTGGTCCCGCACTCTTGCTTGGCCCCGGCAGGGGCCGCGGACTGTAGCCACGAATGGCACACGGATAAGGGTTACCGGGCTTGCGAAGCGAGCCGACGGTGTGACTTGCTCCGCGGGATGGTCATGTAGTCTCGCCACGAC
>JAWXBB010000213.1:0-41754 GCA_034439795.1 Planctomycetaceae bacterium | reverse complement strand
TGATTCGTGATGCGGGTTCTCTGGCTGAGCGCCGCTTTATGGAGTTCTTTACCGCCGACATCCGCAACTCCGGGACGCGCCGTGTGTACGCGCACGCGGCGAGCCGCTTCTGTGAGTGGTGCCAACAGCGTGGTGTCGCGCTGCCCGCCGTCTCGCCCTTCCTGGTCGCAGCCTACATCGAGCAGTTGACACAGCGGCGCAGCGCTCCGACCGTGAAGCAGCACCTGGCGGCGATCCGCCGCTTGTTCGACTGGCTGGTGGTGGGCCAGGTGTTGGCGATCAATCCGGCGGCTTCCGTGCGCGGCCCAAAGCATGTCGTGAAGACGGGCAAGACCCCTGTGCTGACGGCCAGCGAAGCCCGGCAACTGCTGGACGCCATCGACTGCACGACGATCATCGGCCTCCGCGATCGGGCGCTGATCGGGCTCCTGGTCTACAGCTTCGCCCGCATCTCTGCCGCGATCGGCATGAATATCGCCGACTATTATCCACAAGGGCGACGGATGTGGTTCCGACTCCACGAGAAAGGGGGCAAGTTTCACCAAGTTCCGGCCCACCACAAAGCCGAAGCCTATCTCGACGAATATCTGCAAGCCGCCGGCGGCGATCCGAAGGGAACACCGCTGTTCCGGACGATCTCCCGCGCGAGAACTCTAACTGCTCGGCGGATGCACCGCATCGACGCGCTGCGGATGATCAAGCACCGCGCCGTGTTGGCCGGGCTTCCCACGCACATTGGTTGTCACACGTTCCGCGCCACCGGCATCACGTGCTACCTGCTGGGGGGCGGCTCCCTGGAACACGCGCAGCGCATCGCCGCCCATGAGTCGGCCAAGACCACCAAGCTCTATGATCGCACCGGCGATGCCGTCAGCCTGGACGAAATCGAGCGGATCGTCATTTGATGGCGAGCCGGCGATGAACGCCGCGGCAGCGCGCCCGGCCCTACCCGCGACTTCCTCTCAGAGTTTTCTGACCGTCCGGGCATAGGGATGGATAATGTCCTTTGTCCAGCATTGATTGGCGACCTAGCTCAATGGTCGAATTATCAATGCTGTGAAATGGGGACTCCGGCTACCCCTTCAATCCAATTCCGTAATACGTGAATCCGCGGTCGCGCATTTGCGCCGGTTCCCACAAGTTGCGGCCGTCGAATACCAGTGGCCGGCGGAGCTTGTGCTTCAGGTAATCAAAGTCCGGGTTGCGAAATTCCGGCCATTCGGTGCAGATCACGAGGCAATCCGCCGCATCCAGCGTGTCGTAATGATGAACGCAATAGGTCAGGCGCCCACCGTAAACTGCGCGCACGTTGTCCATCGCCACTGGGTCATGCACGCGGACATTCGCTCCCTCGGCAAGCAGTTCATCAATTAACACCAGGGCCGGCGCTTCGCGGATGTCATCGGTCTTCGGCTTGAACGAAAGACCCCACATGGCAATCGTCCGCCCGGACAGATCGTTCTGGAAGTTGTTGCTCAGCTTGCGGAACAACACATGTTTCTGACGGTCGTTGACTTCGTCGATGGAGCGCAGCATCTGCGTGGCCACACCGTGGGTGTCCGCGGTCGCCACGAGCGCCCGCACGTCTTTCGGAAAGCACGAGCCGCCGTAGCCGCAGCCGGGGAACAGGAACTGGAAGCCAATGCGCTGATCGTGGCCGATGCCGCGACGGATGTCGTTGATGTCCGCCCCGACCGCCTCACACAAGTTGGCCATCTCGTTGATAAAACTGATCTTCGTGGCCAGGAGGCAATTGGCCACGTACTTTGTCATTTCCGCGCTTTCGAGGCCCATGGAAAGAAACGGCCGCTCGGTGCGGAGGAACGGCTTGTACAGTTCGTGCATTACATCGGCGACTTCATTCCGCAGGACGCCCACCACCACGCGGTCGGGCTTCGTGAAGTCTTCGATCGCGCAGCCTTCCTTGAGGAATTCGGGATTCGAGCAGACGTCGACCTCGCGGCCGGTCTTCCCCTTCAACCGCTCAGAAACTTGCCGGTTGGTGCCCACGGGAACGGTGCTTTTCGTGACCACAATCGCCGTTGCCGGCAGCGAGGGAGCCAGCGCGTCGACAACTCTCCACAGAGCGGAAAGATCGGCGCGGCCGTCGTCCGCCTGCGGCGTACCGACGGCAATGAACACTAGTTGAGCCTTCGCCGCGGCGTCGGCGAGATTGGTTGAGAACTGCAATCGTCCGGCCTTGGAATTGCGCAGCACGAGTTCCTGCAGCCCCGGTTCGTAAATCGGAAGTTCACCCCGCTTCAGACCGGCAATCTTTGCGTCATTGATGTCGACGCAGGTGACATCATTGCCGCTGTCGGCAAGGCAGGTGCCAGTCACCAGTCCAACGTATCCCGTACCGACAATCACAATCCTCATGATTGATACTCCTGAAATGCGACAGAGCACCGTTCAATGGCTTTCCCAACAATATCGTAGCTCACCGATCGGCCGGTCTGCTCAGCGAGTTCGACACACCGTTCCCGCATCACCGTGTCGTGCCGCCTCGACTGCGCCTTGAACACCTCTGATTCCTGCGGAACGTCCATGCAGGGCCCCTCTGAGGGTGGTGTTCCGAGTCAGTCATTGACTCAGCTGACGGACTCCGGCAGAGCCAGTGGTCTGTTGGTAGAGTTCCAAGCCTTTCGTCGTTGTCACGAACAAGGATTGTCCGTTGCTGAGCACGAGGCAGGGGACGGTTCCGTCGGTGGTCACCTTGTGGATGCGAAAGCTGCCAGCCGTATTCGCCGCGGTCGGTGAGACAGAACTGATGACCGACGTATCGACCATCAGTGAATACGCCTGCGAGGTCGTGGTGTTATTGACCGTCGTGAATTTCCAAACGTTCTGCACATCCACTCGCGGCCGCGGGCGGTAGATCCGAATCCAGCCCGCCGTCAGCCCGGTCACGTTGACGGTCGCCGCCTTGACGGTCCGAACGCCGCCGTAGTTCTGCTGGAGCACCGCGGTGGGCCGGTACTTGGTCGCGTCCACAGCCGTGACGACCGAAGTGTGCTTGGAGGGGAACGTCGTCGTCCCGAATTTGGCCGAACCGTATTGGATGATGTCTCCCACCTGACACTTGTTGGCGGGATTCGAGTCCGTCCATTTCTTGCTCGCGTAGGAAATGACGGTCACGAGGTCGCCCCAGACGTAATGGCCGCTCGACGGCGAGTCCGCCCCGAGGTCGCTGGGAACGAATTCGCCCCCGGACACTCGCAGCGCCTCGGTCGCCATGTGAGCGCATTCGCCGCCGCCGACCCGCACGCCGACTTTGCCGTTGAGAAAACTCACCATGTTGCTGCCGATGGTCTGGGCTGAGGCCGGGAGGCCCAGCAGGCCCAGAACCAACAGCGTCAATCCCGTTCGTCCCATGATTCGTGGCATCTGACCCTCTGATCGTTGGACTGGTTGGGCGATCCGCCGGTCGGCACCGGCCGGGAACCTGCGGCAACTCTAGTCCAATTGCTGGCGTGTCACTTCCGCCAAGCCGTTTTTGCACGCCGTTCGCGTGTTCGTCTGTCGAGGCTGACAATACCCGGCAATGTAGCGACGGGTGGCCTTTTGCAGACACGACTTGTCGCCGTTCGACAACATGCCAAACCCTGCCGGCGGAAGGAGATAAGTTCCTCAGATTCCTTTTTGACTCGCTGAGAATCCGACCTACGCTTCGAGAACACTGACGATCACGGGCGATCACGTTTGCTGCCATGAAAACCTCGACACTTCAATCACCGTCCTCTTGCCTCCGCGCGTCGCGCCGTCGCGGTGCCGTGACCGTGGAAATGGCCATCGCCACGCCCATCCTGTTTCTGCTCATGTTCGGCATGTTCGAGATCACCCACGCCTACATGGTCCAGCATCTGCTACAGGACGCCGTGCGACAGGGATGCCGACTGGGCATCATGCCGTGGCAGAGCAACGCCACGGTCTGCGCACGAATCGAAGATCTGTTGGGGCAGGAAGGGATCACCGGAGCGACCACGAATATTCTGGTGAACAACGCTATCGGTGAGGTCGATGGGGCACAGGCCGGCGACGATGTGCGCGTCAAGATTACTCTCGATGCCGCCAATGTGACCCTGTATCCCGGTGGCGGCTATCTGTTGGGACAACTGTCGGCGTCGTACTCCCTCAAGCATGAATGAGGCCGGACAACCAAACATGGACAAGCCGCCGCCTACGAACGTCGCTTCGCGCTCTCGACGCACCATCCGTTGTGGCGCCGCCATCGTCGAGCTGGCCTTGGTGGTGCCGTTGCTGGCAACCGTGGTTGTCGGGGTCTGCGAAGTCGGCCAGGTGATGCGCGTGCATGCCATCCTGACGGATGCCGCCCGGAAGGGGTGCGCCGCCGGGTGTCAGGTGGGCGGGTCCAATGCCTCCATCACGGCGGAAGTCCAGGACGTTCTGGCGGCCTGCGGGTTGCCGACGGACGCAACCGTCGTGGTGACCGTGAATGACGAAGCCGGGACTGCGGCGGCTGCAACCCGAAACGACAAGGTTTCCGTCCGGGTTTCGATCCCTACAGGGACGGCCACCTGGACCGGCTCGTTCGTGTTCTTCGCAGGCGCGTCCCTGCGATCGGAAGAAGTTGTCATGTTGAAACAGGGATGAAGCAGCGACGTAACAGGCCGGTCTTCCTCCGCTCTCGGCACTTGATCAGATCTCTCCTAGAAAGACTCGATCCATGCAAGGAACCATTCCTTCAGCCCCCAGGCCTTCCGGCCGACGTCGGGGGAACATCGCGGTGATGGCCGTGCTGTTGTTGATTCCGCTGTTCGCGTGTGTCGCCCTGTGCGTCGACATGAGTTGGATCACTTTGACGAAGAGCGAACTGCAGAACGCCGCCGATGCGGCCGCCGCAGCCGGAGCGCGGCAACTGGTCGACAATTACGCTCCCTATTCGTTGCCAAATCAGCGAAACAAGGATCGCTTGCTCAACGAGGCCGAAGCGTCAGCGCTGACATATGGCGTCCAATTTGGCGGATACAACAGCGCGGGAGACAAGCAAACGCTGACTATCCCGAGCGGTGACGTGCTTCCCGGTTACACCACGTCCACAGGTGCGTTCCAATCCCGACGGACCTATTCGGGCTATCCCAACACCGTACAGGTTGTGACACGCCGGGATTCCTCGGCCAATGGCGCCTTGCCCCTGTTCTTCGCTCCAGTGATCGGCAAACGAGACAAAGCCCTCTCGGCGACCGCCTCGGCGACGATCTATACCGGCCTGATCTCGTCGTTCGACCCGAACCTGATCACCGGAGGCACCAAGAAACGGTCAGCGTTCGGCGAAGAGTTCTACAACGAGGGGGGCGGGTATGAGTGTCCGCTGCTGCCCGTCGCCTTCGACGTTGACACTTGGAATGCGTTCATGAGCAACGGTCAATCGCCCGACGGAACCGTCCACGTCGATGCGGCCGGCTCGCCGGAGATCCAGGTCTACCCCAGCCCCAAGACTTCGCCGGGAAACTTTGGACTTCTCTGCCTGGGGCACTGGACGAACAGCACGCCCGATTATCGCACGTGGATTGCGGACGGCCCATCCGCGGATGATGTCCAAAACCTGATCGATAAGGCGTCGCTCCCCGTCTCGATCGATGACCCGCGGCCCTGGAAGGGGAGCCCCGGCCTGAGGTCCACCCTGGTCTCAGATTTCAGGGCCATCATTGGCACTCCCCGATTGTTGCCGCTCTTCAAGCCCGCTTCGACATCCCCCTATCAGGCGGCCTCGGGCAACGGCAGCAACACCACCTACGACATCGTGGGTTTCGTCGGAATCATGATCACCGAGGCCACCGGCAGCGGGAGCACTCTGTCGATCAAGGTGCAGCCCTGCAGCATTCTCGACCCCACGGCCGTCTTCGACCCGGAGTCCATGTGCCCCGCTGGCGAGGAGCCACCCTCGCGGCTTAAGGCCTTCACGTTCGCCACTCCGAAGCTGACGAAGTAGCGAGAGCCCAAAACTGCCTTGTATTTCAGCACCCGCCAAGTCGATAAAAACGAGAGCGACGACAGAGATCAGTCTGTCGTCGCTCTCGATGTTCGCGGCACTTCGATGGTTACTTGCGATTGCCCGGATTGCCGGGGCCCGTACCATCATTGACGAGCAGGTTGCCCCGCGGCTGCCAATCGACTCCGTTGTTGCCCTTCAAGGGGCACTTGTCTCTCGGCTCGGAATCGGGCTTGTCGTCGGGGTCGTCGTCCTGTGACTTGCTCGGATCGCATCCGGGAGGAAATTCATCCTGGCAGACGATCGTCCCCGCTTTGAAGTCGGACACGGGGAAAAGGTTCAGCCGTAGAGAAGACTTTCCTGCGGCCGTGTGGACTGGTCGGGATCAAAGCGGCGCAGGCGTAGCATCTGGCAGCAGAGCAGGCCGAGATACAACGGATTCAGGTAGACGTATCGCCGCCAGAGACGGCGTGGCTCGTGAACGAGGCGGTAGCCCCATTCGAGGCCCAGGCGTTGCAGCAGGGGCGGCGCCTGCGAAAGCAATCCGGCGTGGAAATTGAAGGCGGCTCCCACGGCAAGGATGGGCATTGACAGCTCATCGCGAAACTCGTAGGCCCACACCTCTTGTCGGGGACAGCCAATTCCCACAAACGTGATCTGGGCTCCGCTCTGTCGAATCTCCTGAACCAGCTGATTCTTTTCCGGCGACGTCAGCCGGCGGAACTGGGAGGGCCGGACGCCGGCGATCTGCAATTCGGGAAACTGTGCAACCAGCTTCTCTCGCAGTTTTGCCAGCACTTCCGCGGTTCCCCCGAAGAGGAAGATTTTCAATCCCAGTCGGGCCGCAGCTTCGCACACACGGAGCATCAGGTTGGGACCGTAGACGCGATCGCGCAAGCCCGCCCCATGCAGGAGATTGAGCGCCCAGCGCACCGGTTGACCGTCGGGAACGATCAAATCCAAATGGTTGAGGCGATGGCGATGGACGTCGTCCAGCACTCCGCACATCACGCCATGGACGGCGAGCGCCGAGACCGCGCACGGGCGCCCCGCTTGAGCGGCTTCGCTGATCGTCGCAACCGCCGCCTCATAATCGACAGCGTTGATGCGCACCCCGAGCACATTCATTTTGCCGAGGTCAATCACGGTTCGCTCCGATGCTTCCTGGTCGATGGCCAGTGTTGCCCGAGGCTGTGTGACGGTCAGACGTTCACGGCAGCCTGACTCGTCCAGCGCTCGACATTCTTCTCGTAGATTTCGCAGCAGATGTCGCGAACGTTTCTGGTCAGCTTCCACCCAGGAAAGTGGTGCTGAAATTTGCCGACGTCGCTCACCCACCAGATGTGGTCGCCGGTTCGATTCGCCGGCGAATATGTCCAGGACATTTCGCGACCGGTCAACTCTTCGCAGATGTGGATGGCTTCGAGCATCGAGCAATTGCTGAAGCGGCTGCCGCCCATGTTGTAGACTTCGCCGCACCGGGGGTTGCGGAAGAAGTGCTCGAAGGCGGCGATCAAATCGGCGCTGTGGATGTTGTCGCGAACCTGCTTGCCCCCATAACCGAAGACCGTGTAGGGCGTGCCTGTCGCGGCACACTTCACGAGATACGCCAGAAATCCGTGCAACTGCGTCCCGGAGTGATTTGGGCCAGTCAAACAGCCGCCGCGAAAGACCACCGTCTTCATCCCGAAGTAGCGGCCATATTCCTGGACCATGACGTCGGCGGCGACCTTGGAGGAGCCGAAGAGGCTGTGGAGCGTCTGATCGATCGACAGATCCTCGCGAATGCCGTTGGCGTAGGCATGCGCGGGATCGATTTCCCAGCGAGTTTCCTGCTCGACGAGAGGCAGCCGATTCGGCGTGTCACCGTAGACTTTGTTCGTCGAGGTGAAGACGAATGCGGCATCGGGGGCGAACCGCCGCGTCGCTTCCAGCAGATTCAGAGTTCCCAGGGCATTGACGGAGAAGTCCGTTTTGGGTTCCCGCGCTGCCCAGTCGTGCGATGGTTGCGCGGCCGTGTGAACCACGAGCGAGATCGCATCTCCATAGTGCTCGAACAAGCGGTCAATGGCGGCATCGTCCCGAACATCGGCCTCGACGTGGTGATAGTGACTGAACAGTTGGTGTTCGAGTTGCTCACGCTGCCATTGGGTTGACGCCTCCTTGCCGAAAAACAGGCAGCGCATGTCGTTATCGATGCCAACGACATCGAATCCCAGGGCCGCAAAATGACGACTGGTTTCCGAACCAATCAGACCGGCCGAACCAGTAACAACGACGACACTCACGGGACGCTCCAGGCCAAGTCACACGTCGGGAAAAGAATTGACGCCCGTCCACCGACCTCGCTCATCGACAGGCGTAATTCCCCCGTGGAAACGCCTCTTCGTGACGTGAAGGTGGGCATTCTGCAGAGACTCTACCTCACGTTCTTGATCCCACGGCAAGCAAGTGATGGGTCACTCTGCTTTAATCCCTGAGTCTTACCGCCCTGGCTTGCGCCGTTTCACGCTGTCGTCCGTGTGACTCGAAGCAAAGGGCGGCGACCGGTTTACTTGTAGCGACTGTGACGATTCTGCCGATGAATGAGAGGTGGCAGAGTATTCCGCGCCTGTGACCTCAGGCGCTGCCGGTGGAGTGCGCAGAGTATCTGCGTGTCCCAAAGTGTGTCGGGGCACTTATGCGTTCGGTGGGGGTGGGATGAACCGCCGCATCGGAGTTTGGCTGTTCGTCTGCGTCATCGGCTCCAGCGGGTGTGCTGCGTTTCGCCCGTTGAAGGGCGTCGCTGCGCACAAACTTCCCGATGAATATCGCTGCGCGCACCGAACGGACCAGGTGACGATCGATCTCTCGTTGCTGCGGCAATCGTCGCCGCCCGCTCATCTGGTCGATAGCGGCGACATCCTGGGCATCTACATTGAGGGCCTGCTGGGGCGGGACGGCGATGTCCCGCCCATCTATCTGCCGCACGAGCGGTTTGCCGCCCCCTCGGTCGGCTATCCCATCGCCGTGCAGCCCGATGGAACAATCTCGGTTCCGTCCATGAGGCCGTTTTACGTGCGCGGGCTCACAATCCGCCAAGTCGAAGAGTTGATCCGGCACGAGTGCGCAGAAGGCCCACAGGCTTTGTTACAGAAGGGGTACGATCGAATTCTTGTGAGCCTGCAGCGGCCGCGCATTTATTCTGTGCTCGTGATTCGCCAGGAGGCCGACGATCCCCGGGGAAACGTGGGCATCGATGAGCATCGCAACAGCGACCCGGAGAAGCGGGGAATGGGCCAGAATGTGCTTCTGCCGGCCTATAAGAACGACGTCCTGCATGCGCTGGCAGAGACCGGTGGGTTGCCGGGTCTCGATGCACAAAACACCGTGTACATTGTGCGTGGTCAGCGGCCAAACTTGCCGGTGTCGCCGCCCACCGCCTCTCCGCCCGGCGTGAAGGTTCGCGGCCAAACCCCTTCCGTCTGGCCCGCATCGGTTCCGACAGCACACACCGTTGCGCCACTGACCCGGCAATTCGGGCCCACGCCCTTGGGCGGATGGTCGCCCCCACCGACGAATCCCTATCAGTCGTATCGCGATTCGAAACAGCCGCCACGCGCCACCAACCAGGTGATTGGAAACACCCCCTATGGCACGACCCGGCCACATTCCAGCACCCCTGTTTCAGCCCCATCGGGACCAAATGTGCTGACAGCGTCCCACAGCGTGTCCTCTGCGATTGCCCAGCCGCCAGGCTTTCCCCCCGTGTCGACTTATTCCAGTCAGTCATCACCGGGGTTACCAATGCAGAGTTTGGCAATCGCGTCGCCATATCCCGTTGTGCCCCCACAGTCCGTGCCGATGCCTCCCCAATTGAGCTGGATCGCCGCCGGTGTTGTGAATCCGGCGGTCATCCGCATTCCGCTGCGGCAATTTAGCGGGGAGCCCCTGGGATTCAGCGAGCAGGATGTCATCCTGCAAGACGGCGACATTGTCTTCGTCGAAGCGCGCGACCTGGAGTTTTTCTACACCGGCGGCCTGCTCGGAGGCGGCCAATACACGCTGCCGCGCGACTACGACATCAACGTGCTCGACGCGATTTCGATCGCAGAGGCCCAAGGCAAGAATTACTGGGGCAACTCACTGGCGGTCGGCGGCGTATCGGCCATCAACCACGATGTGACCGTCGGCGCCAGCAAGGTCATTGTCTCCCGCAAGCAGCCTGACGGTTCGCAACTCGACATCGAGGTCGATCTCTATCGCGCCATGCGCGATCCGAGCCATCGAATCATCATCCGACCCGAGGATCGCCTCTACCTGCGTTACACGCGCGTCCAGGCGGTGTTTGCGCTCTTCGAGCGGCATCTTCTCGAAGGCTTCCTGATTGGAGCGGCGTCGACGGCCTTGTACTAATAGTGTCGTCTATGCCGGTTGTTCTCGGTGAATCGAACGTGCCATCACCGCCGATTGGCGATTTGCACGAGCGGTGGCATTCTCGCACTTCGTTGCCATCCGGCAACGTGCTCCCGGCTGCGCCCACTGCCATTCGAGCCGCCCTGTGCGGATTTGCGAGGTAGTCTTGTTGAGCAGGTTTTGGCGCAGCCGGTGCGCCATGCGCTGCTCTTCAACAGACTCTCGTGATTCGCAGCCATGGACTCGCGGCCCCAGACGGCATTGATCGAACCGCAACTGGCGGGCTGGCTCACGGATCGCGCGCGAACCGTGGTCACTCGACGCTGGCTCGTCGTTCGCTTCTTCCTCGTGACGATGACGCTCGTGACGTCCGCGCTCCTGCTTTGGCCGCGCACCTATCATTCGCAGGCGAAATTGTTCGTTCGCCTGGGACGGGAATCGGTCGCCCTCGACCCGACAGTGACCACGGGAGCGACGATCGCTGTCTCCGACACGCGCGAGCACGAGATCAACTCCGTGATGGAGATGCTTGGAAATCGATCGGTCCTGGAAGACGTGGTCCGGGTTCTCGGCGCCGATGCCGTGCTGGGAGACGCACCTCTTCCGGAGGCATCGATTATCGAACGAAGAATCGTCGCAACCCTCAGCGGCCCTTTGACGACGACGCTGGCCGTCGCGCGTCCCACGCCTGAAGCCGAGAAGGCGATTAAAGTCCTCGAATCGATCGTCACGTCGGGGCTGGCGAAACGGTCGAGCGTGATCCATGTCACCTGCGAGGCGCGCTCACCGGAACTCGCCCAGACCATTCTTAAGGTGTTCCTTGCCGCGTTTCAGTCGCAACATGCGCAGGCACTCCGGATGGATCGATCGCTGCCATTCTTCGAAGAGCAGTCGAATCTGTTGCGAGGCGAGCTGGAGACGGCCACGGCGGAACTCGTTGCAGCGAAGAACGATGCCGGCGTGGTGTCTCTCGAAGACCGCCGGCAGGCGATGGAGGAGGATCTCACGCAGCTTCGTCATCAGGTCCAGGAGTCGAGTGCAGCCTTAACGTCGTTCCAGGCCACACTGAGTGATCTTCGACAGAAATCCCGTGACTTGCCTCATTGGCAGATTACCGAAGAGATTAACGGCCAACCGGACGACGCCATCGGTACGACGCGGCGTGCGTTGCACGATCTGCAAATCCGAGAGCGCGATCTCATGACGCGTTATACCGCGCGGCATCCGCTCGTGGTCGCGACCAGGCAGCAGATTTCGCAGGCCGAGCAGCTTCTCTCCGGGGCGGGGTCGATGCTGCCGGCCGAGACCAAACGCACGCCCGATCCCGGTTGGCAGCAGGTGCATCTGCAACAGCTCGCGACCGAGGCGGAGGCCGAGGCGGTCCGCGGAAAGGCTGCGAAACTGGAACAACAGCTGGTCGCGCTGGAAGCCGAGCGCCAGCAGCTCAATCGGCAGGACGGCCGGATCCGAAGGTTGCAGCAGGAGGTGGAAGTCCTCCAAGCGAGCTATGGCACCTATCTCGAACGGCGCGAACAGGCACGGATCGCACAGGCCCTCGAACGCGAGCGGATCTCCAACGTCAACGTCATTCAGCCAGCGAGCTACGTGTCTCAACCCGTCTCGCCGAAGCGAGGATTGATTTTTGCCGTGGCGCTGTTCGTCGCGGCGACCGGCGGCATTGGCACGACGCTGTTGGCTGAGGCATTTGCGCGAGACGGTTTTCGAGGGCAAGATGGTGCGCCGGAATGGCCTTGCGAGGAGGCTGGCGTGCAGGAAAACAATCAAGGTTGTGACGATGCGATTGAACACGCTTCGGAATTGGTGGCAGCGTCGCGGTATTAACCCCGACGGGCTGCTGTTCGACAAACTGCATGGCTCCGATCGCTTCCGGGCGATTCTCGACGTGGAACGTCAGCGAGTGGATCGCGCTGGCGGAGCTTTCACGCTGGCGGCGTTTCGTTTCCAGTCGGGTCAAGACGACGAATTTCGGCTGTTTGCCCAGTTTCTCCAGCAACGGGCACGGGCAACAGACCATGCAGGCCTGATGGGTGAACGGCAAGTCGGGGTGCTCCTGTGGGATACCGACACCGCGGGCGCCCGTCAGTTCGTCGAGTCGCTCGCTCGACCGGGTCACCCCTGGACCTGCCCGGAGTGCGTCATTTACACGTATCCTCATGCCGATCGCGAGGATGACCCGAAGGCTTCGGAGTCGTCGGAGCCAGATGCCGGCATTTCGGGGCGCAACGAACATGACGCATTCCAGCAGTTGCTTCAGAAACTCGTAAAAGGCTCTGTCGCGGATGAGACGAATCAGGAAGTACCAGCCGCGCTGGCTGTGAGCGGAGCGTCGCCCGTCGCTGACAGTCGCCACTCCCATCGATGCAACGCATCCGTTGCCACGGCGGCGCGAGGCACCGAGGTTCGATTATCGAGTGGCGGCGAGACGAGCGGCGAATCGCCGCCGTCTCCAGCAGCGAGGATCCAGGTTCGCCCCCTGATTCAGCTGCTCGTGCAGCCATTGCCTTTCTCGAAGCGGGTGATCGATCTCCTGGCGGCCGGGACGGGAATGTTGATGTTGTCTCCGGTATTGGCGGCGGTTGCCGTGGGAATCAAGTGGACTTCCCCTGGACCGGTGCTGTTCCTGCAGCGTCGCAACGGAATTGGGGGCCGGCCCTTCACGATCTACAAATTCCGCACGATGTGTATCGATGCGGACGCGCAGAAAGCCAGGCTCCTCATGTTGAGCGAGCAGGACGGACCGGCGTTCAAGATGACGAGCGACCCGCGCGTGACTTGCTTGGGCCGGTATCTTCGCAAGTCCTGCATCGACGAGCTGCCGCAGTTGTGGAATGTCCTGCGAGGCGAGATGACGCTCGTGGGGCCGCGTCCCCTGCCCTGCGAGGAACAGGCCGGCTGCGCGCAGTGGCAAACCCGCCGCCTCGAAGTGACGCCGGGGCTGACGTGCATCTGGCAGGTTCATGGCAAGTCGAAGGTCAGCTTCGCCGAGTGGATGCGGATGGACATTCGCTACATCCAGGCCCGCACACTGCTCCAGGATCTGCGATTGATTGGTGAAACCATTTTGGCTGTGGTTTTACACCGAGCCTCTTGCTGACGGCGGGTCGAACTTGCGCACCAGGCGGATGAATCCGCACGAAAGCCTCAACGACGATGGACCCCCTCTTCCTGCCCAACCGCGCGACGAGTCGTCCGCTCCGCGGGTGCCTCAAGACTGCGATCGCGCCCGCGCTGGCATGGTGGGCGGGCTCCGCGGCACCGCTCGGGCAAAACTTGTTTGGAATTATCACCTATCATCGCGTGTGGACGGCGGATCGGCGCTTCGGCCGACCGACCTATAACGTGTCGCCGCGCCGTCTCCACGAGCAGCTTTCGGGATTGCTCCAGCGCGGCTATGCCGCCTGGCCGCTGGGTCGGGTGCTGGACCACTGCCGGCGCGGCATCCCCGTCCCGCGGCGGACGTTCGTCGTCACCTTCGACGACGGCTATGCCAACAATCTGACCGAGGCCCTGCCCGTCCTTCAGAGCCTCGCAATTCCCGCGACAATATTCCTGGCGACAGGCTATCTCGATTCGGACGAACCTTTTCCGTTCGATTCCTGGACATCGAAAGGGGACGGTCGATGTCGCGACGCCTGGGCGCCGCTGAGGGCGGATCAATGTCGCACCGCGGTCGCGTCGGGGTTGATTGAACTGGGCTGCCACACGCACACTCACCAAGTCTTTGGCGACCGTCCGGCGTCGTTCGAAGAAGACCTGCACAAATCACTGGCCTGCTTGCATCGCGAATTCGGAATCGACCAGCCCGCGTTTTCGTTCCCGTTCGGCATTGCCGACGGCCCCTTGCGCGATGCGGCGCGACGATCGGGCGTGACCTGCGGCTTGACGACCACGCCGCAACTGGTTCCCGTCGCCAGTGACCCGTTTTCCTGGGGCCGCTTCGGCGTCTCCGAGTCGGATTCGGCCGCCAGCTTGAGCGTGAAGCTGAACGGATGGTTCGACGCCGCGCGGCGAGTCTTCACCGACGGCGTGGGATCATTGTCGTTCGGCAAACCGGCAACGATGGTCCGAATGTCGCGGACGGAGGTCCAGCCATGACGACCTCAGCGACGCTGGATCCCACCAGCGCTGACGAAGGGCGCGCCGCCACGCCGACATTGCTTCAGCGGGCCGTCGCACGCTGGCAATCGCCCACGTTTCGGCAGGCTTTCCTGTCCGTGGCCGATCAGGCGGTCGTCAGCGGCACCAGTTTTGCCAGCAGCGTGCTGGTCGGTCGCTCGTGTTCACAGGACCAACTGGGCGTGTATGCGCTCGTCCTCAGCATGCTCCTGCTGGCACGCGGCATCCAAGGCGATTTAATCTCGGGACCCTACCTGGTCTATTGTCATCACCGAAATCGCGAGGCACTGGCCCGCTACACCGGCAGCAGCCTGATCCATCAGACAATCTTGTCGCTGGGGGTGTTGTTCGCATTGATGGGGCTGGCCGCCGGCATGGCTTTCGCGGGCAGCTCGACGGGCCTTGCCAGCGCCGTTCTCTCGCTGGCGCTGGTCACTCCGCTCGTCCTGCTCCGCGAGCATCTGCGACAATTGTCGTTTGCACACTTGAGACTGCGCGAGGCGCTGGCCATTGACATCCTCGTGGCGATGATGCAGTTGGGTGCGGTCGGCCTGCTCGCATGGACTGGCGCGCTGACGGTGACCGCCATTTATGTCTCGATGGGAGCCGGATGCGGCGTTGCCTGTCTAGGTTGGTTAATTGCTCGGCCGGATGCGGTCTCGTTTCGCCTCGCGGACGCCTGGTCCGACTGGTGGTCGAATTGGCAGTTCGGTCGCTGGTCGCTGGCCAGCCAGTTGATTTCGCGGGCGATGACGTATCTGGCGCCGTGGCTGATCGCCTGGACGCACGGCGAAGCCGCCACAGGACTGCTGGCCGCGAACGTGACCATCGTGAACCTCGCGGGAATGTTTGTCACGGGCGTAAGCAACGCTCTCACACCCCATGCGGCGCGGGCTTACGTCGGGGGCGGCGTGACACGGTTGCGGACGGTCCTGTTTGAAACGCTGACGATCTTCCTGGTGACAGTGGGCGGATTTTGCGGGTTCGTGGCTCTGACGGGCGACGGGCTGATCACGTTCGTCTACGGCGATCGGTTTGCCGGCGCGCCGTTCGTCTTGCTTTTGCTGGCCCTGCAGTTGCTGGCGAATAGCATCGGCATCGTGGTCGGCAACGGACTCTGGGCGATGAATCGTCCCGAAGCCAATTTCCGCGCCGACGTGATGACGCTGCTCGTCTCAAGCGGCATCCTGGCCCTGGCCATTCCAACCGCTGGAATCACCGGCGCAGCGTTCGGTCTGCTCCTCGGAACAGCGGCGGGAACCCTGATCCGGATCGCGGTCCTGTTGCAGATCTGGCGCAACGCTCCGCTGCAGCGAGACATTGCGGCGTGGGAGGCCACGCCATGACTACATCCGGTCCATGTTTGACTGCGCCGCTGCTCAGCGGCCGTGCGGTGCAGTTCGCTGCGGTGGCGTGTGTCGTGTTCCTGGCATTCACGCTCACCGAGCATGTGTGGACGACCTCACGGAGCGAGGCCTTCGGAACGAGCACGGAGGAGTTGGAGACGATGGCCGCCAGCGGCGGTTGGCAGAATCAATTGGGATTCACCGTGCTGGCAGGGCTGGGAGTCTTGCTGGCCGTGCTTCCCGGCGGAGCGCCGCTGCGGCCGTTGGGTCTGCCGGCGATCTTGCTGGCGGCGAATCTGACTTGGTGCGCGTCGAGCGCCGCCTGGACAATCGACCTAGGTCTCACGTTGCGCCGCCTCGGCGTGTTGGCATTCTGCACGCTCGGCGCACTGGGCGTGACGCGGCGTTTGTCGATGCGGGATTTGTGCAGCGTCGCGGTGTGGTGTCTGGCAGCCTGGATGTTGATGGGCATTCTCGCGGAACTGTCGCTGGGAACGTTTCGTCCCTGGTCCGGCGACTACCGCTTTTGCGGCACGATGCACCCCAACGCCCAGGGGGGCAACTGCGCCGGCCTCTGCCTGGCGGCATGGTTTCTTTATCGCGACTCGCGATCGGCAGGACGCAAGCTTGCGATCGCCGGCGTATTGGTCGCCGCATTCGTGCTTCTCATTCTGACGAAATCGCGCACGTCATGTCTGGCAATGTTCTTCGGTATCGGCGTCATCGAACTCTGGCACCGCCGCGCGTCGACAAAACTGCTGGCGGGGTTTGGAGTCGCCTGGGGCACCGGGGTCATGCTGCTCATCGCCTTGTTTCTACCGGCGGCCGCCACGGGCGGCGTGACGGATCTCGTGCTCCTGGGCCGCAACGAACACCTCGGCAATCTGAACGGGCGCACGGAACTATGGTCCCTGCTGATGGGATACATCGCCCGGAGTCCATTGGTAGGTTACGGCTATCGGAGTTTCTGGATTCCCAAAAACATCACCGACGTTTCCAACGAGCTCTACTGGGGCATCAGCTCCGCGCATTCCGTGTACCTTGAAACGCTCTTGAGCGCGGGGCTGATTGGGCTGGCGCTCGTGCTGGCCTGGACGATTTGCGTCGCGCTCCGTTCTCTGAAGTTATGGAATCGATCCGGAGACATCGGTCTGGCTTTTTTCCTCTCGTTACTGGTGTACGCCTCGATCGACGGCATCCTCGAATCCAGTTTCGTCGCGCCCTCCTTCCTGACTTGGCTGGCCGGCTGCGGCCTGATCCGCCTGAGTTTGTTTTCGGAACCGTTCGAGCTTCGCGGGGCGGTCGTGCGCTCGCCTCGCAGCAGCACGGAATCATCTCCGCGGACGCCGTTCAACGGTCTGCCCGTGACGCTTGCCGCCGATCCTCGTTAACAGGTCGCCCCGATGCTTCCATGCACAGAATCGCTCCCTGCTGCGGAATGCCCTCACGGCAATGGTCCGGTGACGGTTTCCGTGATCGTCTGCACGTACAACCGCGCGGAGATGATGCGCGAGGCCGTTCTAAGTCTTGCGGACCTGCACACCGATGGCGCGCTCTCGTTTGAAATCCTGATTGTCAACAACGCGTCCACAGACGACACGGAGGCTGTTGCCCGCGAAATTTGCGAGGCCTGCCAAAGCGTGCCTGTGGGCTACGTCTTTGCGGCCAAGCCTGGCGTCTCAGCCGCGCGGAATGCGGGAATCGCGGCGGCACGGGGTGAATGGATCGCCTTCATGGATGATGATCAAATCGCCCATCCTCAGTGGCTCACGGAACTCCTGGCGGCCGCGAAACGCCGCGATGTGCGCTGCATCGGCGGCGTCAATCGGCTCCGCCTTTCCGAGGGACATGCCGCACGTCAACTGGCGTCGTCGGTGCAGTCACTGATGGGAGCGACGCCGCGTTTGAACAACGAAGTCCCCTATACCCGGCGCGACGCACCGGGAGCGGGCAATCTGCTTGTCCATCGCAGCGTGTTCGAGGAAATCGGCACGTTCGACGAAACGCTCGCGGCCGCCGGCGAAGACCTCGATCTGTATCGCCGCATGTGGTCCCGCGGCATCCGCGCGTGGTGCACGCCAAAAGCCGTGACGTACCACGTCGTCCCCGCCTACCGTCTCGAATCCGCTTATCTGCGATGGAAATGTCACCGCAATGGCGGGCATCTGGCGCGGCGCGATCTCTGTGACAGGGGGCTTCTGCGGATGGCGATCAATGCGGCCCTCCGGATGTGCCAGGCGGCGATCGTCCACCTTCCGACGGCCACTTGGGCGGGTCTTACCAATAATGCAGAGCAACTGCTCGGGGCGAAGTGCCTGCTCTGGAAAGCTTGGGGATACGTCCGCTATGCCGCGCATTACGCGGTGCCGCGCGTATTTCCCCAACGACGATTTCTCGACTGGATGGATTTTCGATCCGAACGGACGGCCGTCGCCGGGACCGGACCGGTGACGAGTTCAAAGGGAGCCTCAACATGTCGATCCATGTGACACCGATGCCCTTTCATCAGCTCAGCCCGCAGGACTTGAGCACATGGGACGCCTTGCAGCGATCGGATCCAGCGCTCGCCAGCCCGTATTTTAGGCCGGAGTATGTCGCCGCTGTGGCGGCCGTGCGGCCTCGCACTGAAGTCGGGGTTATCCGCGACGGTGACTCAGCAGTTGGCTTCTTCCCGTATGAACGGACGTTGTTCAACATCGCCGCCCCCGTCGGAGTGAAGATGACCGATTATCAGGGGGCGATCCTGCGTCCGGGCGCGGCGATCTCGACAGAGGATCTGCTCCGTGGCTGTCACCTGAGCGGATATCACTTTGACCACCTCGCTTCAGGCCAAGCTTGCCTGGCCGGCGGAGTTCGCACCGAAAGCGACAGCCCGTGCCTCGATATTCGCGGCGGTCTCGACGGCTATTTGTCGCGCATCAAATCGAGCCAGCTCGATGGTTGGCTGCGGAAGCGCCGCAAGTTGGCCCGCGAGCTCGGACCCTTGCGCGTCGAGCTCCAAAGCCGGAGTGAAGAGGTGCTGCAGACGCTGATCGCCTGGAAGACGGCACAATACCAGCGCACTGAGGCACCCAATGTGTTTGCCGTCCAATGGACGCGGGATCTCGTTCGCCGCTGCTGGGAGCGTGGCGGCGACGACTTTTCCGGATGGCTGTCGGCGCTCTATGCCGGCGACAAACTGATCGCGGTGGATCTGGGACTGCGGTGCCGCAACATCCTGCACGGTTGGTTTCCCGCCTATGACGTGCAGTATTCCCAGTACTCGCCGGGAATCGCCCTCAATTTGGGAATCATTGAGGCGGCCGCGGCTGCTGGGGTGACCTGCATCGATCTTGGCCGCGGCACGGCCGACTACAAGCAGACTCTGATGAGCTCGGCGAATCGCGTGGGCGAAGGCGCGGTGTCGCTCGGTTGGGCGCCGCGCCTGCTCCACGAAGTATGGCCGCGGCTGCGAACGAGGCTGCGGACTTCCGCCATGCGGCGACCGATCAGCTGGCTCGGGCGCGCGACGCGCTCCTGGCGCGGCTATCTGGCGTTTCGATAAGCACAGCGTAAGAGGCCGAACGATGAAGATTCTGCTTTGTCACGACTATTACCAGCAGCCAGGCGGCGAGGACTTATCGTTTGCCGCCGAGGCCGCGCTGCTGGAACACCGCGGACACGACGTCATCCGCTACACGGTTCATAACGACGCAGTCGACGCGATGAGTCGATGGCAAGTTGCGGCACGCACCATCTGGAGTCGCGAATCCTATCGCGCAGTCCGCCGGCTCATTCGCCAGTCCCGCCCCGACGTCATGCACTGCACCAATACGTTCCCCTTGTTGTCGCCGTCGATCTACTACGCCGCCCGCGCCGAAGGTGTGCCGGTGGTGCAGTCGTTGCGGAATTATCGTTTGCTGTGCCCCGGAGCCTACTTTCTGCGCGACGGAAAAGTCTGCGAAGACTGTCTCGGACGCGCGTTTGCGTGGCCGGCGATGAAACATGGCTGCTATCGCGACAGCCGGTCCGCGACAGCGGTAGTGGCCACCATGTCGACCGTGCATCGCTTCCTGGGAACCTGGACGAACGCCGTCAACCTCTTCTTCACACCCAGCGAGTTTGCACGTGGGAAGTTTCTAAAAGCCGGTTTCCCCGAAGACAAAGTCGCTGTGAAGCCGAATTTCATTGATCCGGATCCGGGATCAGGCGACGGCCAGGGCGACACTGCCCTCTTCGTCGGCCGGCTCTCGCCCGAAAAGGGCATCGAAACGCTGTTGGCGGCATGGCAAATCCTCGGCTCGCGCTTGCCGCTCCAAATCGTCGGCGACGGTCCCCTGCGAAACATCGTCGAACAAGCGGCAGCAGGCAACGCCGCCATTTCATACCTCGGCTCACGTCCGCACGCTGAAGTTCTGGAACTGATGGGGCGTGCGCGGTGCGTGATCATGCCTTCGATTTGGTATGAGACCTTTGGCCGGACGATTATCGAAGCCTTTGCCAAAGGTACGCCCGTGATCGCCTCGCGACTTGGATGCATGGAGGAGTTGGTGGATGATGGGGAAACCGGGCAGTTATTTGCTCCCGGCGACCCTGTCGACCTCGCGGCGGCGGTCATGCGCCTACTTGACTATCGCACAGATTCGCACTTAAGCCGCAATTTGTGCCGACAGGCTTTTCTGACCCAGTATACGGCGGACCGCAACTATCAAATGTTGCTTGATCTGTATGATCGGGCAGGTTCACGATTAGATCATTCGCGACACCCTGTCGACCAGGTGGCGGAAGAGGTGCCAGTGTTCGATGCGAAACCAGCTCGTACCGGGGCCGTATCCGCGGCCCGCTGAAGGCATTTGAGCGTATACAGCGGCCGCCAAGCTCCTGAGAAGGCCTCTTGAGGCTGACGCCCGCGCGGCCAGGCGAAGCGCCAACCGGACCACCCGCTACGACCGGCCTGTTGGGTCAATTCTGGGAATTCCGGAGGAGGTCGACATTGCGGGTGGGATACCAGCCCCTCCATATTTTATGAGTCTGGTTGAACTGGCTCGACGGAGCCGGTGCAAACCTGGGGAACACGTCAACGGCTTCTTCGGGGGAGACGACATTATGTCGCAGGGTACGGGATTCAACGAGTCAACTAAGCGGTGCTTCGTGGTCTTGTGCGCGGCGCTGATCGCCGTGGCCGGCTCGCACCTCACGATGATGGCGGCGCCCAAACCGCCATTATTGCCTGATCTCATCATTGACGAGGACTGGATGCAGTCCAGCCTGAAAACTACCACTGCGAAATTCGGTGCTGGAGACTGTGCCAACGTGGAAGGTTGCGTCCGCGGCACCGGCAAGCGGACGTTGCTCAAGTTCGATGTCGTCATCGGTAATATGGGGGCAGCCGACTTCCGGCTGGGCGATCCGGCCGCTCAAGAGAATCAAGGCCTGTTTGAGTGGAGCGGCTGCCATGGGCATTACCATCTGACCGGCTTCGCGAGTTATGAGCTGCTCAACCAATCCAACAATGCGGTCGTCACCGGACGCAAGCAGGCCTTCTGCCTGTTGGACACCGTCAAAATTGATCAGACTGCCGGACTGGCCAAGTATTCTTGTGCGAACCAGGGAATCACGGTGGGGTGGGCGGATGTGTATGACTCTTCACTCGATTGTCAGTGGCTGGACATCACCGGCGTACCGGCTGGCAATTACTGGTTGAAAGTCGTTGTGAACGCCGACTCCGTAAGCAAGTTCAACGCGAATTTGTCAGCGTCGATCATCTCCAAGCTGAAGGAATCCAGCTACGGCAATAACACAGCCATCGTGCCGGTGACGATCAAGAGGTAAGCCCGTAACGTGCGCCGGGTGCCACTCGCGGCGGCTTTGGCCACCAGGGCCTTGAGCAGGTGTGCGTCTCCCTCACGGCCGGGTCGTCAGAGGCTGATTAAGGACTCTACGGCAAACCGCAGGTGGTCGGCAAGTTTTGATCGATCGGCTGTCCCCCGAGACGTACCGGCGGGCTGACGACCACTTCCAATCGACCGGCGGT
Organism: Planctomycetaceae bacterium; assembly: GCA_034439795.1. Lineage (GTDB taxonomy): Bacteria > Planctomycetota > Planctomycetia > Planctomycetales > Planctomycetaceae > DSVQ01. The sequence continues at coordinate 19,910 of JAWXBB010000213.1, read as the reverse complement.
CAGCCGTTCGTCGCCGGCCCGCCGGAGCTGCTGATGCTCGGCCCGCCGCACCCGGTCGACGGCCTCGCACAGATGCTGGCCGGGTGCCCTGGTTAAGTGACGACCCGTCACGGAGGCATTGAATTCGGGTGCCACGGCCGTGCGATGGCGCAGCGCCCTCTCGGTGAACCGAACGGCAAGCAATTCGCCACATCCAAGTTGACGATACTCTCCAAAATGTAAGGCGACCTTCCGCAACCGCAATCGGAAATCAGGATGCACGTTCGCTGCGCCGGTCGGATACTGAGGTGCTTCAGTTTGCGCGGACAGTCCAAGTGCTTATTTCTGGACGAGTTGTTGGCGTTCGAACTCGATCGGGCTCAAGTACCCGATCCCTGAATGCAACCACTCTGTGTTGTAGTAGGCGATGTACGAACTCAGCTCGCGCAGCGCGTCCGCACCATTCCGATACTCCACCAGTTCCAGCTCCGTCTTCAGCGTCCCAAAGCACGATTCCATGAACGCGTTGTCGTAGCAGTGACCCGCCGCGCTCATGCTCTGCACCATCCCGGCACGCCTCAGCACGTCCCGATACTGGCGTGACGCGTACTGCCCGCCGCGATCCGTGTGATGGACCAACCTACGGCCTGGCTGGCGATCGTGAATCGCCCGACGCAGTGTCCTGAGCACCAAGTCCTCGCCCATCGCGTCCTGGTAGGCCCAGCCCACAACCCGTCGGGAATACAAGTCCATCAGCAGCGCCAGGTATCCAAAGCGTCCTTCCCGCGTCCTGGTCCCCAGCGGGATGTAGGTGATGTCGCCCACCCACACTTCATTGATCGTCTCCGGCGCCGCGCGGTCCATTAACAGGTTGGCATTGTACCCCAGGCGATGCCGGCTCTCCGTCGAGCGCGGCTGGTACGACTTCGGCTGAATCGCCTGTAAACCCCTGGTTTTCAAGAGTCGAGTGACACGGGCCACGCCGCACGCCAGCCCCTGCCGTGACAGTTCCACCGCGATCCGCCGCGCTCCATAACGACGCCTGTGATGCCAGAAGATCCCGGCGATCACAGGCCCCAGCTGCTGGTTGTCTTGATCCCTCAAAGACTCTTCCTCGCTTCTCCAGGCGTAGAAGCCCGACCGGCTGACCTCCAGGACATCACACACCGCCGAGGCCCGGAACGACTCCGTCACCACGATCTGATCGATCCCGGCGTACACGTCCCTCACCCGTCGCGGCCGAAAATGCTGAGTGCTTTTTTTAGAATGTCACGCTCCCGCTCCACCCGCTTGAGCTCGGCCTCCAGCTCCCGCACGCGGGCCTCCAGTCCCACCGCCACCACGCCTCCCTGACGCACCCCGGCCTGCTTCCAGCGAGACAACAGTGTCGGACTCGACAGACCCAGCCGCTGACACACGCTCGCCGCCGTGTGGCCATCCAGCAGCATCTGCACCGCCTCCGACTTGAACTCCGAGGTGTACCGGCGACGCGGTCGACGCGCCGGCGCTTCACCTTCCAAACCTCTTCGCTTTCCCATCGGATGCCCCCTCTGGTCCGCTCCAGAATAAGCATTCCGACTGTCCGTAAAACCTGAAGCAGGTCATACAATCGCCGCTGGCCGATGACACGGGTGAACCCCGCCTGGGAAATGCTTGTATGCCGACAGAGTCTCAGTTTCGCGAGATCTATGAGGCGCTGTCCAAGCAGTTACAGTTGGCACCCGTCGAAAGCCCCGAGTATCGGCAACTGCTTCAGGAGTGGCATCAGGCCGGCACGCCCCATCACATCAAGACGTTTCTTTTTCGCCAGGCCAAGACGATTCCCGATTTGCCGCAAATGAACGAATGAGATGGTCCCGCGTGCGAGCGGCAACCCTTGATACGTCTTGCTAAGCTTTGCGATTCTGCCAGTAGCGTTGGGGGCATTCTGGGGGCAGCACTGGCGATCTAAGTGCCATCTGACTAGAATCGCAATTGCGTTGGGTATTGTGCTCAACATCAAGCGATTACGATAGTACCGACACAAACTCGACCCAAGTCCTGTCTGCTGCCAACGCGACTGAAACAGGTTGAGGGCCTAGTGGTAGCAATACCGTGCAGGTTCAAGTCCTGTCTTGGGCATTCCTTTAAGCTGAAACGAGTTACGTTACCTGCCGACGGTCGGCAGTGCGGCCTCAATCGCCGGAATTCTTCGGTAGAACTACCGAACAATTCGGAGGTCCGCATGTCTGCCGCCGTCAAACGTGGTCGTAAACCCGCCTTGGTCCCGTCTTACCGGCTGCACAAAGCCTCCGGTCAGGCCGTCGTGACCGTCGCTGGGAAAGACTTCTACTTGGGAGCCTTCGGCTCCGACGATTCTCGTCGTCGGTACGGCGAAATCGTCGCCGCTCGCGCCGCCGGCCGCCCGCTGGATCCGTTCGCGCGCCAGCCCGCTGAGCGACCCGCCGATCCCGGCCCCTCGATGGCCGAGTTGAGCATTGCCTTCCTGGACTATGCCGAGCAGTACTACGTCAAGAACGGGCGTCAGACCGATGAGGTCGATTGCTATCGTTCACTGATGCGCGTGCTCCTGGAGCCTTTCGCCCTGCTGGCCGTCGAGGAATTCGGTCCCAACGAACTGCGCGCTCTTCGACACCAGATGATCGAGAAAGGCTGGGCACGCGGGTACATCAACCGTCAGGTCAATCGCCTGCGGCACATGGTTAAATGGGGTGTCGGTCGGGATTTCGCTCATCCCGATGTCTTGGCCCGGCTGCAGGCGGTCGAACCGCTGCTGCGGGGACGGAGTGACGCGGTCGAGACGCGTCCCCGACAGGCGGTCCCCCCCGAGCGGATCGCGGCGGTCCGGCAGGTCATTCGCTCGCAGACCACCAAGGACCTGATGCAGCTGCAGCTCCTCACTGCGACCCGGCCCGGAGAACTGCTGGGGCTGACGACGGGGCAGATCGATCGCTCTGGCGCGGTGTGGACCGCCCGGCTCTCATCGCACAAGACCGAGCACTTCGGTAAGACGCGGGTGTTGGCGTTCGGCACCCGGGCCCAAACGATTCTGCGTCCCTATCTGCAGCCTGACCAGCCGGACCAGCGGTTGTTTGCGATCCGCCGCGACACCTACGCCAGCATCATTCGCCGGGCCTGTGATCGGGCAGGCGTGCCGCGGTTCGTCCCCAACGAACTTCGGAACACCGCCGGCACGCAAATTATGGAGTCCCACGGCTTCGAGGCGGCCCGGGCGATGCTGGGACAATCGCACCCGAGCATGACGCTGCACTACACGTCCGAGATGACCGCCAAGGCGGTCGCCACGGCGGCGGTGATCGGCTAAGGCGGTTTGGGGGCGGCGATTCGCCGCCCCCTTTGAGTCGGACAGCTCGTCTGCGGGGAACGGCGTCGGACCCAGCGTAAACGCCGGCAAGTGGAAGCGCAACTGCCAGGTAAGTCGATCACTGTGCCCACCCATTTCCAGTTGAGCATGATGGCGGGGGCAATCCCTTTCAGGCATGCTGTTCAGAGGGCCTCCTGCGACAAGCATATTCGTGGTGAGGCGTTTTTCTGAAGAATCGTAGACGAGTTGCCCAATGCCCCAACGACGTGCCACACGATCTTCGCACCCGGACACTCCAGCCAAGCAATTGTCGGAACTCGCGCGGGCCTGCGCGGTTCTCGACGATTGGTTGGTCTGGATGGAAGAAGTCGCTCCCACGGCCGATGGATCAGGGAGACGTGCCCGGCAACTGCCGTACCTCGTTGCGCGACCCGTGCTGAGTCTCGTGGGGAATTGTTTCGAACCTGAAGATGTTGACGGGGCCATCGAAGCGCCGGTTCGATACCTCATGGACGTTGATTCGAGAGTCAGCGACGCCGTGTTCCAATGGCGCTGCGAATTGACGGGGGGTGCCGAGTGCGTGGTGGAGGTCAGTCTGATGTCCTGGACGCCGCTCGAAGGAACTCAGGCGACTAACCCGTGGGATTGGGCGAGCCAACACGTTCCGCCGTTCCCAACTGCTCATGAGGCCACACTGGCCTGGTGGCTCAAACTTCGGCGACTTGTGGAGGCGCAATGCGGGGCAGAATCCACATCGCAGTCACAAACGGACCCGCGACCGCCTGGTCGGTACAGCGAGTTGTTCGCTCAGTTAACCTGGAACACTGCCGCCGCCCTCGAACTGCTCGCCGGCATGGAGCAGGAACGGCGTTGGTTGCACAATCACTTTGCAGGGACGGTCGATGACGCAAGGCGACCATTTCCCACCTACGATCAATGGATTCTGGTCAACAATAGGCTGCCCTCCGAGCTGGACGCTTTGCTCCAGAGTTTGAAAGACACGCAGGAGCTCCAAGTGATTCAAGCGTTGCGCCGCTGTCAGCCTCAAACTGGTGACGAGTTGCACTTGACCGTAACGGGACGTGAAGGTCGGATGGCCGGGGCATTAAGTAGAGCTGTTACTTCCTTGATGGACCTGGGACTCATCGCGGGCTCCCGCGGTCGTACATCACTGGGGTATCGATTGACCATTGCCGGCGTCCAGATAGCAGTTCTTCACGAGCAGAAGCGTCCCAGTTCGGGCAACATTGGGGAGCACATTTCGCAACTGAAGGCCGAGTGCTGAGATAGAGAATTCTGCCGTCAAAGTGGTCACTTTTGAGGCTTGCCGACCTGCAGTTCTACGAGACAATGTCGACGTGCGATCGTGCTTGTTTGATCGCAAAACGTCTTCATGAGTCTCAGCACATGCTTGAATTTGATGGTACCGACTTCATCCCGATCTCTCAGGCGGGAAAGCACTTTCCAAGTAGCCGAAGTCGGGCGACCGTGTGGCGCTGGATTCTGAACGGGGTCCGCGGTCAAAAACTCGCCACCATTCTGATCGGCGGTCGTCGATTCACGAGCGCCGCTGCGATTCAGTCGTTTCTTGAGCGATTGAATCCTGCGGTCGCCGATGACAAGGTCGGCGAACGTCGGCGGCGTCAGGCGATGGCCGCACAGCACCAGCTCGCGGCGCGTGGTCTTAAGACGCCGCGGCCACCGCCAAGCGGAGGACCATGGATCTGGACTGGGTTCGCGACTTGGATCGGCAATGTCGCGAAGTCGCTGTCCCGCATTTTTTCAAGCAAGCGTACGACATCGTGGACGGCGTCGAGATCGGTAACCCCTGCGAGCTGCCGCTTCTTGATGGCCGCGTCGTTCAAGAATTCCCACGTTAGGAAGGACGAAGGGGCTTTGTTGAACAGTGATCCCACACGCGGGACCAGAATCAGCACGGTGTACGTCGTGCGCAACAACGTCGGCGTGGGCGATGTTATGACACGTCAATCGCGCCCCGCAGCACGGGCACGGCAGCTTTGGATCTTCTTCCTTAATTCTTATGAAAGATGAATCATGGCCCAGAAGTCAAAAATCGAATGGACGGAGTCGACGTTCAACACTGTGTGCGGCTGCCAGAAAGTCAGCCCCGGGTGCGCGAACAGTTAAGGACTTGGGTGAGCTGACTCTCGAGGGGATCGGCTGGGTCATCGTCGGCGGCGAGAGCGGCAAGCGCCGCTCGATCAGGCCCATGAAGCCGGCGTGGGTTGAGTCGATTCAGCAGCAGTGCGCCGCCGCCGGTGTGCCGTTCTTCTTTAAGCAGTGGGGGAACTGGGGGGGCCGATGCGTGTGGCGTTCGAAGGCCAAAAACGGTCGCGAGCTGAACGGTCGGACTTACGACGAGGTGCCGGAATGGGTGCGTGGTCCGCTGCGTCCCCGGGCGGAGCGACACGCACTGATCGACGAGCTGCGTCTGAAGTACGCCGCGTTTCCGCGCGAGGTGTTGCTATCGAATAGCGCGACCGCTCGCGTCCAGGACTTTGATATTACCGGCTAGCCAAGGCTTCCGTCGCGAGGCCGTCAACGACCGCAATACAAAGAACAAAGATCATGTCCGTCACCCCCAGTGCTTCGTTGGCTTCATCCAATAGTGGAAGCACACCCGCCATCCTGCTGGCGAGCATGGATGCGATTCGTGAGCTTAACGAACGTCTGTGCGCTGGGCATGACGCTGTCTGCGATATTTCAGGCGTCTGGCGCCTGCCGCGAGGGGAGCGCCTCGCGCTCTGCCGGCTGATTCAAACTCATCGCGACCGCTTGCGTTTCCGGACTGTCGCCGGCGACGACGTCGTCGATCCGCTCAGCGCTCTATCTGATGCCGGCGCGGACGACGGTGACCTTGCCGCGCTCGTCACCTGTGCTGTCGAGTTGGTCGCCGCGAGGTGCGGCAACGACGAGCAAGCAGAGGCACGGATCGCCGACTTTGTGCAAGCGATCGGTGCCCGGCGGCCGCGAGCGCTTACGCAACAGCTAAGGCGAGTCCGCACGCACATCGACCGGACGTTGGAGGACCAGCCGCAGTTCTGCGATCTGCTTCAGCAAGTCGCAGCTGCCGATGATGTCGTCCACCAGGGGCGTGGCCTTGTTCTTCCTTCTGGTTGGTGGTTTGACGCCGCTCGCAATCAAACCCGCCGTCTTGAGGGTCCGCTCCGCAGTGAAAACGTCGATGGCCTCGAAGGCGTGCTGTTCGTCCCCCGAAAATCGCGAGACCCACATTCGGGCGAACTCATGCACGAGGTCTATTCTCTGCGGCATGGACAACTGCACCGCCATCGCCTCGAGCGTCAACAACTGCTTAGGTACGGGCGGGCAGAAAGTCTATGCAGCCTTGGCCTGCCGGTTTCTTCGGCGAACGCGCGGCTTTGGGTCCACTACTTCATGGACTACTTTCGCGACAATGACTTTCGCCTGCAAGAGCTCGATATGACCACACACCTCGGCTGGCAGCCGAGCATGGCGACGCCGGCGTTCCTGTGCGGCAACCGCGTGATCCAAGCGACCGACGTCACCGATGGAGTCAACGTGCTCGAGCTGGCCCACACTGAGGATGCCTTTCAGAAAATCGCGGACGCCTATGGGAGTCATGGTTCGGCCGAGGCCAGCCTTGAGCTGCTGCGCGAGGCGGGCCAATACCCGGTCGTGTGGTTCGCGGCGATGTCCTCGCTGGCGAGCGTGTTACTTGCTCCCCTCAATTCTGGGAGCTTCATCGTCGATCTCTGCGGAGAGACGAGTTCGGGGAAGTCGATCACGCTGGAGATCTGCGGAAGCCTGTGGGGGCGCGTCGGCTTTGGATGCGAAGACGCCGTGGTCCATCAAAGCTGGGATGCTACGCGCGTCTATGTCGAGCGCCGGGCCGCGTTCCAGCACTCGCTGCCCCTCTTTCTCGACGATACACGCACCGTCAAGTCCGCCGAGGTGGTTGGGCAGATTTGCTACGACCTGGCAAACGGCTGCGGGCGGGGCCGCGGCAACGTGACCGGCATCACCGACAGCGCGCAGTGGAATCTGGTTACGATTTCTACTGGCGAACAGTCGTTAACGTCCTTCGACGAACAGGCGGGACTTCGTGCCCGCATCATCACCTTTCGCGGCTCCCCATTCACCAGTCAGGCGACGAGGCAGGTTGTCCAACACTTCGAGAGGCTCGCCCGGCACAATTGCGGTCATGTCGGGCCGCGCTTCGTCGAACAGATGATTGCCCGCCGAGCCGAATGGCCCGCGTGGCAGCAACGGCTGAATGCGCTGAAAGAGACCCTGGCAGAGACCTTCGCAACGAACCGAGTGGCGGGTCGTCAGGTCGACTATCTGGCGATCGTCGAATTGACCGCAGAGTTGTTTTGCGATTGGTTCGGTTTCCCAGATGCCTTTCGAACCCCGTCTGCCGGCGTGCGGGAGTTGCTGCTTCGGGAATACGGCGATGCTGATCGGCCGCGCGAGGCACTGGAGCATCTGCTCGACTATGTAGCGTTGCATGCAGACCAATTCTTGGCGGACGGACAAAACCCGCCAACGCTGTCGCATATGTCGCTCGATAGTCATCGCCGGGAATTGTCCGGGCGCCGAATCCGCTGCGACGGAGACCCTGAAGACGCTCCATCGCTCGCAATCACCAAAACGGCCTTCGCGCAGGTCATGGCCGCCGGCGGTTTCAGCGTCGATGAAGTTCTGACCGCCTGGCAACAACGGGGTTGGATTCGATTTGATCGCGGTCGTCAGCACTACAGGAACACGCGTTTGGGAGGAGCGGCAACGCGTTGTGTCTGCGTCCGGGGGCCGGAACTGCGGACGTTCGTTCAAGAGCGAGAGGAGTCTGCAGGTCCGCGACCTGCCAGCTGGACCCCCCGCGGCCGAGCCCCAGGGACGTTGCCATCGTTGCCAGTTGCCGCGAACAGTGGCAACAGCACAAGTGCAGTGGTGGAAACCCCTTAAGTGCTGCTGTTGCCAAGTTACCAGTGTTACCACATTCAGCAGGTATTAATATGAGGCACGACATACAACTGTCGCTGCAACGCATATCCATTTGAAAAGTGGCAACGAAGGCAACGAACGCCTCTCTATGCGAATGGCTGAACCAGGATGACGTCTCTATGCCGATCGTAACACATGACTCTGGCACAAGTTCCGCTGGTCAATTGCGAAACCCGACGCTGTGGTTGGCCCTCAAGCAGGCGTTGCCATGCGAAATGGCAACGGCCCAGATCTTGCGTCCCGGCGGACGGCGCGTCACCAACGGCACGGCGTGCCTGCCTGACTGTCCACCCGCCGACTACGGCGAGGAGTATCAACTCAACTGCCCATTCTGCGCTGACCAGCGAGGGCGGATGCGGATCTCGCACACCTATGACCCTATGGTTCAGCCGAGGCGCTGGCACTGCTTCAATGAGAGTTGCCACCAGCGCCCTGAACACCGTTGGATGCTAGCAACTCGGCTGCAGGCGGCATGGGCCCAAGCCCGATGCACGGTGGCCGCCGGTCTCGATTGCGAATGGGCAGCCTTCGCGACGACTGCGATCGCCGCCGCCGCCCCGCCGGCGTTACCTGAGGGGTTTACCAGCCTGTTATCGTTGCCCGCTGCCCACCCGGCCTGCGCGTACGTCCGTCAGCGTGGATTCGATCCCCACTCGCTGGGAGAGACCTGGCAGGCCGGCTATTCCGCCCAGTCCACCGCCCCGGCACCGGCCTTTCAGCACCGGCTGGTAATCCCGCTGTACGCGGTGACGGGCATCGCCACGGAACGCGTACTGGTGGGGTGGCAGGCACGCGAGCTTGCCGAGCAGCCCAATCAGTCAGGGGTCAAGTATCTGACGATGAGCGGGTTCCGCAAGTCGCAGTATTTATACACCAGCCCAGCCGGCGTCGCTCCTGGCGATCAGCTGGTCATTGTCGAGGGCGTGACCGATGCCTGGCGTGTGGGACCATCGGCGGTGGCCCTGCTCGGCAAGCAGGCCAGTTCCCGGCAGCTCGAACTGCTCGTTGAGGCTGCCCGGATGCGTCGCATTGTTGTTGTCGGCCTCGACGCCGATGCCGACGAGGCTGCCGGCAAATTGGTGGCACAGCTGCAAAGCCGGCTGGGGACCAACGGCATCGCGGTTCCGGTCGTTCGCTGTCGGCCTCCGGCAGGCCGCAAGGACTTTGGCGAATGCCACCCTGAAGACGTGAGGGCGGCGATCGCGGAAGCCGTCGCACAGCCGGGACCGGTATCCACCACTGTGCTGCCGCGGCGCTATGTTCGACCGCCGCGGGACACAACGCCTGCGGCCCTTGCGGTGCAACTGATTCACCATGCGACTGGAGATACAACCGCAACGCCCGCCGAAGCTGCCGACCAGATTACCCGTTTGGGAATGCGCTCTCTGTTAGAAACATTTGAGCTGCCCCTGATGCCGATCCTCCGCGACATCGAACAAACCGGTCTCCTGCTCGACGGAGAGCGTCTGCAGTCGCTGGTGCAGTCTGATCCCACCCTGGCGGCGGAGGCTGGTCGCATTCAGGCGAGTGCCGACAGCACCGGCGGAAGGGTCCGCACGCAACTAAATCAACTCGGCAGCCGGACCGGGCGGGTGACAGCCAGCGCGTACCCGCTGCAGAGCCTCCCCCGTGCGCTGCGGAGTGCCTTGATAGCCGACGCCGGCCGGACACTGATCTGTGCCGACTACCGGCATTTCGAATGGCGGATCGCCGCAGCGCTCAGTGGTGACCCCCAGTTGCTGGCGGTGTTTGCCGACGCACACGTCGACCTCTATCAGGAGCTGGCCGCGATGGCCTCGCCTGGCTTGCCGCGCGACGCCATCACGCCTGAGCACCGCACCGCGATCAAACAGCCAATGATGCAATTCCTGTACTCCCACCATCGCTTCCAGCCCCAGAGTCCAATCGAATGCACGCTGGGCGACGTGTTCACCCGGTGGGCACCCACGCTCTGCAACTGGTTGCGAACCCAGGAAGCTGCGGGCGCACGGGACGGCTTCGTGCGAACCGCCTTGGGCCGCCAGATCCGCATCGATCCCGATACTGACCTCGCACAGCAATATCGGCAGGCCATCAGCTATGCGGTCCAGGGCACAGCGGCGGATGTGTTCAAAGCCGCGCTGCTCACGGCGCGGCGATCACTTCACGCGACAGTTCGGTTCTTGCTGCCGCATCACGACTCGCTTTTGCTCGACTGCCCGTCAGAGCTGGTCGAGCCAACCGCCGCCACGCTGACGCGGGCGATGGAGGAGCCATTGACGGCCTGCCCGGTCAGACTGCAGGTGCAGGTCCGCGCCGGACAGAATTGGGCGGAATGCACATAATAAGTTGTTGACCGCAACAAGTTATCGGGTCCTGCCCGGCGACGTCCCTGTGCCGTGCATATTCTGGGAACGGCTCGGTGGGCGAGTCGTCATCGGTTTTGCCTTAAGCGATTCGCCTGGTCCATGAGACTCCGCCGCGACGCGGCATGGACTTCGTCCATTTCGGCCTGCCCCAGGGCAGCCTGTTGCTGCAATTCGTCGGCGGCGAGGGATAGCCTGGTCCACTGGCTCGGCTGGACGATGAATTCCTGCTCTGAGCGACCATTCCAATAGGCAATGACCTCGTTCGCATCGACATCCGCGCACAGTACTGCCGGATTAGGTCGCGCAAAGCGCGTCGAGAACCAGCAGGCTTTGCTCAGTGACGACGTCCACGACAGGCCGTGCAATCGCCGGGCACGGCCGTGTCCCGATACGCCACGATAAATGCGAAATGGGCCTGGTCCGGGAAGAGGGTTCCCGGCGGCCAGGAATGCCGCTCGGTCCCCATAGTCGAACATCCCGCTTATTACCCTCTCGCTCCATTGCCGGTGATTCACCCGGCAGCCTGTAAAGGCGTGCAAGAGGCAGGCCTCATAGATTCCCGCTGCCTTGAGGATCGCCATATTGTCGCACACGAGCGCCAGAGCAGATTCGCGATTGATGGCGGTAGCGTTGAACCCAATTGCGTCACGGTTGGCGATTGCCGCCTGAGCATTGGCGTATAGCCCACGTTCCATCGCCGTCCGGTCGAGATCCGGAATCGCCGGTGAGCACATGAACGACCCCCGCGGCCTTACTGCTCAATGGCCAGAAACGCCGGTATGGGCTGTGCGTCGCCCACGAGGTGGACCAATGATTAAGCCACTTCCTGACCGTACGATGCAACTGCGCGATCTTGCCACAGTGCGCGAAGATCAGTGCGGGGATTCTAACATTCTCGAATTGCCAATGGGCAACGGCCTGACGAGTAAAAGGGCGCTTAAGGATGATCATATCCGCCAGACCGTTCTACGGTGGCCACGGCACAGGCCATGGCGATCGGGGGGGAGAGGCGGGCCGTGTAAATGCTGGATCGTGATTCTCCGTCGATCAGCCGCACGGTTTCTGCCCCTCATCGCTGGTCCGACTCAAGCCGAATCGCAGGAGCGCTATTCATCCGCGCTTGGCCCTCGTATCGTAAACCCAGCACGCTTGCGCCCCCCCGGACCCACTCGATGATCCTGCACATCGACATGGACGCCTTCTATGCCTCCGTCGAGGAGCGCGAGCGCCCGGAGCTGGTCGGGAAGCCGGTGATCGTGGGTGGCCTGCCGGCCGGCCGCGGCGTGGTGGCCGCCGCCAACTATGAGGTCCGCAAATACGGTGTGCGGAGCGCAATGCCGACCGCCACGGCACTCCGGCTCTGCCCGCACGCGATCGTGATCCCTCCGCGGATCGCCTTTTACGCAGAAGTCTCAGCCGAGATTCGGGCGATCTTCGAGCGCTACACGCCGCTGGTGGAGCCATTGTCGCTGGACGAGGCGTTTCTGAATGTCGCGGGCAGCGAAGTGCTATTTGGGCCGGCGCGCGACATCGCCCAGCAGATCAAGCAGGAGATCTGGCAGTCGCTGCGGCTGGTTGCGTCGGTGGGGGTCGCGCCGAATAAGTTCGTCGCCAAGATCGCGAGTGACCTGCATAAGCCCGACGCGCTCGTGGTCGTGATGCCGGACGAAGTCCAGGCGTTTCTGGACCCGCTCCCCGTGAGCCGCCTCTGGGGCGCTGGACCGGCGGCCCAGCAGCGATTCGCCGGAATGCGCATCGAAACTATCAGAGAAGTGCGGGAACTGTCTCCGGAGAAGCTCACCGAGCTGTTTGGCAAGACTGGCGAGCGCTACTGGGAACTGGCGCGCGGGATCGACCGTCGGCCAGTGGTCCCTGATCGCGAGGCAAAGTCGATCTCGCACGAAACCACGTTCGCGACTGACATCGGCGATCACGACGTCCTCCGCGGCTGGCTGCTCGACCTGGCCGAACAGGTAACGTGCCGGCTACGACGACAGGGGATCAGCGGCAGGAGGGTCCAGCTCAAGTTGCGGTTCAGTGACTTCCACACGATCACGCGGGCAAGGACGCTGCCGGCGCCGAGCCATCTCACACAAGAAGTGGGCCGTACGGCTGTCGAGCTGCTCGAAGAGGGCCTCGCGACCAGTCGGCTGCCGGTGCGACTGGTGGGTGTGAGCATGAGCGGCCTGGAACCCGCGCGGGAGCGGCAGAAGTCGCTCTTCGGCGATGAGGAACGTGAGCGCGCTAGCCGGCTGGACGCGATGCGCGATCAGATCCGACAGCGCTTCGGCGCTGCGGGGTTGCAGCGAGCCAGTGGCCTGCGGCCAGCGAAGGGCGAGGACGCCGACGGTTTGCCCTGACCCTTCCGGCCGGGGTGGTCTGCGGCAATGCGCCACACGCATGTTGAGTTGGCTCGCGGTGCGCAGTGACTCCCCCGGGCCTCGGTGGCTCGCCTTGCGATTTCGACCAAGGATCGAGCATTCGTTCCGCGAGTCCGGCGGCGTTTCGTGGCTTCAATGAGGCTTCGGTCGAGCATTCGGCGCATATATTCATCCATCAACGCAAGGCAACTGCGATGTGGCGTCGATTTGCGCAGAGGGGTTCGGCGGTTCCCCATCAACCGGCTCTTCGCGACGCTCTCTTTTACGCATTGACTGGCCGTTTCGTATGGCGAAAAGGGGCCCATTGAAGCCCTCTCCGCGTCACTCAGGAATTGACAACGCTTTCTGCTTCAGAGAGTTGAAGTTCTCTTCATCAACGGACGGGGGTAAGCGGCAGCGCTTTCCTCTCAGTCCAGAACTGTGATCCTTTGTTTACTCGCCAATTCTGTCCGAGGAGGCTTTGCAGGGACTGAAGTTTTCAAGATGTTCGGGCAGACCCAGGATTGATTTCGTGCCCGGTGAATGGCTCCGCCGGCGCAGTAGGCGACTTTCGCCGCTAAACCGGCGGAAGCAATGAGATTTTTCGTAGGTATTTTCCTGCGAGTTCGACCGACGTGATGTTCAATCCGCTTCTCAGAGTCGCCATGCTCTCCATTTCACGGATTGAGCTTACGACCGAGAGTCAGATTTGCGATCCTCAATGCCTGTTGCACAAGTAATGCCCCTTGTGCCCGCTTGGGATTCGCTTGATGAGCTGGGAGATCCGCGGGTCGCAGCGATACTTCTATCACGCTCGCCGGATCAACGGGCGCGTCGTGAAAACGTATCTGGGAGCCGGCCCCGACGCCGACGCGGCTGCGGAGGCCATATCGGAACGTCATCGCCAGCAGCACGCGCAGCGGGCCTGGATCTTCACAGAAGCAGGCCAGACGGCAGCCGCCGACGCGGTCCTCCAACGACTCATTGAGGTGCTCGATCAGATGCAGACGTCGACTCATACGGCGGCGGTAGCCCCCCCTGATGCCGCTCAAACGATCGCCAGGATCCGCCAGCTTCTAGCCCGTCGAGACGCCGGCGACACGTCGGCGGATCCTGAACTCATCGACATCCTCGACCGCCACCCGGAACTCTGGGCGCAGCTCGGCAATCTCGGTGAGCAGGCACTCGAGTTGTGGTTGAGCCTGATCGCCGGCCCGGACGCGCTGTTTCGCCGGGCAGCCTAGGCAAAGCTGGAGCAGCTTCGCGTTGAACTGGCTGTACCCAATGGGGACGTTCTGGCGAAGCTGCTCGTCGATCGAGTGCTGGCCACCTGGCTGCAAATGACTTACGCGGACATTCGCGCGGCACAGCACGGGACGGAGGCTCCCAGGATTCAAGAGTTTCTGGCGCGCCGGCAGCAGCAGGCACAGCGCCAGCACTTGTCGGCGCTGAATGCTTGGTGGCAGTGGAAGCCAAAACACCTCCGGTCCCCGGCGGCGGCCGAGCCGCCTGCGGCAGCCGACCCGACAGATCGTCACCAACGCCGAGTTGCAGGAGCTCTACGGCTGACTGAGCCGAACCTGAACTTGAGCGACTGGATTCTGCCGTTCGGACTCCGCACCCGGGTACCAGCCTGATCCGGAGAAGGTGATGCGCACCCGGCGTTCGCCTAATTACTTGTTGAGCGCAACAATAGAATGGCACACAACTGGTGATGGTCAATGCCGATGGTCGGCTGCGAGAATTGGGAAGTGCGCGCTTCGACATGATAGACTGGTCAGCATCGGCGGTGCAGATGGATCTCACCAGCATCGAAAGAAGGCTTGGGCACGAGGATACCAAAGATGATCGGTGTGCAACTGCGGATTGCCCAAGCCGACATTGGGCAGTGGTCGGCGCCAACCCTTCGCGAATCGCAGGGTCATCGGGCAGGAATCCCGGAACGGTGACTCTCTCGACCATAAAGACGCGGGTGGCGGGTCATACGCGACGAATTCAAGAGGTGCGCAGGCAAAGCCAAGGAAGCCGGTCCCATGAAAGACAATGCCCTCGCCAGATCATGGACTGCCGCTCTCGCGCTGATCACATTGTTCGGCGGCCGGTCTGCCGGCGTCGAAACTGCTGCCCAGAAACCCAACATTGTCCTCGTTGTCGCCGATGACCTGGGTTATGGCGACGCATCGGTCTATGGAAGTCCCGATCTTCAGACTCCCGCTCTGGACGGAATCGCCAAACGCGGCGCGCGGTTCACGCAGTTTCGCGTCAACCCGCTGTGTGCTCCCACCCGCGCTTCAATCATGACCGGGCTCTACTCGCTGGAATGCGGGATGTGGCGCGGTCCGGGTGAAGATTCGCAGGGACCGGAACCCGAGCAAGGTTGGCCGGAGTCCGCACGCCGCATCAAGGACGATGTGATCCTCCTCCCGCAGTTTCTGAAGGCCGCCGGCTATGCGACCGGGATCTTCGGCAAATGGCATCTGGGCTATGACTCCAAGAATCTGCCCAATGCCCGAGGCTTCGACGAGTTCGTCGGATTCCTGGGCGGCGCCCATCCCTATCGACTCGGCCGAAATGCCCGGATACTGCACAATGGCGAGCCGATGGAAGCGACGGGGCACACCACGGACCTGTTTGCCGATCGGGCGATTCAGTTCATTCGGGCCAATCGGGATCGGCCCTTCTTCTGCTACCTGCCGTTCAACGCCGTGCATGGTCCACTGCGGAATGCGGACCGCGACGCCGATTCGGCGAAAACGGAATGGCTGGAGTATTACGAGCAGCGCGGCGTCCCTCAGCCGCGGCGGGACTATTGTGCGGTGATGAGCCACGCCGACGCGCGGGTGGGAGACGTCCTCCGGACGCTCCGCGAACTCGATCTCGAAGCGAAGACATTCGTCATCTATCTTTCCGACAACGGCGGCATTCTGCACACGTATCCGTCGAATAATGGCCTCCTGCGCGGCGGCAAAGCGACGACCTACGAAGGGGGCATCCGCGTCCCGGCAGTGATGCAGTGGCCGGACGTGATTCCGGCTGGCTCAGTCATTCCCGCGACCGCCATGCACTTCGACCTGTTCAGTACGATTCTCGCCGCTGCGGGCACTGCCGTGCCCTCGAAGAACGGCGGTTATCCGGTGAGCGGCATCAACCTGTTGCCGATGCTCCGTTCCGGGGGAGCCGAACCGCTACCCGACCGTTATCTGTTCTGGGATCTGTATGGGGATGTGGGCGTCCTGCATGGTCCCTGGAAAATGGTCGGGGAGATCCCCAACCACCACGGGCGGTTCGACAAGGCCGTTCAGGAAGCCGACGCCGCGACGTTTGAGCTGTACAATCTCGACAACGATCTCGGAGAGCAAACCGATCTCGCTGATCAGCATCCGGCGGTCTATCGCGATCTCAAGGCGCGCCATCGCCACTGGTTACAGCAATTCGCGAACTGAGGAAGAGAGATGGGCAGGCTGCAGCTGCCGAGGACTGGTTTCGCGTTTCGCTCGGTCCGTCGCAGTGGTGATTTCAGCTTCACATTGGCTGTTGCCGATTAACGTCTGAGGAGCTTGTCGATTCTGAAAGGAGGACTCCGTGCCGCATGCGCTGTCTCTGAAAGTCAATGGGCGGGTCGTCTCTGTCGGGACTGAACCAGAGCGGCCGCTGCTCGACGTGTTGCGGGAAGACCTGGGGTTGCACGGCACTAAATACGGTTGCGGCGAAGGACAATGCGGCGCCTGTACGGTGCTGATCGACGGCCGCGCGACGCGCTCGTGCATCACGTCCGTCGGCGATGTCAGCGGCCACAATGTTCAGACCATTGAGGGACTGGCGGACGGCGACCGGCTGCATCCGGTGCAGCAGGCGTTTCTCGACAAGGAAGGTCTGCAGTGCGGCTATTGCGTGCCGGGGCAAATCCTCACTGCGCTGGACTTGCTCACGCGCAAGCCCCTGCCTTCGCGGCCGGAGATCGTCGAGGCGATGACGGGCAACATCTGTCGGTGCTGCAACTACCGCAGAATCCTGGAGTCGGTCGAACACGCGGCGCAGCTCATGGACCGTGCGAAATCTGCAGGAGCGACGCCATGAACCACGACGCCCCCCTTCTCGATGACGGCTGCGAAGTCGAACGCTATGAGCTGCGCGAGGCCGTGCCCTACCGGTTCCAGCCCAACCGGCGTCAGGTTGTGCAACTGCTGGGAGCAGGGCTCGTCATTGCGGCCACGGCGCGTGTCGCCAGCACGCAACCTCCGCGCGGCGGCAGGGGGGGCGGCGGCCGTCCGGAAAGATTCTCGGAGCGGTTCCATATCGGGCGGGACGGAATCGTGACCGTGATGACCAGCAAGGTGGAGGTGGGGCAAGGATCGCGGACACAGCTCACGCAGGCCGCTGCGGAAGAGCTGCGTCTGCCCGTAGAGCAGATTCGTCTAGTGATGGCCGATACCGCGGTCTGCCCCAACGACGGGGGGACGGCGGGCAGTCAGACCACACCCTCCACCGTGCCGCGCGTCCGGTCTGCAGCGGCGGCCGCGCGCGAGCTGCTCGTCGGACTCGCCGCCGCGAAGTTGAAGTTGGAACGGGCGCGCGTGACGCTGGATCACGGAACCTTTGTGACCGAACTGGATGGACCGCAGCTTACGCTGGCCCAGCTCGCGAGCGACGACGAACTGATTGCCCAGCTGACCCGCGAGCCCGAACACCAGGGCGGCACATCGGTCACGGCCGTCGCCCAATGGGAAGTGCTCGGCACGGAGATGGCCAAAGTCACCGGCAAAGAGGTGGTCACCGGCGCCGCGGTGTTTCCGTCCGATGTCACGCGGCCCGGCATGATCTATGTAAAGGTGCTGCGTCCGCCGTCTTTCGCAGCCACGCTGCAGGCCATCGATCTCACGCCGGCCCAGGCGCTGGACGGTGTGCATGTCGTTCGTGATGGGAACTTTGTCGGTTGCACGGCGAAGTCCTCCTGGCAAGCTGCCAAGGCCGTGGACGCACTGGCCGCCACGGCGAAGTGGGATGCGCCGCCACAGCCGTCTGGCGAGAGCTTGTTCGCACTTCTGAAGAGCACGGCGAACACAGCAGGGGGCGGCCGGTCTGGTTCCCGCGAGAACCGCTGGGGCGACTCGACCGCCGCCGTAGCCCAATCGAACAAGGTCATCAACACATCCTACACCGTCGCCTATATCCAACATGCGCCGATGGAACCGCGGGCGGCCGTGGCCGAGTGGTCGGAGGGCAAACTGACCGTCTGGACTGGCACGCAGCAGCCCTCTCGTGTCCGCGAGCAACTGGCCGAAGCGTTTCGTCTGCGCAGCGATCAAGTCCGCGTCATCGTGCCCGACACCGGCGGCGGCTTCGGAGGCAAGCACACGGGCGAAGCGGCCCTTGAAGCCGCCCGGCTCGCGCAAGCCGCCGGGCGACCTGTCTCATTGCGGTGGACGCGGGAGGAGGAATTCGCCTGGGCCTATTTCCGACCCGCGGGACTGATCGAGGTCCAGGCGGGCCTGGACGCCGCCGGCCGCCTCCACCTGTGGGACTTTACCAACTACAACTCTGGGGGATCAGCCCTGGAATCTCCCTATCGCAGTGCGAATGGTCGCACGCGGTTTGTAACTTCCACCGCACCGCTCCGGCAGGGTTCCTACCGCGCGCTCGCGTCGACGGCGAACACGTTTGCACGCGAATCAGCGATGGATGAGCTGGCCGCCCTCGCAAATGTCAACCCGCTCGAATTCCGGCTGGCTCATTTGCCGGACGGTCGGTTGAAAGATGTGCTCGTGGACGCGGCCCGTCGGTTCAACTGGCGCGAAGCACATTCCCGTCAACAACCCGGACGCGGTGTCGGGCTGGCGTGCGGGACCGAGAAAGCCTCCTTCGTCGCCACGTGTGCCGAGGTCGAAGTCATTGAGAACCGCATTCGCGTGTTGTCTGTCTGCACCACGTTCGAATGCGGCGCGGTGCAGAACCCGCTCAATCTGCGGAGTCAAATCGACGGAAGCCTGGTCATGGGCCTGGGAGGCGCGCTGTTCGAGGCGATCGAATTCCAAGACGGCAAGGTGAAGAATGGCCGCTTCTCGCAATATCGCGTGCCCCGGATGGAGGATCTGCCGGAACTCGACACCGCAGTGCTGGATCGACGCGACCTGCCTTCGGTGGGCGCCGGCGAAACACCGATCATCGCGATTGCGCCGGCCATCGCGAACGCCGTCGCCCACGCCACCGGCACGCGACTGCGTTCGCTGCCGCTGAGATTTCCATGCGAGAGGGGTTGAAAGGCCTTTCCATCGCCTAAAAGGCGTCGTCTCAAGAGGCAGGCCGGCTCGATGGCAGCTTTTATCGCGAGCTTGCTGGCAGATCGGCGCAAATCAGTCCCTCGCCGTACCAGAATCCGATAGCCATCATCATTCGGCAGTCGGCATCTGCGTTGGTGGCGACCACCCGCAGAGGCGCTTCGACCCTCCGTTCGCCTCCGTTGCGTCAATCGAGGACTTGTGGCCGATCCGTCCCACCAAGACCAAAACGCCCGTACGGGCGAACGTGGGGCGTCGAGGAGACGGTTTTAATTCACAAGTGAGATTCTCCAAGCAAGTGCTGACCATTCACCACCGCCGTCACACCTTCATCAGCCATACGTTGGCGGGCGGCCGGACGCTGGCCGGGATCCGGGATGCCGCCGGCACGCCAGCATCAGCATCACATCCGCCTAATTGATACGCCGCGAAAGACGAAGGAGTTGAGAATCAATTTGGCGCGGGCTGAGCCGAGCGAAAGAGCGATGTCGGACGTCCGCCGCCGAATAACCTCGGTCGATGTGACGAATGGCACTTAGAAGTCGCGCAAGTGATTGGCTGGGATTGGGATGGAAAAGACAGCGGCTTTTGGCCTTGATGGAGGGGACACGACTTC
>JAWXBB010000212.1:0-3662 GCA_034439795.1 Planctomycetaceae bacterium | reverse complement strand
CCTGCATCGCCGGCGATGCAGGATCTCGCGGCGCTGTCGGCCCGCTGGCAATCGTTGGGAACGGTGACGGCGAACCCGTTCCTCGCCCGGCTGCGCGTCGCCGGGACGGAGTTGGAACTGACCGTCTTCCGCGACGGCCGGGCCATCATCAAAGGCACCGACGACCCCGCCGCCGCGCGCACGGCGTATGCGCGGTACGTCGGCGGGTGATTGGTCGGGGGAACGCCGTGTCTTCGCGGATCGCTCAGTCGCGTGTGGAAGGGTGACAGAATGGCCCAAGCCGTCGAGTGGTTCATCGCCATCACTGCGACTGTTGTCGGAATCTCCCACATCCTGCGGCCCGGCGACTGGGCGGAGGCGTATCGCCAGTTGCACGGCTGCGGTCGGCCGGGGGCGTTTCTCAATGGCGGGCTGAGTCTCGCCGCGGGAGCGATGGTCGTCGCCGGACATCCCTCGTGGGCGTGGCCGGGCGCGGTGCTGACGGCGTTCGGGTGGCTAATGGTGGCCAAGGCCGTCGTGTGCTTTGTGCTGCCGGACAAGGCCCTGCGGTCGATGGAGTTGGCCATCCGCTCGCCGCGCGGTTTTGTGGCGGGAGGCTTGATGATGCTGGCGATCGGCGGCTGGGCGGGTTATTGCCTGTGGGGCGGGCGACACACGGCTGACCTGAACCGGGGTGCCATGCTCCCAGCTTTGGGGGAGCATGTGTCTTTGAGAGAACACGAGCGGAAGACATGCTTGCCCAAAGCTGCAAGCATGGCACCCGGCGAAGGACTATTCACGGGGATGACGACTCCGCTCAGTTGCCGTCCGCCAGTTCGCGGCGAAGTGGTCGAGGCTCAAGCCCCCGACGATCAGGCTCGACACGCCCGGCGTTCCGATCACGAAGCGGATCGCCTCCGCAGCGGGCAACCGGCCGGAGGCCAGCCCCTTCTTGACGAACACGCCCACGCCTTGCATGGCGGCTTCCGCGATGACGTCGGCATGGGACGTGTCGTCGAGATGGTACTCGACCATCACGGCATCGGCCCACGACATTGCGGCTCGCGCACCCTCCACGGTTTTGCCCGACAGCCCGATCGCGCGGATCGCCCCGCGGTCGCGCCATTCGTGCAGCACGGCGACAACGTCGGTCTCGGTCAGCACGTGCCGATCGTTGCCGTTCGAGTGAATGAACACGAGATCCAGCACGTCGGTCTGCAAGCGCTGCAGACTGCGCTGGAGGCTGTGTTCGACGCCGTCGCGGGTGAAATCGTAGCGGGAGACGCCGTCGTCGAAGGTCTCGCCGACCTTCGTGGAGAGGACGAACTCGCCGCGGCGATGACCGATCGCGCGGCCGATCCGTTCTTCGCTCAAGCCGTACGCCGGGGCTGTGTCGATCAGCGTGCAGCCGAGATCGAGGACGCCGTTCAACAGCCGCGAGACCGCGGCGTCATCGGGCAACTCGTAACCCGCGGGATACTTGATCCCCTGGTTGCGGCCGATCTTGAACGCGCCGAACCCCAACGGCGGCACGCGCAGCCCGGTACGACCCAGCGGACGGAGCGGCGAAGTCACTTCCCGGCGGTCTCCGCGGCGGGTTCGCGCTTCGGCAACGGCACGGCGACCGGTTCGGGCAATTTCGTCACGGGCAACACGTCTTCGTGCAGCTTATGCCAGTTGGCGTCACCCGCCAGGACGGAGTGATAGCCGAAATGACCGAAACGCCACTGCCCCTGAAAGCGGTAGATCACCGTCTCAACGAGATACGGCCCGACCTTGGTATCGGCGATGAAAAACATCCGCCGGGATTTCTCCGAGTAGTTCCGCGTGGCGACGAGCTGGAACGCTTCGACCTCGGTCGGAAACTGCCCGATCGCCTTCTTGAAGTCCTCGAACGGATCGTGATCGAACGGCGACTGCGGCGTCTTGGGCACCTCGGGGAGCATCAGCCGGTACGTCTGCCACGCCTCCTCCAACCGCTTCGCGGAGAGGTCTGCGATGAAGTCGGCGAACTTCGCGGTCGGTTCGTTCCAGTCGAGTTTTTCTGTGGGCTTCGGGTCATCGCAAAGCGCGATGGTGCAACTGAAAAAGACGGCGAAACCGCAAGCGAGGATCGAATGATGACTGCGCATGGGAAATCCTTTCGACGAGCTGTCAGGCGGCGCGGCGGTTTGGTTGGGGTTTCGCGGGGCGCTGCGTCGGTTGCCACCAGGCGCGCGACCGTTCCTCCCACGGATGCGGTGCGACCGACGGTCGAGGCCAATCGGTGATGGCCGCGGGGTCGAACTCCACACGGCCCGCAGCCGGTTGAATGCGGCCGGCAATTTCGTCGGCGAGGACCGGCGCGAGCGCCAGCTTCGTCGGCCAGCCGGTGGTGACGTTCCCGGCGCACAGCACCTGAATCGTTTCCGGGCGGTTGCCGTCGTCGGTCGCCCCCTCGGCCCGGTCCACGCGGTACGTGGACCATTCGGCGTCCGACAGATCGAGCATCGGCAGCACGGCCCGCAATTCCAGCGCGGCGTGATCGACGAGTTGCTGCGGCGTCAGCGACACGCCGTCCTCCGCGAGTTGCCCGCCGATCTGCCAGACGGTGCGACCGTCGGCGTCGCAGTCCGACGTGATCGTCACGCGGGTCTTGAGTCCGTCCACGCAATGCCCGTTCAGCTCCGGCAACCGGCCGCGACAGAGGACCATCTGCAACGGCCGGCGCTGCATCACCGCGCTGCTCAATCCGACTTGTCCGCGCAAGGCCGCGTTGCCAGCTCCCGCGGTGAAGATCACCTGCCGCGGCAACAGCTTGAGCGTCCGGCCCGACGACGGATCGGTCAGCCGCACGGCCGCGACTTCGCCGGGGCTGCGCAGCTCGAAGGCGACGCCGTTCGCTGCATCAATTTGCAGGATGCGGTCGCGATATTGCGTGGCGAGATCGTTGAGATAGCTGCCGGGCTGGATCACCTGTTCGGCGATTCGCGCGACGGTGCCGGACACCGTCGCCAACACTTCGGGGCGATCGGCCCCTTCGACGTATTCCGGCGTGACTTGCAAGCCGATGCGGGCGCCGATCATGCCCGCGCGCGAGGCGAGCGAATCGGTTCGCCACAGATAACAGCAGTCGGACCGCAGCCGGGTCCGCGTGAGGTTCGGGGCGATCTGTCCGAGCAGCGCCCGTCGCCAGACGTCGGGCATCTTGCGGATGTGCTGGGCCGACTTCGTCAGCCAGCCCTGCAACGTGTATTTGAGTCCGCCGTGAATGATCCCCTGCGAGCCGATCGTCTGCCCCGACCCGAGCGCCTCGGCTTCGAGCAGCACGGCCTGGCAACCCTGGCGCGAGAGGCGGTCGAGCAGCCACAACCCGGCCGCGCCGCCGCCGAAAATCACCGCATCCAACCGCATGAACGAATCCTTCCCCCCAACGCCCGGGCCGGTCCCGCCATCCCTGGGGGCCGCCATCGACCGAACGCAACGGGCAGTTCTAGCAGGGAGCCGACGGTGCGCGAAGATGAGATCGGCGGAGGGAATGTCGAAGGACGGGAGGTGGCCACTGGTTGCCGACTTCGGACGCGACATCCGTTCCGGCCCCCCATTCCGCGCCGGCCGCGAGATCGATGACCCTCTGGCCCCCGAGGCCGTGGGAGAGCCTGATCCCGGCCGGCTTCATCGAGTCTCACCCGAACAGTCGCTGG
>JAWXBB010000211.1:0-28632 GCA_034439795.1 Planctomycetaceae bacterium | reverse complement strand
TGACAGTCCAAATTGATGCGTCCGGGCCCAGCACGTTCCGAATGCGGTCATCGGTCACCGTGGCGCTGATCGCAAGGACCAATGCCGGCGGGCCCGCCGTCGAACTCGGAGCAACAACTTCGAATGGGGATGTATCGCACACCGCCGGCCAGGCCCATGTTGGCGGTTCACGCTGCCGCTGATATACCGCCGCGTTCGTCATTTCGCCGATCAAAGTGCCGAGTAAGATGAGGAGCGGTTGCGGCGCAATCGCGAACACCGAAACATGCCTGATGTCGTTCGGCGAGAGTCTGTCCCGCACCCGCTGCTGGAACAGGGTCGAAAGTCGCACACTCTGCGATTCCCAATATGCAGCGGCATCGTCCGTCATAGGATCATTCAGCATGCTGAGTTCGATCGGGTGATCTGTCGCCGGATAGAAATCGGGGAACATAGCCGTAGCGCAGTCGTGAAAATTGAGCGACGGATGATGGTCGCCCACGTTCGCGCCATACAACACGACATGGCTCTGCCGTCCGGGATCGATTCCCGTTACCTGCTCAATCCGCCGTTCGTGCGACGCCTTCATTTCGTGCAGAAGGGATGCGGAGTACCGACCGCCGTCCTTATACTGGTCAATCTTTCGGTGGCACGGATGGCACACAAGCAACAGGTTCTCGACGCTGTTGAGATCCGCTGCAGACACACCGTCGTTTCCTCGCGGCCCGTCGCTGCTGAATGAGTAGATGTGCGCCATCTGAGCAATGTTGACGGCTTCCTGCGTTACCGGCGATTTCCAGAGTGGACGGCTACAGCCGGCAAATTCACAGCGGGCTGCCGCCCGTCCCCAGAGAAGGGCCATCACCGGTTTGCTGATTGATCGGGTGACTTCTCGGAAGCCGTTTGTAACCGGCGGGGTGGCGGCTTTCCGCGGCTTGCGCCTTGAATGTGATGAGGGCTGCGTCATGCAACGAATCCAGGAAGGGAAAACATGCTGTTCGTTATGGCGAACATATCCGTTCGCCATCGATGCGTCAACAATAACGAACAAAAAATCTTGCTGCGACTAACAGACTTGGTACACTGGCGGGCATGAGCGAAACAGCGAAACAAGGCGACCAGCCCGAAAATACTCTTGCGTCAAGACTGCGCAAGATACGGGACGACAAGGGGTTATCACTCGACGAAGTCGCCGGAAAGGCGGGCATTTCCAAGACGTATTTATGGGAACTCGAACGAGACACGGCCGGCGCAAAAAAGCCATCCGCAGACGTCCTGTTGCGTATAGCACATGTGCTTTCCACCACCTTGGCCGAGCTATTGGGGCTGGCGACCGTCAAAGCCCCGCAGGGACCAGTTGAGATCCCGCCGTCACTGGCGCAATTCCGGGACCGGATGGGGGACCAACTTTCCGCGCAGGATCTCCAGGAACTGGCGGGGATGAAATTCCGGGGCTCGCAGCCCCAAACCGCCGACGAGTGGCACCAACTCTATTTCGTCCTCCTGAACACCACCCGGAAGCGACCGACATGACGCAATCGGCGCGGTCCACACAGGCTCTCATCGACGAGTTGATCCGTTCGACGGGATGTAACGATGCCCCAGCGGCCATTCGCGCCAAAGCGAAAGAGTTGCTCGATCTCCACGTCACAATGCTCGGCGAGCCATCACTCCCTATCAGCGTCGATGTGCTGGCAAGTCTTCGGGGAATTGGACGGAGCGATGACGTACCTGTCCACAGTCCCGATGCGGAACTCGTTCCCGATGGTCGAGGCGGCGTCACGATGCGCGTGAATCCCGATCGCCCCGAAACCCGCCAGCGGTTCAGCGTCGCACATGAAATAAGTCATACGTTTTTCCCCGACTATGCGAGCAAGGAATGGTGCCGCACCGACGCGCGGTATCGCAATCGGGAAACTCCCGAAGACTACCTTGAAATGCTCTGTGACATCGGTGCTGCCGAATTGCTGTTTCCCCAGCCTTGGTTCGGTCGTGACGCTGCAGCAATCACCGACGCACCCGGCATCATCGCGTTATCCGCCACGTATCACGCCTCACGCGAAGCGGTGATCCGCCGTTATGCGGAAACGTCGCCCGAGTCCGTCGCAGCCGTGTTCTTCATCTGGAAGCTCAAGCCGACGCAGAAGGGGACAGTCGGCAATCCGAACCAAATCAATCTCTTCGGCATCAGTGCCGAAGACGAGTTGCGCGAGGCACGCCGACTGCGGATCGAATACTCGATCGCGAGTGAAACGTTCAAAGCCGACGGCCACTTCTTACCCAAAGACAAGTCCGTCGAGAACGACGGGCCGATCTACCGCGCCGCCGCGACAGGAAGTCCCGTCGATGATCAGTGCCATCTCGATTTCGGGCAGGCGTCCGGGACGTACAGGGTGTCAGCGATTCCGCTTTGGACTGCGCAAGACGAACTCGGGGCGTCTGGCGAACAGGCCGTCGCCGCGATTCTTCGTCCCGTATCCGTCCGCAGACCGGTCAAGAAACGAAGCAAAGACACAGGCCCCGGCCTCTTCTGAATCCAGGCGGAATGCGATTCGCAATCACGAGGCAAACTAAGGCATACTGACACCGCATGGACAATTCCCAGCACAATTCCATCGTCAACTTTATCTGGGGCATCGCCGACGATGTTCTCCGGGATGTCTACGTTCGCGGAAAGTACCGCGACGTCATTCTGCCGATGACCGTCATCCGCCGTCTCGACTGTCTTCTTGAACCGACGCACGATGCCGTGCTCGCGATGAAGGACAAGCTCGATAAGGCGAAGATCGCGAATCAGGGGCCTGCTCTGTCGCAGGCGGCGAAGCAGCCGTTCTATAACACGTCGCAGTTCACGCTGCGGCGTTTGCTTGACCAGCCGAAGCAACTGAAGGCGAATTTCGCCGACTACCTGAACGGGTTTTCGCCGAACGTCCTGGAAATCCTCAGCAAGTTCAAGTTTCACCAGCAACTCGACACCCTCGACGACGCCGATGCCTTGGGCCATCTGATCGAGAAGTTTATTTCGCCGACGATCAACCTCAGCCCGAATCCCGTGCTCGACGGCGAGGGCAAAGAGAAGTTGCCCGCGCTGTCGAACCACACAATGGGGTATGTCTTCGAGGAACTGATCCGTCGGTTCAACGAGGAGAACAACGAGGAGGCAGGAGAGCACTTCACGCCCCGCGAAGTCGTGGACCTGATGGCCCGGCTGATCTTCCTGCCCATCGCCGACCAGCTCGTTTCCGGAACGTATCTGCTCTACGACGGCGCATGCGGCACGGGCGGTATGCTGACCGTGGCGGAAGAGACTCTGCACACGATTGCCAAGGAGCACGGTAAAAACGTCTCTATTCACCTGCACGGGCAGGAGATCAATGCCGAGACTTATGCCATCTCCAAGGCGGATTTGCTCCTCAAGGGAGAAGGCGACGAGGCGGAGAACATCAAGTTCGGCTCGACGTTGTCAGCCGATGCGTTCCCGTCGCTGGAGTTTGACTTCATGCTCAGCAATCCGCCGTACGGTAAGAGCTGGAAGACAGACCTCGACCGGATCTGCGGCGGCAACAAGAAGGATATGTCCGATCCACGTTTTGTCGTGGAGCACAAGAGCCCCTACGGTGACGAACCGGACCTGAACCTTGTCACCCGCACCAGCGACGGCCAGTTGATGTTCCTGGTCAACAAGCTGGCCAAGATGAAGCGGAAGTCGAAGCTCGGCAGCCGGATCGCCGAGGTTCACAACGGCAGCAGCCTGTTCACGGGCGACGCCGGACAGGGCGAGAGCAACATCCGCCGTTGGATTATCGAGAACGACTGGCTGGAAGCGATCGTCGCGTTGCCGCTCAACTTGTTTTACAACACGGGCATCGCCACCTACATCTGGGTGCTTTCCAACAACAAGCCCGAGCATCGCAAAGGCCAGGTGCAACTGATCGACGCGACGCAGTGGTTTCGGCCGCTGCGCAAGAATCTCGGCAAAAAGAACTGCGAACTCGCCCCGGACGATATTCGCCGCATCTGCGACACCTACACCGAATTCCAGGAAACGCCCCAGTCGAAGATTTTCCCCAACGCCGCCTTCGGTTACTGGAAGGTCACCGTCGAGCGTCCGCTCCGGTTGCACAGCCAGCTTTCGCTGAAGGCCATCGCTCCGCTCCGTTTTGCTTCGGGCGATGAGGAACTACGCACCGTTCTCTTCGAGGAGTTCGGCGACACGCTCGCGACCGACTTTACCAACATTGCCTCTGCGTTGGAGAAACGTCTCGACGAATGGGGGAGTGAAGACGACGAGGAAGAATCCGAAGAGGGTGGCACTGCCAAGAAGGGCTTGCCGGAAAGGAAGAAGAAGAAGCTGCTCGACCCCAAGACCTGGCAACGCGATGCGTCGCTCGTTGAAACCGCAAACGCCCTGCGTCAAGAAATCGGCGGCGACCTCTTTGAAGACCACAATGTGTTCCGCGCTCGTGTGGACGAAGCTCTCAAGAAGCTCGACATCAAACTTTCCGCCGCCGATTTGAAGCTCATCCTCCGCGCCGTGAGCTGGCGCGTCGAGACCGCCCCGCGCGTCATTGCCAAAGTTCACAAGCCCTCCAAAACCAAAGCAGATCAGCTTCGCGGGCTGTATGAGGCAGAGGTCAACGGCAAGCCGGCCGTGGTCGAATACGAACCCGATCCGGATCTGCGCGACACCGAGCAAGTGCCGCTGCTGGAGGAGGGCGGCATTGAAGCCTTCATTCGCCGCGAGGTGCTGCCCTACACCCCTGACGCATGGATCAAGGAAGACGCGACCAAGGTCGGTTATGAAATCAGCTTCACCCGTCACTTCTACAAGCCCCAGCCGCTGCGCACGTTGGACGAAATCCGCATCGACATTCTCGCGGCGGAGCAGGAAGCGGAAGGTTTGCTCGACGAACTTCTCAAGAGTAACGCACTATGATCGCCAATCTCCGTCCGCACCGGGAATACACGGAGTCGGGGCTACCGTGGCTCGGACAAATGCCCTCGCATTGGGGATTGATTCCCAACCGTGCCTTTGTCCGTAAGAGAAAGGTGCTCGTTGGTGAACGGCACAGCGACTATTCTCTGCTCTCCCTCACCTAACAAGGCGTCATCGTCCGTGACATCTCGACAATGAAAGGCAAGTTTTCTGCTGACATGGGAACTTCGCAGGAAGTTCGCAATGGGGACATTGTGTTCTGCCTGTTCGACGTGCCGGAAACGCCACGAACCGTCGGACTGTCTCGACACGACGGAATGATCACGGGCGCGTACACGGTGTTTGAATTCTTGGGACGAGGCAATCCACAGTATTTTGAATTCTTCTACCGGGCCATGGACGACCGAAAGCTGCTGAGCCCGTTGTATTCCGGGCTACGAAACACAATTCCGGCTCCACGGTTTCTTGGCACAAAATCCCCGCTGCCTCCGCCAGAAGAACAGGCGGCGATCGTTCGATTTCTGAATTACGCGAACGCGCGGATGGAGAAGGCGATCCGGGCGAAGCGGAAGGTGATCGCACTCCTCCATGAGCAGAAGCAGTCAATCATCCACCGTGCGGTCACTCGCGGCCTCGACCCTACCGTCTGCCTCAAACCATCGGGCATCCCCTGGCTCGGCGACATCCCGAAGCATTGGGATGTAGTGCCTAATCGCGCGTACCTCCGTGTACGAAAGGTGCTGGTGGGTGATCGTCACTCTCAGTATCGGTTGTTGTCGCTCACCAAACAAGGCGTCATCGTTCGTGACATCTCGACAATGAAAGGCAAATTCTCGTCCGATATGGGAACATCCCAGGAAGTGAGAGTTGGCGATTTGGTTTTTTGTTTTTTCGATGTGCCAGAAACTCCGCGCACCGTAGGACTCTC
Organism: Planctomycetaceae bacterium; assembly: GCA_034439795.1. Lineage (GTDB taxonomy): Bacteria > Planctomycetota > Planctomycetia > Planctomycetales > Planctomycetaceae > DSVQ01. The sequence continues at coordinate 22,789 of JAWXBB010000211.1, read as the reverse complement.
GCAATTCAGCGGCATGATCACTGGGGCCTACACCGTTATGGAACGGAAGTATGCACTTGGCAAAGCAGGCGTGGGTTGATGCGTTCCTGGCGATTGGCTAGGATTTTTAGCGGGGGTGTAGTTTAACGGACAGAACGCGGCCCTGCATTCCGCTGGCATCGTTGGACACGGCGACGCCAGTGTTAAGACCGAAGCGAGGGTTCGACTCCCTCCACTCCTACTTCTCCGCCGACCCCGTTGCAGGCGGGCTGGCTGGGGGTTGATCGGACTTCTCCGCAACTCCCACCGTCGCCGCGTGAGTGGTTGTGGTGACGGTCTCCGGCAACTCCGGCTTCGGATGTGCATCGACAGGTACCGTTGCGGTGGCTGGCACGGCTACTGGCAGTCCGTCTCTAACTCCCGGTGCGCCGTTTTCGTCGGCCGCATCCTCTTTCTCGAGTATGGCGTTGATGGCCGCCATCGTTTGGGAACCTTCAACGATCCCATGCGAGTCTGGTGGTGCGATGGCCTCACCGTCGCCCCCGTCTACTTCCCCTCTGGGGTTTGCGTCCGTCTCTTCGCCTTCTTCGGTGTCGGCTTCGCGGTCTTCGCCGCCGTCTTGTGAATCGGCTTCGTGTTCAGGGCCAGAAAGATCGCCTGCTCCGGCGTCATCTCCGGGAACGGTTGGTTCTCCAGTTTCTTCTTCTTGGCCATCGAACAAGCCCGGTTGATTAGGGTTTTCGGGGTGTGGCTTTAGCACTGGCGATAGCTCTTCTGGATCAGTGACATTCAGTCCGCGAAGAACCGGCAGGGTGCTGTATTTCTTGAGTTTAGAATCGAACGCGAATAGGCGAGGAACCTTGTAGATGATTGCTGTCGCGGCGATGATCGAATCGCATGTTCCAAGTACCGGATGGTTGGTCTGGCAGGCGGCGTTTTCATCAGCCGAATGCTGCCTTATTTCCAAGGCCAAGTCGATAATCCGCTCATCGGGCATAACGAGAGAGACGTTACTCCGCTTGAGGAATTGCTTGAACTTATCCCGTGCGCCCGGAGACTGTGGGCGGTTCATGATCTCGATTCGCGTCACAGCAGAAACAAGGAGGATGACCCTATTCGTCATGATCTCGCGCGCCGACGCTGCGACAAGGTGCAGGGGTTTGGCTTGCTCCCGCTTGAACCAAGCAAGAAACACGCTGGTATCCCACACGACGGCTGGCGGAGTCTTATTCCCACTCATCGTTCAGTGACCCGGTTACGGTAGTGGTTTCGCCTTCCATCATGCCCTCCATGTCAAGCAAGCTTGGCAACTCGCTGTCTGGGGGGTGAATCTCGATATCATCGACATCCGCCGTGACAGGAAAGGAACGGCCAAGCCCATAGTGCATCAGCCCAAAGACGGTGACGTGCCTTTTCAGTGCGGCCCGTACCGTCTCAAACTTCTCCGGCTGAAAGGAGCATTTCACGTCACTTCCTAGCATTGGCGGGAAGAGAACGAACGTGTGCTTTCCGTGAACGTCAAGCTGCTTGACAATGCCGGAGACCGATCCGAACGACGGCTTAATCGGCCGCAGCACCTTGCCTAGCGTGTCGATGAAGTCCTGAGAGAGTTTTACGCCATCGACGGCTACGGCGACTTTCTGCCGCTTGACCGTTGGGGAGAAGTCATTAAACGATAGGACGGCGTTGTAGTCGAGTCGCGGGTCTAGCGAGCGGTCGCGACCCTGTAGTTTCTTGAACGTCTCGCGGTGTACCCGAATCGTTTCGGAAGCCAGCGAGAAGACATCTGGGTTCCGCGTGCTTGGCGCGGTTCGCAGATTCAAGCTGGCGACCGTCACCTCAGAGACCTCGAATTCGAGGCTGGCGTCTTTGCCGCTGATGCACCGCTCAACATGACGGAGCGTTTTGCGTAGCGCGGCACACGCCTCGTTAAAGTCAGCAAGTGGAGCGTGCTGACCCGGATTTTCGGGCGCATACAGGTAAAGTTCAGCCGTCGGTAATCCAGCGCTGGTCATGTCGTCCCCACTGGAGGCTTGACCAGTATTGTATCGGCCGTGGGCGACCTTGTCACGAAGGTGTTTCGTACATCAGCCGTTTTCCTTCCGCCGCCGCAATCGCGGCTTCCGTCCGAACCGAGTCGGACACCTTGCGGTGACGCCAGCGGAACGCGAATTCCTCGCAGTAGCGGTGCAGATGACGCTTGCTCATCGAATGGTACACCCCGTAGTTCCCCCGCTTCAGCAAGGCGAAAAAACTTTCGACGGTATTCGTCGTGATCTTCATGCCGTCCCGACCGCGGGCCTTGCGAACGTATTCCTTCCGGCCGTGGTTGACGGTGTGATGCCCACCGGCGAACGTCTTCCCGACTCGCTTGTACCCCGGCAGTTCGTCCGTGATGAGCGTCGCGTCACTCGACACCTTGGCGACGATCTCCGTGTGCAGGGTGGCCGAATCGACCATCTGAACCGGGAAGCAGCGAACGTCGCCGTCCCGCTGCACCAGCGCCATCACCGGGGCTTTCTTCGTGCCACGGCCGCGGGGAGACTGCCCCTTGTACCGCGGCTTCCCGCCGACATAGGTTTCGTCCGCTTCCACGACGCCGTCCAGCTTGCCAAATCCGGCCGTCATCGCGTGCCTGACGCGGTGCAGCATGAACCAAGCCGTCCGGTACGATCCGAGCTCCAGTTCCCGCTGAAGTTGCTTGGCAGCGAAGCCCTTCTTGCTACTGGAAATCAGGTGGAACGCCATCACCCATTTGACCAACGGGACATGGCTCGATTCCATGACCGAAGCCACGGTGACGGTGAACTGCTTCCGGCACGCCCCGTTGTTGCATTGGATCGTACCGGGCCGATGGGCTTCCCCTTCCAGTCGCGTGCAGTTGTCCGAATCGCAGTGCATGCAACGCGGCCCGTCCGGCCAGCGAATTTTCTCAAGGTACTGGCGGGCTTGGTTGTCGTCGAGCCGGGCAAGGTCTAGCAGATTCATGGCGTTCCCTTCATGTCTGTAGATATCTTATCTACATCAAGGGTTGATGTCAAGCACTGCTTGACAAGAATTCTGGAAAGCCTAGAATCTGGCTATGAGCAAGCCGAAGGTTGAAGACCCGGTGATGGAGGCGATCCGGCGACGGTTCGCGGAATCCGGGCTGTCACGTCAAGAGCTAGGCGAGAAGATGGGTTACGCGCCATCGTCGGCGCGGCAGTCTGTGTACCTGTTCTTGAAGACTGGCGACCCGCAGATGGGCATGGTTCGGCGCTTTGCGGAAGCTATGGGAATCTCGGTTCAGACCTTGCTGAAATGAAAGACCCGGCCGGGGTGGGCCGGGTTCGCGTCAACCGATACCTGCTTTGCGAAGTGCATACTTCCGTTCTCGAATATGTCGAGAACGAGACAGAGGCGTTGGACTGTGCTCTTCAGCGGCTCTCCCGTGAGATTCGCTTATTCGTTGAATACCGCACTCGCCTCATCACGGATGTGGTTACGGGTAAGCTGGACGTGCGCGAGGCCGCGAAACACCTTCCTGCCGAAGTCGCTGCCGACGAGCCCACGTCCGAACCGGAGGAACTCGCCAATTTCGAGGACGTCGAACTATGAGCCACACCGACACTTCCGAAGGCGGACTCGAAGCACTCATCAGCAGCTCACTGGTGAGCGAGGCGAAGTACGTCCAGGGTGATCCTCACGACTATGATCGGGACCATTGCATAGACTTCAAACAGCTTCTCGCATTTCTGGAAGCGACCCAGCCGACGGTGGTGGAGCAACTCGGCATCGGCAGCGAGGGACCGTCACGCACGCAGTTTCTGCATCGCCTGCAAGGAGAGATCGGCAAACGGGGTGTCATCGACGTGCTGCGGAAGGGCATCAAGCACGGCGCAGCTTCGGTTGATCTCTGCTTCGGCACGCCGACGCCGGGCAACAGGACCGCCGCCGAGCGGTACGCCGCGAACATCTTCAGCATCACGCGGCAACTGCGCTACAGCAAAGTCGAATCGGCGAACGCTCTCGACATGGGGATCTTCATCAACGGCCTGCCAGTCATTACATTTGAACTCAAGAACCAGCTCACGAAGCAGACCGTCGACGATGCCGTCGAACAGTACAAGCAGGATCGCGACGCCAAGGAGCCGCTGTTCCACTTCGGCCGCTGCATGGTTCACTTCGCCGTCGATGACAAGCAGGTCAAAATGTGTACGCACCTGAAGAACGGTGCGAGCTGGTTCCTGCCGTTCAACAAGGGCTGGAACGATGGCGCGGGCAATCCGCCGAACCCCCACGGGATCGCCACTGATTACCTTTGGAAACAGGTGCTCGCGAAAGACAGTCTGACCAACATCATCGAGAACTACGCGCAGATCGTGGAGGAGAAGGACGAGAAGACGGGACGCAAGAAGCGAAAACAAATCTTCCCTCGCTACCACCAGATCAGCGTGGTGCGCAGTCTGCTCGTCGAAGCGGCCCAAGGCCCCGGCGGACGCTACCTGATCCAGCACTCGGCCGGATCGGGGAAAAGCAATTCCATCACCTGGCTGGCCCATCAGCTTGTCGAGGTGCAGAAGGACGCCAAACCGGTCTTCGGCACGGTGATCGTGGTGACCGACCGTCGCATCCTCGACAAGCAGATTCGCGACAACATCAAACAGTTCGCCCAGGTGTCGGCCATCGTCGGAGCCGTCACGCAGGGTTCCGGGCAACTGCGCTCGTTTCTGAGCGAAGGCAAGAAGATTATCATCACGACCGTCCAGAAATTCCCGTACATTCTGGACGAGATCGGCGACGAACATCGCAGCCGGAAGTTCGCCATCGTCATCGACGAGGCTCATAGTTCGCAGGGCAGTCGCACGTCCGCCAAGATGAATATCGCCTTGTCGGAACAATCGGCCGACGACGACGAATCGGTCGAAGACGAAATCAATCGCATCATCGAATCGCGGAAGATGCTCAAGAACGCCAGCTATTTCGCGTTCACGGCCACGCCCAAGAACAAGACGCTGGAAGTCTTCGGCATCAAACAGCCGGACGGCACGTTCCGTTCGTTCCACAGCTACACGATGAAGCAGGCGATCCAGGAAGGCTTCATCGAAGACGTGCTTGCCAACTACACGCCGGTCGCCAGCTTCTATCGTCTGGCCAAGAAGATCGAGGACGATCCGGAGTTCGATGCCAGGAAGGCGCAGCGAAAACTCCGGAAGTACGTCGAGTCGCACGACCATGCCATCCGCACGAAAGCGGAAATCATGATCGACCATTTCCACGATTCAGTCCTGGGGGCCAAGAAAATCGGCGGCCGGGCGCGGGCGATGGTCGCGTGCAGCAGCATCGAGCGGGCGATGCAGTACAAGACGGCGTTCGATGCGTATCTCGCCGAACGCAAAAGCCCGTACAAGGCGATCGTGGCGTTCTCGGGATCACACGAATACGAGGGAAAGAAGGACGTCACGGAAGCCACGATGAACGGCTTTCCGAGTGCCAAGATCGTCGACTACTTTGATGCCGACGAAGTCTCCGGCATCCGCCAGCCGGACCCGTATCGGTTCCTGATCGTCGCCGACAAGTACCAGACCGGTTTCGATCAACCGTTGCTGCACACGATGTATGTCGACAAGCCGCTGTCTGGCGTGAAGGCCGTGCAGACGCTGTCCCGGCTGAATCGGGCTCACCCACAGAAAAAGGAAACCTTCGTCCTCGATTTCATGAACGACACAGAAACCATTCAAAAGGCCTTTGAACCCTATTACCGTACGACCGTGCTGAGCGAAGCGACCGACCCGAACAAGCTGCACGACCTGAAAAGCGACCTCGACGGGCACCAAGTCTATTCGCAAGCAGATATCGACACCGTTGTAGAACGATTTCTCGGTGGGGCGGAACGCGACACGCTCGACCCGATCCTCGATGTCTGCGTGGCGACGTACATCGAACATCTTGGCGAAGATGCCCAGGTCGATTTCAAGGGAAAGGCGAAAGTCTTCGTCCGCACCTACAACTTCCTCGCATCGGTCCTCGACTTTACGAATGCATCGTGGGAGAAGCTGTCGATCTTCCTGAACTTCCTGATCCCGAAACTCCCGGCCCCAGTCGAAGAGGATCTGTCCAAGGGCGTGCTCGAAACAATCGACATGGACAGCTACCGCGCCGAGGTGCGGGCCAAGACATCCATCAAACTGACGGACGAAGAGGGGGAAGTGGAACCGGTACCCATGGGTGGCGGGGGCAGCTTATCCGAACCGGAAGTCGACCGCCTCAGCAACATCGTGAAGCAGTTCAACGAACAGTGGGGCAACGTCCCCTGGGAAGACAAGGACCGCATCATCCGCGTCATCACCGAGGAACTGCCCGAGAAGGTGAATGCCGATCAAGCCTACGGAAACGCCAAACGCAACAGCGACAAGCAGAACGCCCGCATCGAACACGACAAAGCGCTTGGTAGGGCCATCCTGGAACTCATGAGCGACCATACAGAACTGTTCAAGCAGTTCACGGACAATCCGGGTTTTAAGAAGTCCCTTGCTGATACGATCTTCGCGCTGACATACGCGGATGGAGCTGCGGCAAACGCTTAGTCGAGCAAGTAATGTTCGTCAAATCACGATTCTCTCGATCTCATCCAGCGTGATCTCGTCGTTCCGCCGGTCATAGAGCTTCGTCGTTTTCGCACTAGAATGGGCTGCAATTTGCTGGGCACGCTCCAGCGTACCGCCGCCGAGCAAATAAGTGGTGATGCCCGTCGCCCGCCAAGTGTGGCAGCCGATGCGGTCGGGGAGGCCGGCGTTCCGGGCGCGGCGTTTGACCATTGCGAGCACTTCGCGGCGACTGATGCGCCGCTCGGTGAGCTGCTTTCGCCTGTCCACAGTCCGGAACAGCGGCTCCCCCTTACCGATGCCGATCTCCGCCGCTTCGAGATAGGCGTCGACGTACTCTTCGGCTTTGTGGTGGGCCGGCACTTCGTGGAACTTGCCGCCCTTTTCGTGCAGCCGGAACCACCAGCGCTTGCCGTCGGGATAGTAATCGTCTCCATTCATGCCGGTGACGGCTGACACGCGGGCAAAACTGTAGACCATCACGGCAATCAGCGCCCGATCCCGCAGGCCGGCGATGGTTGATACGGCGATGGCGTCGAGCAGTTGCCGAGCCTGTTCGGCACTCAACACCGGCGTTTTCCCCCGCGTAATGACGTGCCGGGGGCCGCGGACCGACGAGGCCGGATTGAGCGGGAGTGCCTGCCCGACGACCAGATAATCGAGCAGCATCCGCACGGCTGCCAGGTGCTGTTTCACGGTCGGGGCGCTGTGCGTCAGGGAAATCTCCTCGATATAGGCAGCCACGAGGGGAGGGGAGAGCTGTTCCAGCCGCAATTTGTGATGTTCGCACCAGTCAGCGAACCGGAGCACGGCCCGTGCGTATGCTTCGCGTGTGTTGCGGTTCCGGATATTCGCCGTGAAGAACTCGATAAAGCGACGACAGGCTTTCTCGCCCGCGTCAACAAAGAGTCGCGGCAGTTGTCCGGCGATGATCGCCGGAAGTTGACGGCCGGTGGGAACGAGGGGCTGATCGACCATGCGGCTGACGGAAACTTGCTCCGAGCAAGTGCTATCCCATAAAGGACGTTATGGGCTACTCGGAGGATGCCTGAGAACAATTCTCCTGTCGAGCTGACATCGGCACATTTCCGACATCTGACAACCTGTCAGTACGGTGGGCATCTCTTTCGCCGGCATCGTCGTCGCCCACTCCCCCACCATTGCGCTGACTTGTCAAACCGCGATTCCGTGTTTTCGTGGTATCGTCTGCTCATCACGCGCCTCGACGTCTCACCATTGGCCGATGCCCTCCTGCAGCTCGATGTTGGTTTGCGGCAAGCGGAGGACAACCCTCTGAACGAGTTGCTTCGTGACGGGGTGATCCAGCGGTTTGAATACAGCCATGAGTTGGCGCTCAAATTCCTGCGGCGGGCGCTGGAGATCGTCTTCGGCGACGATGTCGACAAAATGGCGTACAACGACGTATTGCGGACGGGAGCCGAACGCGGACTGATCGACGAGGTGGACAGGTGGTTTGAGTACCGCGTCGCCCGGAACAAAACGTCCCACACCTATGATGCTGCGACGGCGGCGGCGGTCTTTGCGTTTGCCAGACCGTTTCTCGTCGACGCGCGAGAACTTCTCCTCCGTCTCAATGACCTCTCCGATTCGACTGCGGCCTGAAGACGACCAGTTGATCCGCTCGATTCTCGCGCGACAGATGCCATCGCGAGAGGTGCGGGCATTCGGTTCGCGGGTCACTGGCAATGAGAAGCCGATGTCCGATCTGGACCTGTGCGTCATGGGCGACCATCCCCTCCCCCCGCTGGAGCGAGCGCGATTGGCCGAAGCATTCAGCGAATCATCGCTCCCCATCAAAGTCGATGTCGTGTACTGGTCGGATGTGAATTCGCGTTTCCGCGCAGTGATCGAACACACGTCGGTGCGGTTTACTTGACGTTGCACGCCGATTGACCAGTTTCTTCAACTCGATTCCGAGTTCTCAGCTTGCGCATTGCCAGACGATCGAGGCAATGTGACGCCGATGCGGCAACAGGCCGCATCGCTCGACATTCGAGCGTCGGTCGTTCACAGCTTCGTCCGTTCAGAAAGGATCTTTCATGTCCACCGCCGCAGCAGCACCTCCCGCATCTGACGTCTCTCCGGTTGCGCAGCCAACGGCTGCCCCCAATCATCGCCAGCCACGCCAGCCCGAGAAAAAGATCGGCCCCTTTGCCGGTGGTGTCGGGGTCGCCGTCTGGCTCAATCAGACGGAAACGAACGATGGCGGCAGCCGGACGTTCCGGTCGATCACGGTCGCGCCTCGTCGGTACTTCGACAAGGAGTCCAACCAGTGGAAGGACGCGCCGTCCTATAACCCGACGGACCTCCCGGCGCTAATCTTCGCGCTCACCCAAGCCCAGGCGTACTGCTACACCACGCCATTGCCGGGAGAAGCGACCGACGAGGAAGGGGGGCAGCCTCCCTTCTGATCTTGCTCGATCAAGGATCTCCTGATGGCGGCCGATCTCTATCGGATCGCCTGGGAATTCATCCTGGAGGAAAGCAATCGGCAATGAACATTAGGATCAGCTCCGCTGATCCCGCCCTTCTCGCAAGAGAGGGGTTTTTCAGCAGCGTATTCTCTATCTTCGCCGTATCTCCCTCCTACCGCATTTTTGCCGTTGACGGCGCTTCCCTACCATACATAGCGTGGAATGCCCCCCAATTTTCCAATAGCACCACGCCCTCTGGCTTAGAGGGCATCACTCTTCGTTCCTTCAAGGGCCAGATCATGCAGAAGTTCGCGTTGATGGTAGGGGGGTTCCTGTTCCTTGCCGGTTGCTCGCGAGATGCCGAACTCCGACGAGAACTTGCAGAGTTGAAAGCATCGGTCAACGAACAAAAGCAGCGAGTCGAGACGGTTGAACAGGAAGCGAAGGTCACGGAAGAATGCGTGGAGCAGGTATCCCGACGGCCGACATTTACGATAGAAGAACCGACCCTTAGCTTCGAAAGCGCCGCTTCGCCTTCGCCCTCGGGAAATGCCGTCGATGTCATCTTGAACTCTGTGAGCGTCCTGAGCACCAAGGGGGGCGGCGGCGTGTGGGATGAATCCGGACCGCCTGACCTCAAGGTTAAGTTCGAAACCTACAGCGCCAGCTACACCACTCCCACGCAGCAGGACACGCACTCGGCTTCCTTCGGTAGCCGCGTCATTCGCGTGAGTGAGGGCGACACCTTAACCGTCAAAGTATCGGATGGTGACGTCTTCAAAGACGACACGATCGGTGAATACACCAAGGTCATCACCGCAGAAACCATCCGGCAGGGAACGGTGACTTGGTCCTTCGGGCGGGTGAATGAACTCGTGTTACGGTTTGAACCATAAGCATCCCCCTCATCCTTAATATGCACAGACTGGACATCGCGATGCTTACTCCTCGGTTTTTCAAGTTCCTCACGACAGCATCTTTCTTCGAGTCTCTTCAGATGGGTGCGGGGCTGGCGGTAGCCATTGGGGTCATCTTCGCGATTCCTTATGGCCCTCAAATTGCCGTCGCCCTATTGATCGGAGACTTCCTCTACTGCATCCTTAGCACGATCACCCAGTCCCTCTATCCGATTCTCGTCACTCGTCCTCGCGAGCGAAGGCGGCAGAGAGAAGCTGCCGAGCAAGCACGCCAGACAGCGGAAAGAGCCGCATTTGTCGAAGAGAAGTCCCGCATGGAATCCGCCAGCCAAGAAGCCGAGCGGATCGCCGCATACGAACGGCTCTTCACGGAAGACGACGAAGAAACCGAAAGCCCGTTTGAGGAAATCGAGGAGCGTCGCCGTGAATCACGAGCTGGCTAGGCTGCCGATCTCCCTAAAGATTGGTTCTTCGGGTGAAATGCGGACTGTCGAGTTCGGCGAAGACGAGCTTTCGACGCACATGGCCATATACGGTGGCACCGGCAAAGGGAAGTCGAAGCTATTGGAGTTGATCGTCCGCCAGATCATCGAGCAGCGGGCCGGTGTCTGCGTGATTGACCCCCACGGGGATCTTGTTGAAGACCTGATGGCATTCGTCATGCAGCGCTATGACGGAAGCAGGAAAGCGGTCTATCGCCGGATCAATTATTTCGAGCCAGGTTCCAACGCCTTCCGCTTCAGATTCGATCCCTTCCACTACCACGAGATTCCGGGGGAGAGCTACGAAGACTGGTTGAAGGCGAAAGTCGAGTCGGTCGCCCGAACGATCATCCGCAAGCAGGGGGAAGCCGGGTTCGAGGGCAAACCCCGCCTCGAACGCTTTCTGACCAACGTGCTGTATGCCTGTGGCGTGCGGGTGAATGAACAGGGCGACCATCTCGGCCTCGGCGACGCGATGATCCTTCTGGACACTGCGCATCCGCAGCATGAAGCAGTCTACGGCACCATCGAGCCGCATTTGCCCTCGGAAATCCGCTCCGATTTTGAGAAGGTCCGCGGCAGCAAGCCTCGGCAACAAGAGGACTGGGTTGAATCAACGATCAACCGCCTCCGGTCTTTTCTCTCGCCTGCCGTCAAAAGCCTGTTCGCCGGCGAAGCCCGAAAGACGTTGGACTTCCGCGAGATCATCGAAAAACAGGCCGTCATGCTGGTGAACCTGCGGCGCACCCGCAGCTTCACGCTCGATCAGGGAAACGCGATCGGTGGCCTGTTCATCAACGAGATTCTGGAAGCGGTGCAAATTGCCTCGCGAACCGCTCGCCAGCCGTTCTACCTTTTCATCGACGAAGCCAGCCGGTTCGTCGGACAGGATCTGATCGACGCGCTCGCGCAGTTCCGCAAAATGAGACTGTCGATCTGCCTGGCTGTGCAGGACCTCTCGTCTCTGCAGCTCCGCGACATTGACATGACGTCCAAAGTCCTCAGTCAGTGCGGCATCCACATCACGTTCCAACAGAAGAATCCGGAAGACCTTGAGATTCTTGGGCAGCTCTTCGGTTACCCATTGCTCGATTTCACGCCGCACACGCAAGAAGTTGATCGATTCGATGGGTATGAGGCGATTCGGACCACCGATTTCAGTTCCTCGGTCACCACGGGTCAAGGCGAAGCGGCAAGTCACTCTGAGACCCGCAGCGGCGATCATGCCACGACAACCTATGGCTTTTCCCACAGTAAGCAAGAGTCACGAACTGAGGGAAGGACCACGAAGACCAACTTCCTCGCGAAACACCGCACCGAGGTGCAGGAGACAGGACGACTCAAACGATCCGTCGATGATCAGCTCCACAAGATCAAGCAACTGCTGCGGGTTCTGGGAATGGGACAGGCGGTCGTCGCCGTCGACGGCACAATGCCCTTTCCGATGAATGTGCATCACGTCGATCCGGCCTTTCCGTCGCTGGACGAAAATCGTCGGCTGACCCTCGTCGACGGTTACAAGAAGTTCCTCGGCAAAAACCATCCGTACTGCTTTCAGCCCTCCGAACAGGATGCCGAGACGGAGCGGTTAGGGCGGTTCCTCAAGGTGGAGCCACTTGAGCAGGGAGAAGAGATTTTTGGGATGTAGGGGCTTGACGTCGCAGCTTTCTTGGTTCTAATGGAACCACGCTCCTTCGGGAGTGCCTCCGGTGACGGCCGGTTTTGCGGACGACGCTTACGAGCGTTGCAGCACGGTTGCCTGGTTGTAGTGGCGTCCCACCTCGGGACACTGTGATGCCGAAGTACCCTGGTTTTTCAGGGTGCTCCGGCACATTTTCTTTCCTGAGGTGCAGAGATGGTCACGGACCGCGACATCGCGATTGTTCAGGCTTTGGCCAACTATTACGTTCTCAGCCGGCCGCAGGTCCAGCGGCTGTGCTTCGAGTCTGACGTCAGCGGCCGGGTTACCCGCCGCCGTCTGCAACTGCTGGTCGACGCCCGATTGATCAATCGGCAGCAAATGCTCTTCTGCGCTCCACACGGTGGGACGCCCACCACGGTGTACTTTCCCGCTCCACTGGGAAATGAGCTGCTTGCCAAGCACTTCGACGATGACCGTCATCTGCTGACCCCGACGCTGACCCCAATTCAGCACCATATCCCCCATTGGATCGCCGTAGCTGAAACGCACATCGCCTTCGATCAATCGCTGAACGGCCAATCCGACTTATCCATCGAACCGTGGGTGAATGAGTGGGATGTGGTCAACAAGGACGAAACCGCCCCGGAACGTCGGTTTCGCCTCTATCGGCTCATCACTGAGACCCCAAAGCTCGTCTGCGCCCCGGATGCCGGATTCGTGCTGAATGCACGCGGGCACCGCAAGGTGTTTTTCCTCGAACAGGACCGGGCCACGAGCGGCGTCAAACAGGTCGCCGACGGCAAATCGCGCGGTTACGCGGCGATGGCCGAAAGGCGGCTGCATCGGGTAATGTTCCCAGAAGCCACGGTTGAGGGTTTCAACGTGCTGTGCATTACGCCGGATCGAAAGCGGCGGGATGCTCTTCGCTTAGCCATGAACAATCGGCCGGGTTCAGAGTTATGGCGGTTCGCCGCTGCCGATGACCTTGAGAACGATCCCTTCCATCAGCCGATCTTCTATCCGTGTCTCGGAGAGCCGACCTCGATCATCAAACCGTCCGCAGGGTGTACCACAACCCATCCGAGGGAGGACACCCCGTCATGAAACCGATGGTCGTTCCTACCTCAAGGCCGACAATCAGTTGCGGTGTGCCAGGGGCTCGCTCTCTAGCGTTCGCGGCCCCTGGCCCCTTATGTGCCGTGGTCATCCGCTCGCAAGCTCGCATCCCTTCCATCCGGTTCGCTCCGGCTCGGTTCCGCATAAGGGGCCAGGGGCACGCCATGGCACACCGCTCGACCAACACATTGTTGACTGCGATTCAGGGTCGCAATCTGCCGTGTTTGGGGTGCCTCACCGCACCATTCTATTCCTTCCCACACACACTATGTTCAGGAGACTCTTTCGCCGGTTCCGTTGGGAACCATCCATTGAAGATCTGTTCGAACCTCCGTTCGATCTGCTGTTCGATGGCCACATTGCAGACAAACCGTCGCAAGTCATCCGCAATGACCGCTTCCGGATTGGAGTTTTTCAGTCCCGTCATGAAGGAAAGCCAAATCCAGGGGCATACTGGCTCGACTTCCAGTTCAGGAAAGGCCGCAGGTGGGTCTCGATGCTCTGCCTGCATGAGTCGAAGCTGGACTTCGTCCGCGATGTGCTCTACGAGGTCGACCGCTGGCTGGATGAGCGGCAGGATCGTCCGCATCATCTGCCCACGATCAAACTCGGCGACCGGCGGTTCTTCGTCGATCAACGCATGTCCCAATTGCGGAACGTCGACGATCCGGACGATTTCTACGACATTCGATAATCGCAGCCGTCGCCCTGAACGGCGGCCCGCCCGAAGCCACACCATCGCGAGTTCAACGCTGCTGTCGGGGCAGTCGCGCACTTGCGAAGGGTGGATTTTTAGTCCTTTCCGCTTTTCATCATGCAAAAGCAAGGATGGTGTGCATGCCACTCATGCACGCAAGAACGGGTCAAACGCAAGCGCCGCACTCGCCCCACGGGGAAATGGTTCGACGCGACCGTCTTTGCCCTGTTCATCGTTTTCGGGATCGCTCAGTTCGTGTGATCCGTTTGTATTTCCTTCCTCCAACCGTATGGAAAAATCGAAGAAAGCCGCGGCCGAACCGCAGTCGGCCAAAGCACCCGTCAAGGTGTTCGTGATCGAAGACGTGTCGGCTTCCGTATTTGCCCGGCAGTTTCAGGTTCGGGGCGACGACAGGACGTTCTACAGCGTCAGTTTCTCGCGCTCGTACCGGGATTCGCTCGGCAAGCGGAAGTACATCAAGTCCTTCAATCTGGAAGACCTGGGCAAAGTCGTGGCCGTGGCGCAACAGGCGGATGAATTCATTCGCCAGCAGCCCGTCGTGAGTTAAGAAGTGCGGGGTGGCCCCGACCATCCTGCCCTCCCTGTGTCGTCAGAGTGGCGTCGTCCTCCGGGATGACCAGCCGGCAGACCTGGGAAGAAGACCTCTTCTTGTGCGGGCACCTCGACTCTGAAGTGCCTCGCGCTCTCTTTCGTGCAGGCGTTGGAATCGTGGCACGGCCGCAAGGTGATCCTACGGCTCCACCTTGCCAACCGTGCAGAAGGGCGTGCGCCTGCACGTTCAGGCTTCTTACTTCTTTCTCCTCATTTGTATGGGATCATCCCCAATGTCCCGCATTGCGGTGTTGCCGTTGGCTCCCAAGAACGGCAGTCCGGTTCCCGGACTCACGAGCCTCTATCACAAAGCCTTCCGCGGCCCCTACGGCGATCCGCGGTATCCGGGCAATTGCTCGGGAGAGCTGATCAAGGATCTGCTGCGCTACTATCGCCCGCAGAGGGTGCTCGATCCAATGACCGGCTCCGGCACCTGCGCCGATGTCTGCCGGGAACTCGGCATCGAGTGCCTCAGCTTCGATATCCGTGACGGCTTCGATGCCTGCAATCCGGCGATGTATCCCGAGCTGGGCGAATTCGACTTCGTCTGGCTCCATCCTCCGTACTGGCGGCAGAAGCAGTACACGTCCGATCCGCGTGATCTCAGCAATGCACCGAACCTGAGCCATTTCCTGTACCGGTATCGGAACCTGCTGCAGAACTGCTGCGACGCCCTCACGCCCGGCGGTCGGCTGGCGGTTTTGATGGGCGATTACAGCGACCGAGATGCCGGCTTCTGTCCGCTCGTGTTTCACACGCAGCGCATTTGCTTCGAGCTGCATCTGCGACAGCACGACACGCAGATTGTCCGATTCTCCCACGGCGCGAGCAGTTCACGGAAAACGTACCGCTCCAGCTTCATTCCGGGCCTACATGACGTGTGCACGATCGTGGAAAACCCCTATTCGCTGCCACTGACCGCAACGACGGATTTGGCGGATCAATTGCAGGCTGCTTGATTTCTTTCCCCCAACCCTATGAACAATCGCATCACTGACTGCTCGTACGCATTAGCGCCGTCCGGCGACGCAGACGGCACATACCACTTCGGCGAATTGGTTTTGTCCCCACGGGATGTCATTCGTTGCTTCGGCTCCGGCGCTTCCGCGGACGAATACAAGATTTCCCGTCACTGGGTTTTTCGGAAGGGTCCGCTGGTGTTCACGCTCTACGACTGGAAGCTGACCAGCCTTTGCGACATCGCGCTGTGGACGCCGGAGGAACTCTGGGCCTCAGACGAACCGGTTGAACTCAACATCGGCAGCAAAGCGCCGGCAACTGCCAGCGATGCGGCCGACTTCATCGCGTTTCTCGCGCGGACCACCTCGGCGGTTCCCGATGCCGTCGCAGGCACGCAGATCTTCGCGCCTGTCGATTTCTGGTCAGGGGTTCGGCTCATGCTCCGGATCAGCGAGCAGGACATCCCGCGGGGGCGACGATGGAGACGGACAGTGGTCGACCTCGAAACAGGCAGGCGCTATCGGGCGTGGAGCGCCTCCTGCGACCTCCCCGGTTGTCTCTGCGATGCCTACGTCGAGGAGATTCCCCGCGGCTCAAGCGATTGAGGCTTTGACGAGCGGCCCCCTTCGCGAATGTCGCGGTCGCAGATTCTGGAAGCGAGAGGACGCGGTCCTCTGCAGATGGTTCGTTCTCATGAAAGGTGTGGCGAATGCTGACGATCAAGTGTGCTTCGGACAAGCCGTGCTTCATCTGCTCGACGCGAGAGAAGACAGTGGAGGTCGCGTTTGCGGACAAGACGTTCCGTGGTGTGCTGTGCCTGAGTCACGTGTACGAGAAGCTGAAACCTGAGCCGGTGCGGGCCGCAGGTCAAGCCGGTGGCAAGTCCACCTGATCTCTCTCGGGGCCACGATTTCTCTCGCGCGACGCGCAATCATCGGAGTGTCACATGGCGCGCAATGGTTTTTCCGCAGGTTCGATCCATGCCGATGAGGCCTACAGCAAGCATGAGTTGCTACGTCGGCTTGGCGTCTCGCAGAAGGTGTGGGATAAGATGCTGGACGAGGGGCTCCCCTACACGAGTGTGGGTCACACGCGTTGGGTGACCGGGAAGGCCCTCATCGAGCATTTCTCCAGGAACGCGGAAAGGAAGCGAGAGACATGACCTGCTCTTTCACAACAGAAAGGACTCCTCGATGTCGAGGGAGCCCGAAATCGGCAACGTCCAACTCTATCCCGACCGGCCGCTCAAACCGTCGGACAAGAACGGCTTCGTCCTCAAGTTCTACTGCCCGCTCCGCTGCCAGCGGATTCGCAGGAACTGCGGGACGCGCGATCGGCGCGAAGCCCGGCGGATTCAACGGGAGTGCCAGGAGCGGCTGCACAACGGCGAGTATCTCGCCACGAACGGGGCCATCACGGCCGCCCAATCGGTGTCGTCGCGTCTTGCGCCGGAGCCACGGCTCTCGGCGGCCGAAGAAGCCAGTCGCTCGTGGGATGAATGCTACGATCGCTATCGGCAGCATCGCGAAAGCCGCATCCGCGAGGGATCGTTGGTGCATTCCCTGTCGCGGTTGCAGCTGGCGGCACGGATCTTCGCCGGCTATTTCCAGGACCGGGGCCGGGCCCACTTCGGCATCCGGGACTGCTGCACCTTGGAGTTGCTGGAGTATCTCCAGGAGCGGTTGCTGGCCGGGGACGAGTGCCGGTATGACCGCCGGTCACCCAACACGGTCAACAGCACGCTGGGGGCGGTGATGGCGTTCATCCGCTATTGCCACGACCACGGGTGGATCGACCGCGTCCCTCGCTTGGACAAGCTGGACGTGGACGAGGTGATGAAGGGACGTCCGGTAACGCCGGCCGAATTCGAGCGGATGCTCGAAGCAACGCCTGAGGTTGTCGGAAAGGGTGTCGCCGATTCCTGGATTTTCACTCTCCGCGTCTTGTGGGAGAGTGGCTTCCGCGTCGGGGACGTGATGGATTTCTCCTGGGATGACGACCGGCATATCCATCCAGCCTGGGCGAGACGGGCAGAGGAACATCCGACACTCGTCGTGCCATCAACCCAGAAGAACGGTGAGTACCAGGTGATTCCCATGCTGCCCGGACTTCGCGATCTGTTGCAGGGGATTCCCCGGCACCAGCATCAGGGCTGGGTCGTGAACCCTCAACCGGTGGAATACCGGATCGTCACGCAACAGGAGTGGTTCCGTCCGACGACTACCGAGCTGCAGCACCTAGCGCTTCAGTTCAGCAACTGTGCGATTGCTGAAGCCTGTTGCGTTTCGGAAACGACCGTCCGCAACTGGCTGATGGCAGCCGGCATTGTCCGAGTGACCGGGAGTCGAGTGAGGAGTTCGATTCCCGCGGCCGAGATCGAGAACTGGCACCCCCAAACTGTGCATGCTCAGTCGGTGTGGCGGCTCACCAAGGAACGCGTGGGCCGCATCATCAGTCAGATCGGGGAGCAGGCCGGAGTCGTGGTTCGCCAGGCTGATGAACGGAGTGGCAGCCGGGTGAAATTTGCGAGCGCTCACGACCTCCGCAGGGGGTGTGCGCTCCGGCTGATCGATGCCGGCGTCTCGGCCGAGACGCTGATGGTGGTGATGCGGCACGCAGACTTCGCGACCACGCAGAAGTTCTACGGAGCCATGCGCTCTGCCCAGGCCGCGGCGGCCGAGGTGCAGCAGAAGATGTCCGCCGCACAAACCCCCGCATTAGTGGGGGGATTGATGGGGGGAACCGACCCGGCTCCCCGCTTGTCTGAGGCCGAGGTCAGCAAGCTTAAAGCTTTGCTGGCATCGCTTTAGGAAGTACACCCCGGTGGGTTCGAACCACCAACCTTCGGTTCCGTAGACCGATGCTCTATCCAGTTGAGCTAGGGGTGCAAGTTGTTTCTTATCAATAACTTGCGTCGATTCTAACGGCCCTAATGTCGAGTGCTTTACGCCCGATAGTACGCCCGGTAGAATAGTGGGCACGCGATCAGTATCGCGAATGGCGTTCGTCGGATTGCGGCCGACAAACGCCGGAACACCTACCCCTTTGACCGAGAGGTGCCCCATGTCCAGCGATTCTACTGCCGTCTCTGCGTCCGGTAAACCCCCACGCCTGCGCCCCAATAACGAACCTTCAGGTTCGCTTCCGACGGGTCGGCCAAAGCTGAAGAAGCCTCGCCCCGATTTCCCCCTCAGCATTCACAAGGGTTCCGGCACCTGGTGCAAGAAGGTTCGCGGTCGCGTCCACTACTTCGGCAATCTTGCCGCCGATCCGAAGGGCATCGCCGCGCTGGAAGAGTGGAGCCGGGTGAAGGAAGACCTGCTCGCCGGTAAAGAGCCGCGGGCGAAGTCAGACGGCCTGACCGTCGCCGAACTCTGCAATCAGTTCCTTGACCACAAGGAGCGTCTGCGCGACCGTGGCGAGTTGTCCCCCCGGACGTGGGCAGGATACCACGCGACCTGTGCGACCATCGTCGCCACGTTCGGCAAGGGCCGTGTCGTGACCGACATCGTGCCGGACGACTTTCACAAGCTGCGGAGCGCGCTCGGCAAGACGCGGCAGGCCGTCGCGCTCAGAAACGAAATGCAGCGGGTTCGTTCCGTGTTCAAGTTCGCGTTTGACGACGGTTTGATTATCGCACCTGTGCGCTTCGGTCAGTCGTTCGTCAAACCGAAGCTGGACGTTGTGCGCCGTGCGCGGGAGGCGCACCGCGCGAAGCACGGCGACCGCATGTTTGAGGCGGCCGACATTCGCGCGATGCTGGACGGCAAGACGATGCCCGTCAAGGATGGCGAACCGCAGCACGTCCCCGGCGCTTCGCAGCCGCTGAAGGCGATGATCCTGCTCGCGGCGAACACCGGCTTCGGTCAGACTGATCTGGCCGCCCTGCCGACTCGTGCCGTGGACTTGGATTCCGGCTGGGTCGATTTCGCCCGCGTGAAGACCGCCGTCCGCCGTCGCATTCCATTGTGGCCGGAAACGGTCGCTGCGATCCGCGAGTGGCTGAAGGAGCGACCGCCCGCGAAAGACCCTGCCGACGCGGGGCTGCTGTTCCTCACCTGCCGGGGAGCGCGGTGGGTCAAAGTCAACACCACGACCGGATCGCCCAAGGACGCCATCGGGCAGGAGTTCGGCAAGCTGCTGAACGCGCTGGACCTGAAGCGGCCCGGCGTCGCGTTCTACGCGCTCAGGCACGGCTTTGAGACCATCGCGGGCGAGACGGCCGATCAGGTCGCCGTCGATTCCGTCATGGGTCATATCGCGCAAAACATGGCCGGACATTACCGCGAGCGCATCAGCGATGACCGCCTGCGCCGCGTCGTCGAGTTCGTGCGGCAATGGCTGCTTGGCAACACGCAAAACGCCACGCCCCCGGACACGGACGCTCACGCGGAGAATCCGATTCGGCTGCCGCTTCCCGCGAAGTCGGAGGCAGTCGCATCGGACGATGCAGCCCCCGCGCTGCGCCTGTTCGTCGGGTAGAATAGACGGTAGGTAGGCGTCTGATCCACGCCGCACAGCGCCCGGCAGCCGCGGAACCATCCCCGCGCTGCCGGGCGGCTGGCCCCTCTCTTGGAAGGATGGTGATCTATGAATGTCTTCGATGAGATTGGTCTGAACCCGGATGATCTCGACAGGAATGTCTTCGGACGAATGGCGAAGACGCTCATCCAGAATAGGTTGTCCGATGCCGATTCCGAATTTGAGGCCGCTTCCGTCGCCGCAGAAGACTGGTTGAACATTCTCGCGATGGTCGGTCACTACTGCGAAGAGCGCAATCGGCCTTCCCATAATGTAGACAAGGTCTATCGCCTCCTGATGCCGACTGCGGGAGACGAACCGCAGTTCAATCTTCTCGACAGCTACGGCAAACATGCCGCCGTGATTGAACAGATGAAGGGCCGTCTTGCCGTAGTCAGCGATGGCGACTTTCCGTCTCAGGCGCTCACTCCCAGCGAGTTCCCCATTCCTTGGTGCAGTGCTCACGAACACGTCGCCGGCACTGTCCGGCTCGCGCTGGAGAATCTCGTCTGTCCACTTGAAGGAATCACCGATCCGGCGGACCAGGTGCGCGCGGCAGGCCAAATCCTTGCTGCTCACTGGAAGAGGTTCGCCAAGTCGCCCATTGAAGTCTCATCGCTGCAATCGCACATTCGCCGCGAGCGTGCAAAGGTGCTGCACTCGCCCGACGCGGATAAGAATCTAGACCCGTATCTTCCCGCTGAATCACCAAAACAGTGTGCCAATCGGATGCGATGTCATCTCGATACGGTGAAGCGGTATATCGACGCAGGCAAGTTAAAGCGCATCATCGTCACGGCACGGCGGTGGAGGCTGCACCGGGAAGACGTGCGAAAGCTCGGCGGAAAGATCGACTAGCCCCGCGCGAAACGCCGTCTATCCACGCGCAACCTATGCTTATCCGCGTATCCGACGCCTAGACGCACGAAGTCTCTTTTCGTTCGCAGAATCCCGCGTAAAACGGGGATATGCGAGACGCACCACTACTCATCGACGCACACGAAGCCGGACGCCTGCTGGATATGCTACCGGTCCGCGTCACTCGCCTCGCAAAGCGCGGAGTCTTACCGTGCGTCGTCTTGCCTGATGGTGAGTTCCGCTACCGGGCAGACGACTTGCGCCTCTGGATTGAGGATCATCGCCGACCGGTTCCGGTAAGTGCGGAGGGCCGACGCGATGACTGATCGCGCCTTCCATTCCGTCCGCGAGGTCGCCGAACTGCTCGGCATCCGTCAGCACGGCGTCACCGCGTTGATCCGTAGCGGCGAGTTGCGGGGCGTGGACGTGTCGCTGCAACCGGGCGGTCGGCCGCGCTGGCGGATCATGCAGGAAGACTTGGAGGCGTTCATCGCCCGCCGGACTCATCAGGCAGCAGCGCCACGTCGGCGTCGCCGCAAGCCCACGAATGTGAAGCAGTATTTCTAATGCCGCGCATCGGACAAACATCGACGAAGCCCTCAGCGGACGGCGACGGCAAGCACAAGCCGCGGTCGGGAGTGGCGCAACACTTCGCCGCGAAGCGGAAATCGGGCACTGATGACATCGAAATCAGTGCGCTACTCCCCGGAGAAGAGATCGAGCCGATTCAATCAGCCACCATGAATGACGCGGCAGTTTTGATCGCGGGGATTCGGTTCCTGCTGAGGGGCTGGATCGCCTTCGGGATGTTGACGGGCATTGTCGCGGAACCCGGCATTGGCAAGAGCGCGTTCGTACTCTTCGCCCTCGTCCGCGTCGTCGTTACGGCCTGCGATTGGTTCAACGGGTTGAAGGGGCCAAGCCAACCCGGATGCGTCCTGTGGTGCGGCACAGAGAACGATATGGCGATCACGCTCCAGCGGATGCGGGACTGGAACATCCCGATGGACCGCATCGTTCTGCCGTTCGCCGACGATCCGCTCACCACCATCAATTTGACAAACGCCGAACACCTGAATCGGATCGAACAACTCGTGCGGCGATATCAAATCAAGCTGGTGATCGTAGACAGCCTGCGGGGTGGTCACGGCGACGATGAAAACAACTCGCGGGTCGGTCGCGTCTTGCAGGACTTGGCGGGCATCGCCGAGCGCACGAACGCCGCGATCATCGTCGTGCATCACACCAAGAAGCTCATGGTTGACGAAGAGATCACCGCCAACAGCAGTCGGGGTTCCAACGCCATCCTCGCCATGATGCGGTCCCAGATCGGCATCGACAAGCCGGACCCAAAGAGCAAGTGGTGCCGCGTTCGCGTGCTGAAGGAGAACCTGGGCATTGCTCCGAATCCTGTCGGCTTTCAAGTCACCGCAACAGGCTTGGAGTTTGGGCCGCCGCCGGAGAAGCCGCGTAACAAGACAGAAAAGGACCGCGCCAGCGACTGGCTCAAGGCCCACATGAAACCGGGTAAGTGGTACTCAGCCGCCAAGCTAGAGGACGAAGCCGGTCAGGACGGCTACTCGGAAACTGCTTTGCGACGTGCGAGGGTGGAACTCGGCATCGCGAAGCCCGACCACCTGAAGAAAACGAAGGACGGCTGGGAGTGGATGCTCCCCGGAGAGAGTAAGGCATCGGGCAAGACGCCGGGGAAAACGGCGACGCCTTAACGCCTTGCCGTCTTGCAGAGAGAGAAGAGAGAGCCTCCCCTTAACCTACGAGAAAAGCAAGGCGTTAAGACGTTAAGGCGTTACCGAAAACCCCGGCCGTCTTGCCGACGCCGTGCGAGGATCACCCAGATGACGTTGCTGGAATTCGTCTGCCGCAGACTGATGGGCAAGCCGGTCGCCGGATCGTGCTGGCGCTGTCCGTTCTGTCTCAGCAATGGTCCCAGCTTCTTCGTCCGCACGAACATGGAGAAGTTTAAGT
>JAWXBB010000210.1:0-8182 GCA_034439795.1 Planctomycetaceae bacterium | reverse complement strand
GTTCGGCAACTGCTTGAGCAGCCACAGCGGGCAGATCTGGCCCATGCCGTCTTCGGCGAACCGCGAGAGCTTGCCATCGACGTCGGCGGCGAAGCTGCGGGCGGCGTCGACCAGCTCCTGCGGCGTGGTCGAAATGTGCCCGGCGCCGAAGTCTACCCCCAGCCGATCGGGATCGACCGCCCCGCGGGGCAATCCGGCGTCCTTCATCGCCATCGAGGCGGCGGCGACACCCAACTGGATGTCGCGGGACATGATCTTCAGGAACTTCTTGTTGTAAATGTGCTGTTCGGGATCGAAGTCGCGAACTTCCGCCGCCAGCCGGGACGGCAGTTCGGAGTTCGAGAACGTGGCCAGGGGCTGAATGCCTGAACGCCCGGACACGAGGCTGTTCCAGAACGCTTCGCGCCCGAGTCCGATGGGAGAGATAACCCCCACCCCGGTCACGACGACGCGTGCAAGCTCGTGTCCAGCCGTCATAGCCCGACCCTGACTGACGGCGACGAACGGGCGCTCCCAAGTGGCAAACGCGAATTCGTGCGCCGCAGGCGACGCCTGCGAACGATCCGTCCTGGCAGGCGTAAGTTTTGACCAACGGGTGCGACGGCCTCCCAGCCGTGCAATCCGCCTCAGTCCTAACTATCGGTCCGACTCTCCCAAGACGTGCATTCAGAATGGCTGTTCAGAGCACATCCGCGCACGGAGAGACGCCAGATCGCACACGTACAGGTAGAAACACCCAATCATCATCGACGAATCCCAAGGAAGCCCGTCCGTTGCCGGCCGGTCCCAGCCTTCACCGGGAATTCATCGCTTCTGAAGGCTGAAATCAACAGTCACCTCAGACAGCGTCGGTATTAGAGACGGATACGGTGAAACTGTCAAGGGAAACCGAGGGCTGACACCGCATGGGTCGGCACTCTATTTTTCTTTAACATCAATCCTGTAAATCAGTTACAGCAATTTACTCGCTGCACGATCTTTGGAGACCGTGCCGATTCTGCGGGGCAGGCCACTGCCGCCTGCTCGCGATGGTGCTTCCCGATTTCTGACCGGTGTTCCAGTTTCTGAACATCTTGTACGCCTTCATTGACAGTCCGCGGCGTTTTGGGGACAGGCACCCACTCGATCGCGACATCTCGCTGGGATTCCCTCAACCCCGTTTCCCCCAGCGTCTTGGCGTTTCCACCACAGACTCTACAATGCAACCGGATGGTCGCGTAGCTCGGAGCGTCGCGTCATCCGCCCGGAGTCTTGCCTTGACGGATCAGCCCTCCCGCGCCGCTGACGGACCGCACGCCGGCATTCCGGCGGCCAGCGATCAGGAACGCTGTCTCGCCCGGCTGTTCGATCGGCTGTGGGGGCGGTATCGCGAACGGGTCGAGTACGTCCGCCGGTACGAGCAGGTCGTGGCCGCCGCCGGGGGGACGTTCGTCAACGACCACATCGCCTTCCGCACGCTTGCCGGGCAGCAGCCGACCACGGGCATTGTCTCGTTGTCGCGGCTGTTCGAGGCGCTCGGCTACGTCCCGGCGAACTGTTATCAGTTCCCGGACAAGCACCTGTCGGCGATTCACTTCCAGCATCCCAACGGACAGTTTCCGAAGCTGTTCATTTCCGAGTTGCAGGTCTGGCGACTGAGCGACCGGGCGCAGCAGATCCTCGGCGGCTATCTGCGATCGCATCGCGCTCCCATTTCTGACGCCACGCTGGCCCGGCTCGCGCGGGTGACGCCGTCCACCTTGCCCGAACTGGTCGAGACGTGCGTCGAGTTCCTCGAACATCGTCCGTGGGACCGCCCGGAAAAAGCCGACGTGCAGGAACTCAACCGCGAAAGCCAGTACGCCGCGTGGACGCTGGTGCATGGCTACAATGTCAATCACTTCACGTCGCTGATCAACTCGCACGGCGTGAATGCGCTGAGCGACATCGAAAAGACGATCGCCGCGCTGCAAACGGCCGGCATCCCCATGAAAACCGAGATCGAAGGGCCCCGCGGCTCGAAGCTGCGGCAGACGGCGACCGAAGCGGTGACGCTCGACGTCGACGTCTCCGATCACGGCCGGCACGCGACCATGCCCTGGAGCTACGCGTACTTCGAACTGGCCGAGCGGGGCGAGATCACCGACGGCGAAACCGGTCGCCGCGGCCGTTTCGAGGGTTTCCTCGGCCCGCAGGCGACGCAGTTGTTTGAGATGACGAAGGTGGTGTAGCGCCTCCTTCAGAGCCGGGGCGTGTCGCCCCGGTCTTGGTTTTGATCGAAGAGAAGACCGGGGCGACACGCCCCGGCTCCTTATCAGTGATCGGGACGGTGTCTGTGGAACTCTATCTCATCCGCTACGGCGTCGTCCCCGAAGTCGCCCGGTGTCGCAGCGCGTGGCCCGAGCCGCTGGCGCGCGGCGACCGCGTGGTCGTCGAGACCGATCGCGGCGAACAATGCGGCACGGTGCTGGAGCGGATTCGCTCGGCGACGCCCATCGAGACCGAGTTCCAGGTGCTCCGCACGGCGACGGCCGAGGACGCCACGGCGATGGAGCGTCACCGCGAACGGGCGAGTGCGGAGTTCCCGCGGTGGCAGTCGCGGATCGCCGAGTGGAACCTGACTCTGGAGCTCGTGGATCTGGAATGGACGCTCGACGGGGCCAAGCAGATTCTGTACGTGCTGACGGAGCGCGGCCCGGAGACCACGCAACTGGCCCTGCAAGCCGCCGCAGCGGGCTTGGGCTTGATCGAAGTCCAGCCGGTCTCCGCCGAAGGCTTGGCCCCCGTCAGCAGCGGCGGCGGTTGCGGATCGGGCGGCGGCGGCTGCGGAAGCGGCGGTTGTTCGACTTGACCGGCTGATGTCGACGGGGTGGCCGGGGCTGGAGCCGCTTCGGCGAAGCCCCGGTCGCACGCTCACCGGGGCTTCCCTCCCGTTGGTCGGTCCAGCCCCGGCCACCCGCTTCTCTTATGAGTGTCCGAGGTCAGGACATGACGACGAAGGCCGCCCTCATCGCCACTGTTTCGATCATGATCGGCGCGATCATTCTGGGCCTGTCCGCGCTCTTTGCGTTCATCGATCCGACAGCCCAGAATGCGAACGAGCGCGCCGCCCTGCTGGGGCAGGGGATGGGGCTGCTGTGCATGATCCCCTTGGGCGGCGTCTGGATTCTGTGGGCGGCGCGGTTCCGGAAGGAACGCGAACGACGAAACCGGCAGTGAGATCAGTGCCCCGGGCACTGGCTCTGACACCCGCGACGGTTGCCCCGCGCGCGCGGATCGGGGAACATGCGGTCATGCCGATCCGTGGTCCTGCCCGAAAGCCCCGCCGATGACTTCGCCAGCCGTCGATGCTCTGTCGCAAGCATTCCAACAGCGCGGCCCTGCGGCGCTGTTCGAGCAGCTCGTCGCCACGCTCCGCGAGCAGCAGGACTATCACAAACTGTTCGACGCTCTTTGTCTGCAGAAGAAGCAGTCGCTGGGCGTGCCGCTCGGCAAGCCGACCTCGCTGGAGGACGTGCCGGCCGACAAGCGGGATGAGTTCGAGCAGACCTACATCGCCGCCGCGCGCGAAGTCGGTCGGCTGTTGCTGGAGGCGGGGAAGATCGGCCAAGCGTGGATCTACTTCCATGCCATCCGCGAGCCGCAAGCAGTGCGCGACGCGATCGAAAAACTGCCGATCCCGCGGGAGTCCACCGAGCAGTCGGAAGAGTTGCTGGAGCTCGCGCTGTTCAAGGGCGTGCATCCCGTGCAGGGGATGAAGATCATGCTGCGGACGCACGGCACGTGCAGCTCGATCACATCGCTCGATCAGACATTTCCGCGGTTGTCGATGGACGACCGCGCGGCGACCGCCGCCTTGCTGGTGCGGACATTGCACGAGGAACTCACGTCGTCGGTGCAGCGCGAGGTGCAACAGAAGACGCCGTTCGCGCCGCCGGCGAAGTCGCTGCGGGAACTGATCGCGGGCCGCGAATGGCTGTTCGCCGACAACAATTATCACATCGACGTGTCGCACCTCAGCTCGACGGTACGCTTCGCCCGGTCGCTGTCTCCCGGCGCGCCGAAGTTGGAGCTGGCCCGCGATCTCTGCGAGTACGGTTCGCAGCTCGCGCCGCAGTTTCAGTACGCCGGCGAGCCGCCGTTTCAGGACTACTATCCGGCTCACATCCAGTTCTTCCGCGTGCTGCTCGACGACGGCCGCGACGAAGCGCTCGCGTATTTCCAGCGGCAACTCGACGTCGAGCCGGACGGCTCCGATCAGGCCCTCATCGCCTACGTGCTGGTCGATTTGCTGGTGCGGATCGACCGCTTCACCGACGCCCTGCCGCTCGCCGAGAAACACTTGCTGACCGGCGACGACGAGTTCGCCGCAGCGTTCACCGAACTGTGCGAGAAAGCGGGCCGCTACGACGTGCTGCAACGCTCGGCGGCGGCCCGGGACGATCTGGTGACGTATGCGGCGGCGCTGGCGCAGGGTTGATCGCGCATTGTCCGTCACAGCCGAGAGCGCCAGCGAACGGCGAAATGGTTTCACTGCATGCCACGATGTTGAGCGTATAGGGTGCCACTGGCGGCAGCTTTGAGCCGCCAGTGTCTTGTCTGATCTCGTTGACGGATTCGTTCATCGCGAAGAGCACTGGCGAGCAAAGCCCCTCGCCAGTGGCACCCAGCGAACGACGTTTTGCCTGCTAAACCCACCGTTCGCTGGCGCTCTCGGCTGTGAAAAACTGAACGATGTCCTCCGACTCCGCCTCCTACCGTCGCGCCAATCAGATCGCCTGGAACCGGCTGTCCGAGGGGAGCCCGTTCTCGCACGTCGCGACCGATGAGGAATGCCGCGATCCGCTCGGCACGCTCGACAGCCGCGGGTGGTTGCCGAAATCGGTGA
Organism: Planctomycetaceae bacterium; assembly: GCA_034439795.1. Lineage (GTDB taxonomy): Bacteria > Planctomycetota > Planctomycetia > Planctomycetales > Planctomycetaceae > DSVQ01. The sequence goes on along the minus strand of JAWXBB010000210.1, from coordinate 3,315 downwards.
CGGGGCTCGACGTGTTGTGCCTTGCCGCGGCGGGGGGGTGGCAGTCGATTCTGTACGCCGTCGCCGGGGCGCGGGTGACGGTGGTCGATCTCAGCCCCGGCATGTTGCGGCTGGACGACCGCGAGGCCGCGCGGCGGAATCTGTCGGTCCGCACGGTCGAGGCGTCGATGGACGATCTATCGCAACTTCCGGAGGCGGGGTACGACATCGTCCATCAACCGGTCAGCACGTGCTACGTGCCGGACATCGCCGCGGTGTACCGCGAAATCGCCCGCGTGACGCGGCCCGGCGGGTTGTACATCAGCCAGCACAAGGCGCCGACCAGTTTGCAGGTCAGCCACCGCGACCCCAGAGACCGCTACGTGCTGGGGGTCGAGTATTACCACGAAGGCCCGTTGCCCGCGGTGACCGACAAGTCGTACCGCGAGACCGGTGCGACCGAATATCTCCATCGTTGGGAACAACTCGTCGGCGGCCTGTGCCAGGCGGGCTTCGTCATCGAAGACCTGCGCGAGCCGCGCCGCTGCGACGCGACTTCGCCGCCCGGACACTTCGGACATCGCGGGCGATTCGTCGCGCCGTACGTGCGGATCAAAGCGCGACGTGCGGGCGGTCCCACGACGTCATCGACGCCGCAGTTGTGGATGCCGGGATAAGCCGTTGGAGTCCAGCCTTGAGGCTGTCTTCTCTTCGAGAGAAGTCGGGTGGGCCGAGTCTGCGAGTCCCGCCACGGCGGAATGACCAATGTTCAATTTTCAATGACCAAGCGAAGAATGGCATCGCTCATTGAGAATGGTCGCTGAAGTTTGTGGCTGGTGGGACTCGAAGACTCGGCCCACCCTGCGACTTGGCCAACATCACCAGCAACCGCTGCGCGCACGCGGCGGCGAAGTCGGCGTCGTTGATGTGGTTGTTCAACTCCGTCACCGCCACCGAGCCGCGGGATGAGCGAATACCGGCGAACAGTGCGTCGCGGGACGACGGATCATTGAACGGTTGACCGGTCTTGTCGATGGCCGAGACGCCCTGTTTCGGCAGCAGAATCGCCGTCGGGCCGGTCGCCGCGGCGGCTTTGCGGCCGATTTCTTCGCCGAGCGCGCGGTTCTCGGCGACCGTCGTGCGCATCAGCGTGATCGTGGGATTGTGGCGGTAGAGCAACCGGTCGCGGAACTGCGTCGGCACGGTCTCCGGCGGGCCGAAGTTGACCATGTCGAGCGCACCGACGGAAATCACCTGCGGCACGCCCCGTTTTCCGGCGGCGGTCAACCGCGTCGGCCCAGCGGTCAGCACGCCCCCCACGAGCTCGTCGGCGAGTTCGGTCGTGGTGATGTCCAACACGCCCGCGATCAGGCCGTCGGCGATCAGGCTTTCCATCGCCTCGCCGCCGCTGCCGGTGGCATGAAAGACGAGCACCTCATACCCGGCCGCTTCCAGAATCCCGCGCGCGTGTTGGACGCACGGGGTGGTGACGCCGAACATCGTCGCGGCGACCAGCGGCCGGTCCGTTGAGACCGCGGGCGCCTTCGGCAGCGCGACCATCCCCGCCATCGCGCGGGCCGCCTGATCGAGCACCGTGCGGCTGATGCGATTCAGTCCGGCGATGTCGACGACGGAGTACATCGTCATCACATCTTTGCCGCCGACATACGGCCGCATGTTCCCCGCCGCGACCGTGCTGACGCAGAGCTTCGGAACGCCGAGCGGCAACGCGCGCATCGCCGTCGTGCCGATCGTCGTCCCCGCCGAGCCGCCGATGGCGATGACGCCACTGAGGTCGCCGTGGTCGTAAGTCGCACGGACGATGTTCGCCGCCCCGGTGGCCGCGAGCGTCACCGCCCGCCCGCGATCATTGGCGGCTTGCACATCGGCAAGCGCCGCACCGGCCGCCTCAAAGACGGCGTCGCGGGGGATGCCCGGAGCGACCGACGACGTCCCCAGGCAACCGGCATCCATCAGAACCGTCGGCACGCCCAGCGCGACCAGTCGCGAGCGCACGAACTCGGCTTCATCCCCTTTGGTGTCGAGCGTGGCGATCAGATAGACGGGCATGGCGCAGGTTCTCGAGGAATGTCGATGTGACGAAATGGCATCGGAAACGTACCATTCGATCATCCGCAATTGATCGATGTCTTGCCAGCGTGACCACGCACAACGAAGTCTTGGTTGGCCGCGACCCGGAGGCTCTGCGCAGGGGAGCGCTGCGTGGAGCGCGCCAAACGTATCGTGTGCCTCACACAGCGCTCCCCTGCGCAGAGCCTCCGGATCGCGGCTAACGGTCATCGCCCACGGGCGACTTTTCGACTCAGCGCGTCCGCCCGCGCGATGGGGCGCGGCAACCGTTCAGTGGACCACGCGGCCCGGACCATGCGGATCGCGGACGGCAGGTCGATCCCCGTTCCCGCTGAGACGAACACGGTACGGCGCTTCGAGCCGGTGGTCATCACGGCCCCGAGGCGCTCCGACTGTTGCCAGATGGTGGGGCAGCCGTCGAGCGGATCGTCATCGCGGACTTGGCCGCAGAGTTGATGCTTTGATACGCCGACGGTCGGGCAGCCAGCGCACAGGCCGACGGCGACCGCCAGCCCGGATTGCCGCGGATGCAACCGGCCGGTGCCGTCGACGAGGATGACGGATGCCAGTTCGGTCTGCCGGCGGACATCGTCCAGCAGCGCGCGTAGCGGCGGCAGTTCGCGGAACGTGAGATAGCCGGGAATGTACGGAAACGGCACGGCGGCTGTGACAGTGTGCTCGAAGACCACGTTCCCGGTCGCGACCTCGACGGCGACATATGCAGCGACGGCCGACGTTGGCGAGGCATACGAGAGATCAACCCCGCCGATGATGTCCGGGACTGTGGTCCACGGCGTCCAGACGGCTTGGGATGCGGTCGCGGTTTGCCACTCGCTGAGTCGTCGCAACGGATGATCGGTGACGAAGGCCGTCCATCGGGCGACGGGATCAATCCGCCCCGGTGCGACGAACGGCACGCCATCGGCTTCGAGCATTGCCGTTTGCCAGGCATGCAAGTCGTCCGTCCACCGCGGCAGTTCGCCGGTCCGCAACACGACGCGATGCAAGGCTACTTGGTTTGGGTGCCACGGGCACGGCTCTGCGTGCCCGTGTTCCCTATTCGATGGCAAGACACGGGCACGCAGAGCCGTGCCCGTGGCACCCGAAGCGAAGAGCCACTCTTCCCTTAACCACTGGGCGACCCAGCGGGCGGCGGCGATGTCTCCCAACGCGGTGGCGAGATCGCCGAACGTCGTGACGCAGCCGCGCGGGATCTGTGCGAGCAGCGTCCGCAGCGCGCCTGGC
>JAWXBB010000209.1:0-5954 GCA_034439795.1 Planctomycetaceae bacterium | reverse complement strand
CGGACCACCGACAGCAACTCATGATGCACGTCCGGCCACAGCCGGGCATCTTCCAGATACGGGTCCATGCCGGGAAACGGTGAAGGCATCGCAGGCGGCTCCGGGAACGTCGATTAACACAGTATATCCTGTCACCGGACCGGCAGCGCGATCAATCGCGGTTTCCCGGCACGGTGTGTTATGCTCGCGATGACCTTGCCACACCACCGACTCCGGGACCACCCCCACGATGTCCGACCGCTGGATTGCCGACCGGATGCGGAAGATCGACGCCTCGGGCATCCGCAAGGTGTTCGATCTGGCCGCGACGCTGAAAAACCCGATCAATCTCAGCATCGGGCAGCCGCACTTCGACACGCCGCCGGTTGTGAAGCAGGCGCTGTGTGACGCCGTCAACGCCGGCAAGAACGTCTACAGCCAGACGCAGGGGATCAAGCCGCTGCTGGAGACGATTCAGCAGTCGGTCGACCGGCAATACGGCCACGCGGACCGGCAGGCGTTCGTCACCAGTGGCACGTCGGGCGGGTTGATGCTGGCGTTGTCGGTGCTCGTGAACCCCGGCGACGAGGTGCTCTGCTTCGATCCGTGGTTCGTGATGTACAAGCACCTGACGACGCTCGCCGGCGGGACGACGGTCCTCATCGACACCTATCCCGATTTCCGCATCGACCTCAACAAGGTCCGCGACGCCATCACGCCGCGGACCAAGGTGATTCTACTCAACAGCCCGTGCAACCCGACCGGCTACGTCGCCGGTGAGGACGAAGTCCGCGGCCTCGCCGAACTCGCGAAGGAAAAGGACATCGCGCTCATCAGCGATGAGATCTACCGCGTGTTCTGTTACGACCGCCCGTTCGTCAGCCCGACGACGTGGAACGATCGGACCATTATCATCGACGGCTTCAGCAAGTCGCATTCGATGACGGGGCTGCGGCTCGGCTGGGCGCACGGGCCGAAGCCCGTGATTCAGGAGATGATCAAGCTGCAACAGTTCACGTTCGTGTGCGCCCCGCAGCCGGTGCAATGGGCGGGGGTCGCGGCGTGGACGTGCGACGTGTCCGACCGCGTCGCCGAGTACCGCCGCAAGCGCGACCTGATCGTGAACGAACTCAAAAGCGACTTCGACATCCGCGGCGCGAACGGGGCGTTCTACCTGTTCGTCAAGACGCCGTGGGGCTCAGGCAGCGAGTTCGTCGCCGAGGCGATCCGCAACGAACTGCTGATCATCCCCGGCAACGTCTTCAGCCAGCACGACACGCATTTCCGGCTGTCGTTCGCCGCGGATGACGACGTGCTGCTCCGCGGCGCAGCCGTGTTGCGCAAGATCGCGAAGCGGTGAACTTCATCCACAGATTTCGCCGATTACGCAGATTTAAGACAGAGCCGTATTACCGGGATATCGTCTTGATCAATCATGCCCTCTGCATGACTTCCAATCTGCGGAATCTGTGAAATCTGCGGATAAGTGCTTTTGAACTGCTGTAAGAATCGTGAACGGAGTTGCACGGCACCAACGCTCGGTGGGATGGACCGCGATGACCGACCCGCAGCGAATCCGGGTGCTGTTCTACATCGGCTCGATGGAGCCGGGCGGGGCCGAACGTCAGGTGCTGGCGATTCTCCAGCATCTCGACCGCGCGCGATTCGCCCCGGTGCTCTGTCTGGCCCATCGCCGCGGCATTTTGTTGGACGAGGTGCCGGCGGATGTGCCGATGGAATCGTTCTGGGACGGCTTCGCGGGCACGCTGCGGTCCAAAGTCTGTCAGGTGCTGAAGATCACACGGTACGTCCGCTGTGCCTGGCTGGCGGGCTGTCTGCGCCGGCACAAGATTGACGTGATTTACGACCGCACGTATCTGGCGACGCTCGACGCCGCGGTGGCGTCGCGGATGCGGCCCACGCCGCGAATCTCGGCCGCCGTCGCCGATCCGCGCGTGCAGTTCGAGATGTATGCCCGCTGGCCGAAGTGGCTGTGGCGGCGAGTGTCGCGGCGGGCGTATCACACGGCGAACGTCGTGCTGGCAAACTCGGCCGGGTTGCGACAGCAGTTGCTCGACTACTGGCAGTTGCCGAAAGACCGCGTCCATGTGCAGCCGAATGCGTACGACTTCGACCGCATCGAGGCTTTGGCGGCCGAGCCATTGCCGACTTCATCGGATGGACGGTTCCGCATTCTGACGGTGGGCCGCATCGATGAGGACAAGGGGCACGCCGATCTGCTGGCCGCTCTCGACGAATTGGTGCGGCAACGCGGCCAGTCCGACATCGTGTGGCAAATCATCGGCACGGGACCGGATGAAGCGAAACTCCGGCAACAAGTTAAGGACCGGGGGCTGACTGATCACGTCCAGTTCCTCGGTGTGCAGCCGAACCCGTTTCCGTATTATCGCGCGGCCGACGTGTTCTGCCTGCCGTCGCGCAGCGAGGGCTTGCCGAACGTGCTGATCGAAGCGCTGGCCTGCGGCACGCCGGTGATCGCCGCCGATTGTCCGAGCGGCCCCAGAGAAATTCTGGCCGACGGCCGCTTCGGAACGCTGACGCCGGTCCGCGATCCCGCGGCATTGGCGGCGGCGCTCGCGGAGTTCCGTCAGCATCCGGAGAACCTACGAGCCGTGGCCATCGCGGGTCGAGAATGGGTCCGTCAGAACTACGCGGCCGATGTGGTGATCCGGCGATTGGAAGCGCTGTTCGAGGAGGTCGCGAGGTAATCCCCGCCGCCGAGTGTCATGCAGCGCCATGCACGACACTGTTTGATGTGATTGGATTTTATCCACAGATTTCGCAGATTACACAGATTCAAATGCAAACAGAGACATTGGCTGGAGCCCCGCTTCCAAGGTGCTATCCCGTTCTGGTTTCTAATCTGCGCAATCTGTGAAATCTGTGGACAAATGCTTTTGGCCTTTCATCGACAGGCTGTTAGTGCCGTTTCTGCGCCAGTGCGATCAGATGCGGTCCGGGGAACGTCCGCAGCCACAGTTCCGTCCGTCTTGCGGCGGCGGGCGCGATGGCTCCTTGCAGCCGCAGCGCTTGCCGCCACGTCCACGAGATCAACCGCCGCAATCGCGGGGCGCGGGTGAGCGTCGCGGGGGGATCGAACGACAGCAGGTCGATGGCCTGGCACTGCTGCACGTCGAAGCCGGCCGCCATCAACTCCGCCCGCAGGCTGGCGGGAGTGATCGAGCGCAGGTGCTGCCAGCCGTGAAACTCAGAATCGCAAAACGGGCAGAATGTCATCAGCGCCTGCAGGTTTTCACTGTGGGGGGTGGTGATCAGCAGGTGTCCGCCCGGCTTCAGCAGCCGCCACTGTTCCGCGTAGATGGCAGCCGCAATGGCGGGCGTCACGTGCTCCACCGTCTCGCAGCACAGGATGAGATCGAACCAGCCGTCGGGCCACGGCGTCGGGCCGTTGTCGACCCGTTGCACGTCCCGAAAACCGGGCAAACCCTGGCAACGTCGGCCCGCATTCAGCACGGACTGCTCCGATGAATCGACGCCGTAACCTTCCACGTCGCGCCGACACAGGTGTTCGAGTATCAGACCCGGTCCGCAGCCGAAATCGAGCACGCGACCGCGCAGCACGCCGATCAGATCGAGCAGATGCACCACGGCCGCCCCGGCGGTCGCGCCGAAGTAGGTGCCGTGAAGCGACTCGTGCGACGCATAGTAATCCCAGAACCGCTGCACGCGATCCGCCGTCCAATCGTCCGGGCCGCGGGTGATGGTCATACAGAGCGCTCCGCTGCGGCAGCCGTACGTTCGACGACCGACCAGGCACAGGGGACTTGCAGCTCTCCCAACCGGCCGCCCGGCAGACTCGTCGCCAGCGACGCCGCTTCGGCGACGTCGAACGTCAGGCAATTCTCGGCCCGGTCGAAGGCTTCCCCCAGCGAATACAACGCCACCGTCACCGTGAACCGCCTGGGCATGAAGAACGCCTCCGGGAAAACGAGCCGCACGCGATAGCGCCCCGGCTGTTCGGGCAGACTGACGCCGGCGTCGGGCGTCGCCGACGAAAACAGCGGCGTGCCGAAGGCGTTGCAGATCGCCGCCGCGATCAGCACTCCGGGGGCCGACCGCGTGAGGTGATAGTCAATGGTCAGCGCGAACTGGCTCGCCGCGTCGGGGACATCCAGCGGTTGGCCGTCCGGCTGCGTCAGCGACACGCGCTCCAGATGCGGTTGATCGGCCGGGGCCTCCGAGCGGACCCAGACGCTGCTGTCGAGTTCGCTGGAGAGATAGTGCTTAAGCGCGTCGCTCACGGAATCGAAGAGTGCCGCCCGGCCGTGATCGAGCAGCACCGCCCGCGTACAGAGCCGCTGCACCGCCGCCGCGTTGTGACTGACGAACACAATCGTCCGCCCGGAGCGGGCCACCTCGCCGATGCGGCCCAGGCACTTCTTCTGAAACTCCGCATCGCCGACGGCGAGCACCTCGTCGATCAGCATGATCTCCGGCTCCAGATGGGCCGCCACCGCGAACGCCAGCCGCACCGCCATCCCGCTGGAATACCGCTTCACCGGCATGTCAAGAAACTGCTCCACCTCGGAAAACGCCACGATTTCATCGAACCGGGCCGCGATCTCCCGGCGGGACATCCCCAGAATCGCTCCGTTCAGATAGATATTCTCGCGCCCGGTCAGTTCGGGATGAAACCCCGTGCCGACCTCCAGCAGGCTGCCGACCCGGCCGCGGAGTTCGATGCGGCCCGTCGTCGGGTGCAGAATCTGGCACAACAGCTTCAGCAGCGTACTCTTGCCCGCGCCGTTGTGCCCGATCAGCCCGACGACCTCCCCGGCGTGAATGTCGAGCGAGACGTCTTTGAGCGCCCAGAATTGTTCATCGGATGAGGACCGCAACCCCGACCGCAGCCACCCGGCGACTTCGTCCACCATGCGCGTCGCCACCGGCCGCTGCGCGCGGTGAAACGCCTTGCCGAGGTGCTCGATGCGAATGACGGGCTGAGTCATGGTCTTTGTGCGATCAACACGACGTCACAGCCCCGAGCGCAAGCGAGGGAGTCTATGCTTGCCACAGCGATCAACGTAATGGATTGGGGGGCCACGGTCACGGAGGCTTTGGGACGTGGCCGTGCCGAACGTCATTCCGCACGGCCACGTCGAAGACTCCGTGACCGTGGCACCCGAAATTGTCTCATTGCCAACTCATTCTCCCTCGCTTGCGCTCGGGGCTGTGACGGGGTTCAAATCCGATCCGCGAGACTGCTGTCTAATCCATGAAACACGCGCCATGACACGACGATGCCCGCGACGACGACGGCCGCCGCGATCACCGTGGACATAATCCCCGGCGGCGAAGTGCCGACGAGGCTCCAACGCATGCCGTCCAATGCCACGGCCACCGGATTGAGACGGTACACCGCGAGATAGCGTTCGGGAATGATCGCCGGGCTTTCGTAAATCACCGGGCAGGCAAAGAAGCCCAATTGCAACAGGAACGGCACCACATGGCCGATGTCCCGATACCGCGCGTTGAGCGCCGACAACAGCAGCCCCGACCCGAGTGCCGCGGCCAGCAGGCCCGCCAGCCACAGAGGGGCGAACACGACCGGCCACCCAGGTCGGATGCCGAGCCACAACAGAAACACCCCGGCGGGCAGCAGCGCGACGAGGTAATCGACCAGCCCGACCGTCATCGCCGATAACGGGATCAATACGCGCGGGAAATAGACTTTCGTCAGCACGTGTCGGTTGCGGACCAGGCTGTCGGACAATTCAGCGACCAGCGTCGCGAACAGTTGCCAGGTCAGATAACCGACCAGCGCCGACGCCGCATACGGCACGGTCCCCGTCACCGGCGCCTTGCCGAGCAGCCCGAAGAACGCGACGAACATCGTCACCGTCGCCGCCGGCCTCAGCACGGCCCATCCGATGCCGATCACCGCCTGCCGGTAACGGACCTTGAGATCGCGCTGGCCGAGAATCACCAGCAGG
>JAWXBB010000208.1:0-3424 GCA_034439795.1 Planctomycetaceae bacterium | reverse complement strand
GGACGGAAGGCCACGCTGCTGGTCGAGGACTCGAACCGGATGAACATCACCGGTTGCACGATCCTCGATTGCGACGGCGTCGGCATCGACTTGAAGACCGTCACCCACAGCCGCGTTTCCGACTGCCTGATTCGGGACGATCGCGAAGGCCGCAGCGAAGCCGTGTCCCTGCGCGTCGCGGGAGGCCGCGGGAACATGATCGTCAACAATCTGCTGGGCGGCCGCAGCGAGATCGAAGCGCAAGCGGCACAGGCGAGCGGTAACGTCCAGTCGCCCTGAGCAGGCCGCCGCCTGTTTATGACTCCGCCGCGGGCACAATCGCCCCCAGTTCGAGCACCGGCACCGGGCATTGCTGCCAGTCGTGATGCAGCACGATCAACAGGTCGCACTCGCACGGGTTGCGGCCCTCGAAGTGCCGGCTCTGCAACTCGAACCCCACGCGCAGGCCGCACCACGCGTTCCGAATCCACGCCACGTCGCGCTCCGGCTCGCTTTGTCGCTGCGGATTCGTGTCCCACTCGGGCCTCGGTTCCGATGACGCCCGGGCTTTCAGCCACCGCGAATAGCGCCGCCGCACCTCCGGCCAGCCGCCGATCCGCCGCCATAGCGTGTGATAACTCAGGGAACCGAGCCGCTCGAACTCTGCCGGCGTCGGAAACCGCCGCAGCTTGCGGACGACGCTGTCGAACACCTCCAGGACTGCCTCTTCCGGAATCCGGCGCGACGACGTTGCCACCCGCGGCAAGTCCGCCTGCTCGCGCACGTCGTGCCAGCTTTTGAAGTGCTGATACACCTGATAGCCCGGCACGCCGGAGTAGCGACAGAACCGATGATACGTCAGCGGCTCCCCATGTTTGAGATGCATCATCCGCACGGCATGCAGAATCTCCGCCGCCGTAAACAACTGCCCCCGCCGCTGCTGTTTCCCCGCCATGATCGTCTCCCCCTGGAATCGACGAATACCGTCTACCTTATGGGGAAACGTTGCGCGGATTTTTCCGCAGCGTCGGGTGGGGGGCTAAGTCTTCGGGGCCCCGTCACCTGTCGCCATTGAGGATCACGGCGACAGCAGAAAATGGCCGATGAGTCCGACCGTCACCAGGACCGCACCGGTCGCGCAGAGCCTGAGGGACCACGTCAGCAGAATCGGGATCAGTCCGATTCGCCGGCTCAGGACTTTGACGCGCGGGACGACGATGGATTCCTGATGCTCCCGGAAGCGTTCTTCGTCACTCGTCACCAAGTCGGAGCCGGGACCGATGGGAGTCACGATCCGACGCTGCTGCTGCACCTCGTCGGCGAGTTGTTTGAGTTTCAGAAGCTGCCGCCAGGCGAGCGCACCCGTCACCCATCAACCCCCCCAGCCCGCTCGCGAACACCGCCGCGCCGGCATAAACGCAATAACTGAGGAACGTCAGTGAGTCCATGACCGAATGGTAGCCCAAAGGGACTCGCGTTGCACCCAGCGATGCGGACGCTTCGCAGGACGCTCAATCACTCCGCAGGCGCACATGGCCCTACCCCGACTACCACTCGTCGACCTATTCGACGTCTTCGTCATGGACATCAATGGCCGGCGTCCAGTTGCCCGTCTGATACGCACGCAGGAATTCGACGGTGGTGGATCGATCTCGAAATTGAGCTTCGATTTTGTCACCATTGTCGTAACGGACAACGACTTCATATTTCACCAGCGGACCCGTGGCCGCCTGCTCATCGTAGGTGTCGACGAACGCGATCGCCTGACTGATCGTTGTGCAGTCTTTCGCTGCGCCATGCAACGGCGTCACGCGGACGGAAGTGATCTGCCGCTCAACGGCCTGCCGGAGTTGGAGCATGAACTCGTCGACGCTGCTCTGATTGAGTTCCAGCAGCTTCTCCCAGACCTGGACGCGGCGGGAGGATCGAACGCGATTCCAACGGGCCAATTTCGCTGCAAAATCGGCATCCGCCGTTGCCTCATCAAACCGGGCGTCCACACCAACCACGGCAAACGCATCGACCACGGATTCGTAGCTGAAATACAGGAGTTTGAATCCGCTGGACCGCAGTTGCTCGAGCGCACCGGCGGTATACACACCGGCCAGAATGCAGCCCATGAACGGGGCCGAAAAACTGTGCTTATCGCGGATGGGCAGCACCGCCCCTTGAATTTCCTGGGCTTTATTGCGGGAGTGCTTGGTATATCTTCGCCAGGCCGATTCAATGAACGCGACCGGCGTGCCAATGTGCTCCGAGGTGCCGCCTCGTTCGAGCACATAATCGAGGTTGTGGCTGTTCCCGTACGAATCGATCCATTTGACCCGTTGACCGGAGCGCGCGGGACGCGGACCGGCCTTGTCGAGAAAGAGATCGTGCTGGTCGGCGAATTCCCGCAACAGCGGCTCGATGGCTCGTTCGCAATACTCGCCGATGAATTGACCAAACTTGTGGCCGGCGGCTTCGCCCATGACGAATCAGCCCCCCACCCACAGCCGGCCTTCTTTCAGCGGCACGCGATGCTTGCGGTTCTTCCACTTGATGTTGCGGTCTCGCGTCTTCTCGAAGGACCACGAGCGAAATCCCGCGGCCCGCGCCAATTCGCCCATCCATTGATCGACGGGCACGTAAATACCGTACGGGGCTGAATCGCCAATGACGAAGCAGATCCGTCCACCGCTCGCCGTGACGCGGCGCAGTTGCTGCCAGACACGCGCCATGTCCACAAAATATGCGGCGACCATCGTATGGTAGTTCTTTTTGCCGCCGTGCTCTGACCTCTCTTCTTCCAGCCTGTCGCAAACGGCCTTCAGCTCGTCATGAATGGCCGTCACATCCGCGTCAGCCACGAGTTGTTTTGTCTGTGATACGATGGGTGAAACGTGCTGCGTGCAGGAACGAACGAGATGCTTGCGGACGCCATCCTGCAGTCCGCTCCAGCCAGTGACATCTCCGAAAAAGCTCATCTCCAACCGAGTGGCGTCGGCATAATCGAAGTTATTGGGATACGGGGGGGAAGTGATGACCAGCGTAGCCCACCCGTTCGGTACGCCGTTCATCTCGCGGGCATCCTCCTGAAGTAGCATGCCGGGATGAGCGGACCGTGATCGGGCCTGCATGTCGGCGGAAATCTGGCGGGCCCGGCTCTTGAATGCTGACAACGGATCAGCGACTTTCGCCTTCGTCTTCTTGGGGAGCACATACTGCCAATTCGCCGTGCCGACCGGCGAACATTGTCGCAGAATGGCGGCCAAGGTCAGCCAGCCGTGATCGTAATAGGGACTGTCCGTCGTTTCGGCCCACGCCGCCCGCAACTGATCGAGATCGCCGAGCTGCTCGTCCGGATAACACTTGCGAATCAACGGCGGGTAGTTTTCGACGGACGGCGTAAGGCGGGCCGCCCGCCGGGCCACCGACTGGATATAGGCGTGGTATCCCTCGGCAT
>JAWXBB010000207.1:0-7648 GCA_034439795.1 Planctomycetaceae bacterium | reverse complement strand
CGGCCGCCCGCGGGACAGAGCCGCTGCTTCGCTCCAGCCGCATTCTCGGCGACGAACCGGGCGAGCTCGGTCTGCGTGGCGGGAACAAATTCCGACGGGGAAGACATGCGATATCAACTTGCGGGAAGAGTTTTAACCACGAAACACACGAACGGCACGAAAGTATGGCAAGGGATACTAACCCGAAGTGTCAGCGAGGGCGAGCGCTCGCCCTCGCTGACACTTCGGGTTGGTATTCAAGCTCGTCCTTTTCGTGGCTTTCGTGTGTTTCGTGGTTAATCTTCCCTCATCCGAGCGACTGGCCGATCTCGAAGATGGCGGCGGTGTCGAGGACGCGGTCGTTGGACTCGAACAGTTTCTGCACGGCGGCGGTGTGGATTTTCATTTTGGTGCCGCCGACGCCGATCGCGCCATAACAGACCACACCGTGGCGATCGACGGCTTTGTCCATCATCTCGATCCCCTCGACACCCGCCGGCGGGACGGCGTTGAGGTCGATGGCGACTTTCAACGTCGAGACCGCCTGCCACACGGTTGCGGAGACGAGCTGCACCCCCGCAGCACCGGCTCCAATGATGACGTTCACGCCGTCGCATGCGGCTTGCACGTCGTCCGTGGTTTCCGACTGGTGTGCCGTCAGTCGCGAGGCATCGACGACCTTGCCGATCTGTTCGCACGCCGCTTTCGCCTTCTCGACCGAACGCGACGCCAGCCGCACGGTCGCTCCCTGGCTGGACAGAATCTGGGCTGCCCGCAGTCCGACGGGGCCGGTGCCGCCGAGCACGAGCGCGGTCACGTCGGCATACGGCAGGTGTTTGCCGATGGCGAGAACCGTCGCGGCGGCCGTCGTGTTGGAGCCGTTGGAGTCCATCATCACCGACACGCGGACCGGGCCGAAGAACGTCTTCTGCACCTTCTTCAGCAGCGCCTCGCCGCTGGTGACGTGGCTGCCGCCGATGAAGATCGCGGTGCTTTTCAGGTCGCCCGGCTTGCGGGTGAACATCGCCCCGTGGATCAGCGATTCGACGTTCTCCGCCGTGACGCCGCCGTAGCTGAAGAGCTCATCGACGCCGGCGTCGACCGCGACCACGCGGTCGAACGTGCTGGGAAGCGGATCGGTGTCGAGCTGGATGAGAATGCGTTTCATGGTCGGGGTCTCGCGCGCTCATCGCGCTGTGAAAGAAGCCCAGGGATGGCTATCCCTGGGCTTCCGGGTGTGACATCATCCCACGCGCGAATCAACCCTGGTAGAACGGGTGCTTCGCGGTGGACTTCTTGGCGAGCATTTCGTCGGCGCTGGGCTCGTTCTTCATCGCCCGCATGATCGACAGCTTGGTCGCTTCGTAGTTGTACTGGTAGATCTTCTTGTCGTCGGCGGCCTCCCAGTGGATGAACACGCCGCAGACGATGCACAGCTTCTCGCATTGATCCTTGGGGATCACGCCGGCCTCGACGCAGTCGGCGACGGCGTTGGCGACGGCGGCCTGAGCCGGGCCGAACATCTGCACGGCCTGGCGGGCGCCCTTGATCGTGACCTTGGTGATCATGACGGTCGCCGGCTTGACGAGCAGGTTGGGCGTCAGGACGGCCATCAGGTTGCTGTGACCCATCTTCTGATTGGCGAGCGCGTTGGCGAACGCGACGCCGACCGGACCCGACTTGTCGCCGATCATCAGGTCGATGTGGCTGACTTCGTTGCCTTCGCCGACGAGGGCTTCCCCGACGCTAAACGACATGCTGCATCTCCTTGGAATCGAGAATCGCGGCCCCGGCAGGTCGCGCCGCGGCCGGGGCGTGGGACGCACCACATCAGTGACAGTTCCCGTGTGTGGTTGTGATACCATGCCGCGGAGGGGATTTCCACCGTGGAGGGTTGAGAGTGAGAGAAGCGGGTGTGCGTCCCGATGATGGGGTGGATTTGCCTCCGGCCCCCTCGCCCCCGTCTTCGGGGGAGAGGGATAGGGTGAGGGGGCTGAGCGCTCCAAGCGAAGCCGCGGGGTCGCCATCCCGCGGATGTCGTTCGCTCGACGGAAATCTGAAATGTCTTCGTCATCGCTGCTACCGCCGGCCGGTCTCGATCCGCGACCGCGGCTGCTGATCGTGGGGTGCAGCACGCGAGCCGCGGCGTGGTCCGCCGTCCGCGCCGGCTTTCGCCCGGTGTGCGCGGACCAGTTCGGGGATGAGGATTTACGGCTGGTGGCAGAGGTGGTGCCGGATGCGCTGCGGGATTCGCGGGGAATGAATGGCAACCCGCGAATCGTTGCAGTGGCGAACATGCGACTGACTCCCATCACTCCAGAAATGTGGGCGGAGGCATCGAGCCTCAACGGGATTCAGCGGGCCTCTGCGGAACTCAGACTGATTGGACCCCGGCTCGGGCCATCAGCATCGAATCCCAAAATTGCGATTGTCAATTTCTTATTCCACGAAGCGCTTCGCGAGAAGAAACTGCCCGCTCTTGCGACCAAAATTCAGCGATTGTCAGATCGTGTTAAACTTGAGCCGCTATTGATGTGGTCGCAAATTTCACGCGCCGAACAGATGCGTGCTCGGAAGGATGTTGTCTGGATCGAGAAAGCCTGGAGCAGCGGCGGCGGTCGCGGCGTTCAATTGCGGGCAGCCGGGGGGAATCGCATCCCCTTCAGTGAACGCACCTACCTTCAGGAATACAAACCTGGCCAGCCGATGTCCGCCATCTGCATCGGCCGGAAAGACGGCGTCAAACTCCTCGGCCTGACGCAGCAACTGATCGGCGATCCGGTCGCGTCGCCACCGTGGCCGTTCGGGTATTGCGGCAACATCGCACCGGTGTCGCTGCCGGACGCGGGGCGGGAGTTGATCGTACGGATGGCGGAAGTGCTCGCCGCGCGGTTTGAGTTGCGGGGGCTGTTCGGGCTGGATTTCCTCTGGGACGGTGCGACACCGTGGGTGTGCGAAGTCAATCCGCGCTACACGGCGTCGTGCGAGCTGCTCGAACTGGCGTCCGGGCGACCGTTGTTGACGGAGCATTGGTCCTGCTTCACGGCCGATCCGCCGCCGACACCGCCAGTGGCACCCCCTGTCGGTGGGCAACCGGACATGGTCGGCAAGCTGATTCTGTACGCCCGGCGGGCGGCCACCGCGCCGGATTTGTCGCGGTTTCTGTCGCCGCGGTCGCCGTGGACGGTGCCGTTTCTGGCCGATGTGCCCCGCGTCGGGACGCCGTTCGAGCCGGGGCAGCCGTTGTGTACGGTCTTCGCCACCGGACGGACTGCGGACGCGGTTCGACAGAAGCTCTATCGCCGCGCGGCCCGCGTGCGGCAGTGGTTCGGCGACGCGGAACCCGATTGACCCGTCACAGCCCCGAGCGCCAGCGAGGGCGGTCTTGGTTTTCGCCGAGAATCCTGCGGCCCTCGCTGGCGCTCGGGGCTGTGAAATGGAGATCCCACCGCGCTTCGAGCCGCCCGCTTCCACAATTCCGCCGAGCCGGCCATTCGGAGGTTCCTCGTTTCTTGATCGGAATCGCGCACTGAGCTAAGATCGGCCGCGGTTGATGACCGACCGTTGATCCGTTTCCTCACCGCCCTCAGTTAGAGATGGGAGAATGTCGCGCGCCACCGATGTGCGAATCAAGTTCGCCGCAATGACCGTGGAGCCGCTCGCCTACCGGGCGCCCCTGAAGTTCGGCGGACGAGTGCTCGACAAGTCGTTCATGATCGACTGCACCCTGACGGTCGAATCGCGGGACGGAAAACACCACGCCGACGGTTTCGGCAGCATGCCGATCGGCAACATCTGGGCCTGGCCCTCGTCGACGGTCACCGCCGACCAGGCCGAAGCCGCGATGAAGCAGTTCGCCGAGGAGATCATCGACCTCGGCAGCATCGGCAGCGAGTGCGGGCATCCGATCGACCTCAGCTATCACCTCTCGGCCGATTACGACCACACGGCGAAGGCGCTGTGCAAGCGGATGAAGCTCGCCGAGCCGATGCCCGAACTGGCGCAACTGGTCGCCGCCAGCCCGTTCGACGCGGCCCTGCACGACGCCTACGGCCGGCTGCACAACATCAACAGTTATGATGCGTTGACGTCGAAGTACATGAATCACGACCTGTCGGAATATCTCGACAAGGATTTCGCCGGGGAATACCTCGACCAATACACGCTCCGCGAACCGAAGCCGCGGATGCCGCTGTATCACCTCGTCGGCGCGCTCGACCCGCTGACCGCAGGGGACGTGACGAAGAAAATCGGCGACGGCCTGCCGGAAACGCTGGGCGAATGGATCGCCTACAACGGCCTGACGCACATGAAGATCAAGCTGTCGGGCGACGACTTCGCCTGGGACGTCGAGCGGGTGACGACGGTCGACCGCGTCGCCACCGAAGCGCAGGCGAAGCGCGGTTGCACGGAGTGGTTCTATTCGCTGGACTTCAACGAGAAGTGCGCCAACGTCGATTATGTCGTGGACTTTCTCAAGAAGATCCGCGAGCAGTCGCCCCAGGCGTTCGACCGCGTGCAGTACGTCGAACAGCCGACGCACCGCGATCTGAAGGCGCATCACGAAAACAAGATGCACAAGGCCGCCGAACTGAAGCCGGTGGTCATCGACGAATCGCTCGTCAATTACGAGTCGCTGCTGTTGAGCCGCGAGCAGGGTTACACCGGCGTGGCGCTCAAGGCGTGCAAGGGGCAGACGGAATCGCTGCTGCTGGGCGCGGCCGCGCAGAAGTTCGGGCTGTTCCTGTGCGTGCAGGATCTGACGTGCCCCGGCTACTCGTTCCTGCACTCGGCAAGTCTCGCGGCCCGCATTCCGGGCGTCGCGGCGATCGAAGGGAACGGCCGCCAATACTGCCCCGGCCCGAACAAGGCGTTCGCGAAGCGGTTCCCCGGCATGTTCAACATCAAGGACGGCACGGTGGAGACGGGGCTGCTCACCGGTCCGGGATTGGGGTTCTGATCCCAATTGATGAAGAAGAAAAGACCGCGAAACCGCAAGCGTGGGTTCGGACGACGCTTGCGGTTTCGCGCTTTTTCGAGACGTCACCCGCGCCGTTGCTGCAGCGCCTGAATATTCTGCACCGTCAACATCAGGAACAACAGGGCGGTGGTGGGGTTGCCGAACTGATACAGCCCCGCGGTGGCCAGCGCTCCGCTGAGGACGCTGAGCTTCAGCGCCCAGCCCTGCGGATCGCGCAGTCCCATTCCGGCGAAGATCGCCTGCATCGCCTGGCCACCGTCGAGCGGCAGCACCGGCAGCAGGTTCATCAGCGCCCAGCCGATGTTGATGTAGCACAGGAAAATCAGCGTATTGTGCAGGTATTCGGCGTACTTGGGCTCCAATTGTTGGGCGGCCCAATCGTAGCCGGTCAGGTACGCCGCCAACACCGCGAACCCCAGCGCCAACTGGGGCAACGGCCCGGCGAGCGTGATCAGCAGCGACTTCATGGGCGTCAGTTCGCGGTCCGGGAAGAACGCCGCGTAGCCGCCGAAGTGATACAGCACGATGTGCGGATCGTATCCGAACGCCGCCGCCGTCAAGGCGTGGCCGAGTTCGTGAAACAAAACCGAGCCGAAGACGCACAGCACCCAAAGTAATACCAAGTCCAGCCGGTCGGGATCCCAGCGCAGCACGGCGGCCATCAGCCAGAACGTGGGGATCACGCGGACGGGAATCCGCGCCAGATGCAGTTGCAGATCGAACGGAGTGCCTTCGCCGAACATTGCCAACCTTTCGGAATCGGCGGCGACTGTAACCCAGCCGGTCGCCGCAGGGCAATGTTCACAGACTTCTGTAGGGTGCAGTCGAGGCTTTGCGAGGCTCACCCCGTTGGAGTCCAGCCTTTAGGCTGTGCCTTTCTCTTCGCTCGGAAAAACGAAGAGCAGCCTAAAGGCTGGACTCCAACGAGGACGGTGAGCCTCGAAGACTCGACTGCACCCTACAAGAGAGCCGATCACTACCGCGCCAGACGGTCGTTGTGGCGGTTCGGCACGGGGAACGTCGGCAGGCTGGTCCCCGGCAGCGCACGTTCAGTCGGCAGGAAGCGGCGGCCGGTCTGGAATTCGAGTTGGTCGCGGATCACGCTCGGCGGACGCAGGAACACCCACGCATCGGCGGCGTCGAACACCCCCTGGCCGGGCACGCCCAGCCGGGCGCTCAACAGACCCTCCGGGAAGATGTGCAGATCGAATTCCGGGTTGCGCCGCGAGTACGGCAGTTCGACGAGGACGCCGTCCTCGCGAAAGTCCGATTTGCGGACGCGCCGGCTGATGCGGCCCAGTTCGGGGAACGGCGGGGGTTGCAGGTCGAGCACGTTCGACCGGCGGATGTCCTGGCCGTACAGAATCAGGTCGATCTGCCCGTCGATGGGGACCACGCGGCCGGTGGGGTCGAGCGGCCGTACCACGACCCGCACGCCGTCGATCTCGATGTCGCGATCCCAACTCGCCGCGTGGCCGAACACTTCGAGGGATTGGACCCGGTTCGTGGCGGGCAAGAGTTTGTGACTCGGAACCGCATGATCGAGGACCGACGTCGCATCCAGCGGCAACGGCGGCAGTGGCAACGCGGTCGGTTCGGCTTCCGGTTGTAGACTGCCGAGATCGGCCGGATGGACTCGCTCGATCAATCGGACACGATCGCGAGAAAACCCGCTGCGGACAGTCACGGCGCCTTGCTCGCTGCGCAACCAGAGTGTTGCCTCATCCGTCGGCCCATCGAGCACGCCGAGAATTGTCCGCCCGTCGTCGAGTTGGACGACGACGGTCTGCGGGTCCGCCGCCAGGGCGCAGGCGATGAGAAACGACGAGCAATCCATGAGTCGAACGGCAGCCGGGTGAGGCGGGCGGGGACGGTGTCACCCGGCTGCCATGCAACGCCCGTTCCGTACAGACGGCGAATCGCTGCGCTCCGGTTTGCGGCTGGGAAACCGTCGGCGAGGCCCGCCAAGTGTTGCCGGCCGGCAACAGCGCGTGCGAAAAATGCCGCGCGTGTTGCGATTTGTGAACGTCTGGCAACGACGATCCGCACTCGAGGATTACGGCGCGGCGGCGCGCTGGCCCGACTGGCCGTGCGACGACAGCACATAGCTGGGGATGTCGTAACCCACGGGAGGGGCCGCGCGGATCGCCGGATCGTAGACGAGTTCGACGTCGCTGCCATAGACGTAGGTCTGGCCCTCGCAGATCACGACTCCTCGGAGCCGCGCCGTGCCATCGAGCGTCAGGTTTCCGCGGACGTGGACCAGGCCCTGAATTTCGTTGAGGTAGACGTCGTTCTGGTCGGAGTCCGTGCTGCCGGAGTAAGCGGCTCCGGCCGGATTGAAGTTTGTGCTGTAAGTGCTTTCGGACAGCAACGCGTTCTGACTGTTGGTCGTGACGCGCAGGTTGCCGCTGACGATCAACACCGGGTAGTCCGTGCGAAAGGGCTGCAACAGCGCCTGGTTGTCCACCCGGCAATCCCCCTGGATGACCAGCGTCCCGTACAGCCGGGCTCCGTCGAGTTCAATCTCGTTGCCGCCGGTGTTGATGTAGTACACGCCATTGGCATTGAGGCCGCCGCCGTAGGTGTTGAGTCCGGGGGCGAGAACGTCCTGCGCCAGGTCGCCCGCATACGGCAATGCGGTGGCCAGTGCGACGTAAGAATTGAACACGCCGGCCGCCGGCAGAT
>JAWXBB010000206.1:0-13761 GCA_034439795.1 Planctomycetaceae bacterium | reverse complement strand
GGGCGACAGAAGGACGCATTGCGCGGTGGTTCTGCCGCCCCTCCGGGGCTGGTAAATCAACACCGGGCGGCATCCCCCAGGCTCACGCCTGGGGCTACGATCTGCCGCCCCTTCGGGGCTATGTACCGCCCACCCTACGGGATCAATACGGCAGCAACGCCGGAGCCGCGGCCAGCGGCGGTTGACCGCCGGGATACGGGTAGTTCGGCAACGGCGACGTCGCGACGGGTGGGCCATACGGGTACGGTCCGCGCACGAGTTGTCCGCGGGCAGCCGTGGGGTGGTGCGCCTCGAAGAACCGCAGGTCGAACAGTTTCCGCGTGTCACTCCGCGGCTCCACAAAGGACCGGGGGCGGGAGGCGGTTCCCGGTCCGGCGTCTTCGTCGGGGAACGGATCGTGCCAATCGTACGAGCGGGCTTCGACATCCGGCCGTCGCGGCGCGCACGCCAAGAACTGCGTCTCGGACGGCCCGACGCAGCCCCCGAGCGCTATCATCAGCGCCAGCAGTCCCGAAGTCCAGCGGGGGCACGTCACGCGGAGTCCTTTCCCAACCTCGCCCGGCGTCCAACACCGGCCGATTTTGCCGATCGGGAGTGTATGCCAAACCGGAATTCGGTCCTAGACCGAGTTGGGCCGCCGCACCAGCGCCTGCATCCCCTGCGTCAACACCGCGTCCACCGTGGGTTCGCTGAGCGCGACGGACACCTCGTAGCCCCCCTGCGGATAAGCGTCGGCCACGGGGATGTACCACGGGCCACCGTCGCCGTAGGCCGCGGTGGCGACGAACCGGTCCGGGGCTGCGGACTGGGCGCGCAACTGGTATTCGACGAAGCACTCCGACGGGAGATGCAGCAGCGTCGTCGCATTGACGTGCAGGGCGCTCAGGATGATCGGCTCCTGCCGCTCGCAGCGCCGCAGCCACGACAACATCATCGCCGGGCGGATGCGGTTCGCGATAGCGGCACCTTTATTCGCGACCTGCTCCATCAGCGAAGTCTCCGTCAACGTGGACAGCGGCGAGAACAATACCGGCCGCGTTTGCCACGTCGCCGACGCGATCGGTTCCGGTCGCAGAGTCTGCTCGCTCGCCAGCATTCCGGCGTAGATGCGGTCGGTGAGTTCCTTCCGGGCTTCGGGGGTGCCGTTGTTGTACTTGCCGGCGGCGACGTCGCCCGAGCAGCCGGTGAAGTAGACGTGCTGGCAGCCGGGTTCCTCGGCCTGCCGGCGTTTGCGGGCCAGGCCGACGAAATCGCTGCACACGCGGCCGTCGCCGTAATAGCTCATCGGATGCGTCGCGTAGTAATGACACGCGGCCACCTTGGCGTCGCCGTCGTAGAACGCGACGGTCTTCAGCCACGGGTCGATCAGCCCCTCGGGCAATTCCGCGTGCCGAGGAAGCTTGCTGGCACTGCCGCGCCAATCGACGATCTTGCCGTCCGGCCCGATGAACCGGCGGTTGCTCGCGACTTTCTCGACTTTCGCCTGCCCCGTGGCGATGTGCGTGACCGGCCGCAGGTTGTTCAGCGATTTGCGGACGGCGTTCGCCACCTGCGTCAACGACCGCTCGAAGAAGCCGACCTCGACCGTGTGCGGCAGATCCCCCTGTGCGGCGACGATCCGTTCCGCCTCCAGACAGACGAACGGCGCATTGTGCTGATGCACGCATTGCACGGCGACGCGGTCGGGCGTGGTTCCCGCGGCCTCTGCGAGCACTTTCCGCCACTGCTGATGCGCCCCGTTGAGCAGCCCGGTCCAATCGACGGCGCACAGCACGATCGGATCGCCGGCCCCGGTCAGCACGAAGCCGACGGCCTCCTCCGGATCATCCATCCCGACGACCGGCTTGATCCACCCGCCGCACAACGGATGCCCCTCCGGCGGGCTGACATCGACCCGGAACGAAGCCAGTTTCAGCGATGGCCGCTCGGCCGCCGGAGACAACGACGGTTTCAACAGCGACGCCATCGCGGCGGTCAGCGACAGCGAGAGGAATTCGCGGCGGTCGAACATCGGCGTCTCCTGTTCAATACCAACCCGAAGCGTGAGCGAGGACGAGCGCTCCCTGCCGCGTCGGATGTCACGGCCAGGGAGGCTCTGCGACGTGGCCGTGCCGAATGTTGATCGACACGGCCACGTCGAGGACTCCGTGGCCGTGACGCTCGGCACCTTGGGAAGCGACCGCCCTCGCTCACGCTTCGGGTTAGTATTTGCAACCTGCGACAGCATAGTCCGTTTCCAGTATCAGAATCCACCGATGTGACGATCCCCATTCCGACCGACGCCGGTTCCCGCTATAATCCCCGTTCAACTTGCGAGTGGAGCGCGCGGAGTGCGCTCGCACCGCCCGCTTTCGACTGCAGTTTCCGCCCACCGTCCGTAACCTCACCGGCTGTCATGTTCGACCAACGCAAGATCCGCAATTTCTCCATCGTCGCCCACATCGACCACGGCAAGAGCACGCTCGCCGATCAACTGCTGCTGAAAAGCGGCGCGATCGACGAACGGGACTTCCACGCGCAGGTGCTCGACGACCTGAAGGTCGAGCGCGAGCGCGGCATCACGGTCAAAGCCCGTGCGGTCGCCATCAACTACACCTACAAGGGCGAGGTGTACGAGATCAACTTCATCGACACGCCGGGGCACGTGGACTTCCATTACGAAGTCTCGCGCAGCCTCGCCGCGTGCGAAGGGGCGCTGCTGCTGGTCGACGCCTTCCAGGGGGTGCAGGCCCAGACGGTGGCCAATGCGTATGCCGCCATCAATGCGAATCTGGAAGTGATTCCCGTCATCAACAAGGTCGATCTGCCGGTCACGCGCATCCCGGAAATCCTGGACGAAATCGAATCCGTCGTCGGACTCGACACCACCGATGTCCTCAAAACCAGCGGCAAGGCGGGACTCGGCATCGAGGAATGCTTTGAAGCCATCATCCAGCGCATCCCCGCCCCCAGGGGGGACATCAACGCGCCGCTCAAGGCGCTCGTCTTCGACAGCAAGTACGACGTTTACCGCGGCGTGGTGACGTACATCCGCATCATGGACGGCACGCTTCGCAAGGGGCAGAAGGTGTACTTCATGAAGGCCGCCACGGCCCATGAAGTCCTCGAACTCGGCCAGTTCCGGCCCGACATGGTCGCCTGCGAAGACCTCGGCGCCGGACAGGTGGGTTACATCGTCACGGGCATCAAGGTGCTGGGGAACGTCCACGTCGGCGACACCGTCACCGATTTCCACAACCGGGCTGTGAAAGCGCTGCCCGGTTACGAAATCCCGCAGCAGATGGTGTTCTGCGGCATGTACCCCATCGACGCCACCGGTTTCGAGCAGCTTCGCGAAGAGCTGCAGAAGATGAGCCTCAACGACGCCAGCTTCTCGTTCCAGCCCGACTCCAGCGACGCCCTCGGCTTCGGCTTCCGCTGCGGCTTCCTGGGCATGCTGCACATGGAGATCATCCAGCAGCGATTGGAACAGGAAGCCGAAGTCGATCTCATCCAGACCGCCCCCAACGTCACCTATCAACTGGTGAAGACCAACGGCGAAGTCTCGCAGGTCGACAGCCCGCAGGAAGTCCCCGACTCCGGCCAGATCGACGAGCTGCGCGAACCGATCGCCAAGGTGCAGTTCATCCTGCCGAGCGACCGCATCGGCCCGATCATGCAGCTCTGCGCCGACCGCCGCGGCACCTACCTGACCACCGAATACCTCGGCCCGACGCGCGCCCAGCTCACCTACGAGCTGCCGCTCGCCGAGATCGTGTTCGACATGTACGACAAGCTGAAGAGCATCACGCAGGGATATGGCACGATGAACTACGAAGTCATCGGCTTCCGCCCCGCCGACCTCGTGAAGATGGACATCCTCGTCAAAGGGGAAAAGGTTGACGCATTGGCGTGCATCGTGCATCGCGCGTCCGCCGAACGCCGCGGCCGGGCCGTCTGCAAGAAACTCAAGGAGGAGATCAGCCGCCACCAATTCGAGATCCCGTTGCAGGCCGCGCTCGGCGCCCGCGTGATCGCCCGCGAAACCATCTCCGCCGTCCGCAAGGACGTGACTGCGAAGTGCTACGGCGGCGACATCAGCCGCAAGCGGAAGCTGCTCGACAAGCAGAAGGAAGGCAAGAAGCGGATGAAGCAGTTCGGCCAAGTCGAAATCCCGCAGAAGGCGTTCCTGGCCGTGCTGACGACCAGCGAACCGGGGGATTGATGCCACTCCCCTCGCCCGGCGCTTCGTCGGGAGAGGGGCCGGGGGTGAGGGTGCCTTTCTCTTCGCCTTCGCTGACTTGCACCCGCACAGCCGAAAAACAAAAGCACCCTAACCCTCTCCCACCGAAGCGGCGGGCGAGGGGACAGGAGTGCGGATCTTCTGAGCGGCTCCAGCCGCGCGCAGCGACACGCACAATCGCCGCAACTGCTCGACCATGTTCAGCCGCGCCGCGATCGCTTCGGGTGACATGTCGGGGTGCTTGGGGTCATGCCCGGTGGGCGCCGGCACCCGCCCGGATGACGTCTCGCGGAGAATCGTGTCGGGATTACTCGACGACATCGCGCGGCACTCCCAAATGCTCCAGATCGTCGCGGTCGATCGGCCGGTCCGACAGCCGCTTCATGACTCCCAAGCCTTCTCGGGACACAGCGGTGATGTTGCGCCCGGACCAATGGTGCTCACTTCGCGAGGCCCACGCTGGTTCAAGTCGCGGCGACACCTCAATGAGGTCGACGGTGAGCAGTTCTGTTCCTATCGCGCGTGACACACGATGCACGTCGACGGGATGTTCGGCGTCTCCGAGCGGAATCACGCCACCATCAAGATTGAATCCCAACTTCTCCAGCAGCTTGAGCGCGGACCGCCGGTTTGCCGGCCGGATCAGAAGGTCGATGTCCTGCGTCGCTCGAATGTGTCCATGCAGGGCTACCGCCAGACCGCCGCAAAGGGCGTACGGAATCCCCGCGGCGTCCAGCGCGTCAACAATCGCGGCGAGTTCGGCGGTCAGGTCCATATTCGTCGTGTGATGCTGGTGGATCGAAGCTGGTTCTGCCGCGAACAGTATACCGCACCTCACGCCACTTCAATCACGACCTTGCCCAAGTGGCTCCCCGAAGCGAGGTAATCGTACGCCTGGACCGCCTCCTCGAACGGAAACACGCGGTCGATGACGGGGTGAATCTGTTTGTCGGCGAGGAAGCGGTTCATCGCGTCGAACTGCGAGCGCGGGCCGACGTAGATTCCGTTGAGCTGGACGTTGCGGGCTACCAAAGGGAACAGGCTGGCGGTGGGGGCGCCGAAGCCGGTGAGGACGCCGATGAGAGCGATGTGGCCGCCCGCGGCGACGCACTGCATGGATTTGGCGAGCGTTTCCGGGCCGCCGACTTCCATGACGTGATCGACGCCGCGCTTGTCGGTCAGCCGCCAGACTTCTTTGTCCCAATCGGGCGTGGTCCGGTAGTTGATGGTGTGCCACGCGCCGAGTTTCCGGGCCTTGGCGAGCTTCTCTTCGCTGCTCGACGTGATGATGACCCGCGCCCCATAAGCGGTCGCGATCTGCAATGCGAACGTCGAGACCCCGCCCGTGCCGAGCGCGAGGACGGTCTGCCCCGCTTCGAGTCCGCCGCGATCCACGAGCGCCGTCCACGCCGTGACCGCGGCACACGGCAGCGTGGCGGCTTCCTGATAGGAGAGATAGTCCGGCAGCCGGACGATGCCGTCGGCGCTGAGTAGCACGTGTTCGGCCAGCATGCCGTCGATGGTGCCGCCGAGATCGTGCTGGTGATGCCGCAGCTCGAACCGGCCGCCGGTCCACGTCGGAAAGAAGCACGCTGCGACGCGGTCGCCCGGTTGCCAGGCGGTGACATTGGGGCCGACGGCGACGATCTCGCCCGCGCCGTCGGAGGTCGGAATCCGCCCCGCGACATTGCGGCCCGCGGTGTTTCGCAGGTTGATCAGATCCCGATAGTTCAGCGACACCGCCCGCACGCGGACCAACACCTCGCCCGGCTCCGGCGCGGGCCGCGGCCGGGTCGTCAGCGCCAGACGATAGGCGTTGCCTTCGGGAGTCAGTTGCCAGAGGCGGTCGGTCATGGGAAGTGAGTTGGTAGGTGATAGTGGGTCGTTGGTAGGCAGAAAGAGTCCGGCCCTCAGCCCTTAACTCTCAGCCCTGAGCCATTTCTTCGGCACCCGGCAGACCATCGTGTACGCCGGGTCAAAGATGTTGCCGAGGTCGTAGCGGGCACATTGGGCGAGCAGCAGGTTCGCGCCGAGCGCGTCGAGGCCGTAGTCCTGTTGCAGCCATTTCACCATCTCCGTCGTCGCGTGCTGCACGCATTGATCGAGCGGGCGGGCGCAACCGACGGTGAAGATTTCATCGGCATTTTCGCCGCGCGGCCAGCCGATCATCTTCCCCTTCAGCACGCGGACCGTCACGCGGACGTCCATGCTGATCTCGATCCCCGAGCCAACGATCTCGCCGCAGCTTTGGGCCGCGTGACCGTCGCCGAGGAAGAACAGCGCTCCCGGCTCGAACACGGGGAAGTAAACCGTCACGCCGGCGACGAAGCCGCGGTAATCCATGTTGCCGCCGTATTCGCCGGAGGTCGCCGTCGAGATCGCCTGCTTCCGCGACGGGGCGACGCCGAAGCAGCCGAGCATCGGCTCGATGGGAATCGTCAACCGGCCCAGCTTCGACGGCGGCCCGGTCAGCGTCGCGGTCTTCTTATCGCGATCCACCTGCCACTCGGCGAGCGGCGCTTCGGGCAGATGTTTGACGTACTCCGGATCGACCACGTTCGGCGCCAGCGACGATCCGCACCAGCCGTAGTCGCGGCTCGGCTTGATGTCGTCCAGATGCACGGCGAGCGTGTCCCCCGGCTCGGCCCCGGCGACGAAGAACGGCCCCGTCTGCGGATTCCCCCGCGGCGTCACCTGCTCCCGCCGATGATCGAACCCGCGGGCATCGACCGTGGTGGTGGCGATCGTGTCGCCGTCCTGCACCGTCAGCGCCGGGGCATGCGGCCCAAGCGTGGTGTGGTAGTGCGTGGGGGTGAAGTGGTGGAGCATGGGGGAGAAGGTGATAGGTGGTGGGCGATAGGTGGTAGGCAGAAAGAAGTGTGAATTGCTCTCCATATAGATATAGCCCCCGGTCTCCTGACCGGGGGGGATTTCGTCACTTGTCCAGCCACACGAACAACCCCGCGGCGATGGCGAGCAGGCCCGTGATGGCCTGCAGCGTGGGTTGCGCGTCGAGTTCCAGCACGATCAGCCCGCCGTAGACGACGAGGAACAGCGCGAGAAACAGGGTGCTTTTGCGGGCGGGAAGTTTCATGGAGTGCGAATCGCCGCGGTCCGGGGGACTGATCGAGCCTCGTTTGTGATTGTCGCAACTTCCCCGCCGAACTGCGAGGGACGCGAAACACTAACCCGAAGCGTGAGCGAGGGCGAGCGCTCTCTCACGCGGCGGGTGGCCGGGGCTGGACCGACCAACGGGAGGGAAGCCCCGGTGAGCGCGCGGAAGACCGGGGCTTCACCGAAGCGGTTCCAGCCCCGGCCACCCACTTTTCAGGTTTTGCAATGCGTTGGGTGCCACTGGCGGCGGGCTTCGGCCGCCAGTGCGAATCGTGGGTTGGCCCCCAAAGACACTGGCGGCCCAAAGCTGCCGCCAGTGGCACCCCAATCCGTGACAACGCAGATCGGTTGAACCGCTAATTCGCGTGAGGCGTCAGCCGCTGGGCGCGACGTTCGCAGACTTGCGCCCGCGCGGTCTCCTGAGCCCACTGATACAGCGGCAGCGCGGACGGCTGCGGAGCAGTCGCCTGCATTCCCGGCACCGCGACGAAGCCCGCGGACGAACCATGCTGGAACAGCGCGGCGTGAACGGCAGCGGGCAGCGGCAGGTTCTCTCCCGCGGGGTCGGCGAACATGGTGAAACGCCGGTTCGTGATGGTGAAGCGGAGATGCGGCATGATCGGTCACTCAAATCTACACTGAAGCCCTGGGGTCGCACCCCCAGGGTGAACGTCTCCCGGCTATCAACTCGACAGTCTCTACTCCTAATTTCGGAAGCTGGTCCGAGCGGCAAGAAACGCCAGTCGGGTCTCGCAAAAATACGACCCAACCTCGTTGCATTTCAGTATTACAGTCGATATGACCCCTACACAGTCGTGGTCGAGCAGGTCAAAAACGTTCATCAGGACGACCTGTTCGCCACAGTGCTGACTGGACAACCGGAAGCACGTTCCCCGCTGGAATCTGCGAGTCGACTCGTTCGACCTCAATGCTTCCGACGCGGTTCGGAAGGTGGTCGGCCGGGCGACTCTCGAAACGGAGTTCGCCACATGTCCAGCACGTTGATTCTCGAACGCAGCTTCACGTCACAGGCGACCGCACCGGGCGCGTCCGCCAACCCCGCCTCGGCCCCCTCGTACTGCGCCGTGCCCCGCTGCACGCTCAAGTTCGAGAAGTGCGCCGGTGGCTGCAAGATCCAGTGCGTCTGCGACGACGAAGTCGCCTGCGCCACACTGCAGAACCTGTGTCGCTCGCTCGCTGGCAGCCTCTGCTGCTGCACCTGCACCTGGAACGGCATGACCGTCTGCCAGTGCAACCTGTGCTGCGGTAACTGCCAGACCGAATGCACCCCCAAGGGGGTCTGCATCACCTGCACCAGCGGCGGCAAACAGTGCGCCGCGATGATTCAGGCCTGCTGCGAAGCCTGCAAGTGCTGCTGCGATTCCGGCTGCTGCTGCACGATCTCGTTCGGCGGCACCCCGGTCTGCTGCCGCGCCGCGTAGTTGTCACGCACATACCGATGCGACAGGAAGCCCAGGGATTGCAATCCCTGGGCTTCTTCTTTCACGTCCCCGCGAGTTCAATCGTGGGCCGCAACCGCCGTCGCTCGATGCGGTCGATCTGCACGATCGCGCCGTCATGCACGACGAGCACGATCTGCCCGAACGACAACCCGCGAAGCGCGACGGCGAGTTCGCGCTGGATGACCTGATCAAAGGCGGTTTCCAGTGTGCCCCCTTCAGGCGGAGGCGGGTTCCTGTCGGCATTCATGACATCAGGCTCCAGGGGCGTCTGCATCCGCGCAATCACCGTTTCTTTTTTGCATCGGCGGGGTCGGGTTGCGAGTCGAGGCGGAAGTCGATGGTATTGGCGCCCGGTTTGACCTCCGCCGAAAGCGCCCCCGGCTTGCGGTACTTCGCTGGCAGCTTCACGGGTTCCTGGCCAATCGGGTTGCCGCTGTCGTCGGTCTTCCGTTCCCGGGGGGTGATCTCGACGCGGTGCTTGCCAGGCACCGCCCCTTTTCGGTTTTGACTGAACAACAGCCGGTACTCGCCGTCGGCGTTGGTGCCGCCGAACGACGGAGAGCCGCCGGTCGCTTCCGGTGCAAACTGGATGTTCATCTCCGGAAGCGGCTGGCCGTCGAGAGTGATGGTCCCCAAGACGGGGGCCAACTCCGGGCCGTTGGCCTTGCCGCATCCGAAGCCCATCAAGCTTGTCGCCACGACCGCCATCGTCACGAACGAACTGCGCATCTCATCTCCTGACTGCGATCGTGCCATCGAAGCAATCCCCCCTTCGATGAGGAGCTCAGAACTCGCTGAGGACTTGACCGTCGGCGATGCCGGCGAGCCGTTGATACATGCCATACGGACCGTTCACCACGGCCGCGGAGTAGCCCGTGGCGGTGTTGTCGATGTTCTCGCCGATGAAGCGGACCGCGCCGTCCCCCATCAGGAAATGTCCGCCCCCCACGTGCGTGCTGTGGAAGTTGCGGTGCTGATTGGACGCGTCGATCGTCGGCCCATTCAGCTTCTGATGCGCGGCCCGCAGATGCAGATCCGGCCCGTTGTTGGTCGAGCCGTTGTTCGTGCACCGGGGACCGCCGCCGGTGGTGACATTGCCGTAGATGTATTGCCGGATCGAGCCGACGTCGGCCACGCCGTTGATGTCCGTGATCAACGGAATCCAATGCACCTCCCCGACGGCGAACACGTTGGAAGTGCCGTCGGTGATGTCCCGCATCCGCCGGCTGCCGTTGACGATCAACAAGCCGTTGTTCCGGGCGTCGACGTTGATGGCGGTCCCGCTTTCCGCGCAGAAGACGCCGTTGAACGAACCGCGGCTGCCCATGTAACTGGCGGTGGCGGCGGTGGCCGTTCCCTGTCCGGCGGCCGTGTTGGGGGCCCCGCCGTTGTTGGCGACCGTCGTGGGTTTGACGTCGCTGGGACAGCTAAAGGCCGCCAGCGGCGTGCCCACGAGCAGCTGATTCTCAACCGCCTGCCCGCCCGGCGTCTGGACGGCATACGGCGTCGTGTTGAAGTTGAATCTGTTGTAGAGCGGGGCCTGATCGAGGTGCGGCAGAATCATTGTGGCCCACGACCAGCCGCCACCGCCGCGCTCGGCGTTCCCAGCGACGACGTCGCTGAAGCCCATCGGAAAGACGTTGAAGTTGTCGTGGTAGTTGTGCAGGGCGAGGCCGAGTTGCTTGAGATTGTTGCGGCACTGCGTCCGCCGGGCGGCTTCGCGGGCCTGTTGAACCGCGGGGAGCAGGAGCGCAATCAGGATGGCGATGATCGCGATCACGACCAGCAGTTCGATCAGAGTGAAGCCCGCAGAGTGGCGGTCGGTCGAACCCGGAGGGAGTGACCCGGCGGGCGTGGGAGGCGTTGGACCAGCATTCATAATATATACCGATTAAGTGGATGATCATTTTGATCGTAACCACTTGTCCGACAAGGCATGACGCACCGAAGCAACATAGCAGCGGCTAAATATCACACCGGAATTATCGTACTTTCGCAGCGACCGACGCGATTGTCAATAGGGCCGCTCAGGATTTTCCCGGATTTCGATCTGAGAAACGCCCAAAGCCGACAAGCCGCGACGGTCTGTCGATGAGAGTGGCCAAGATCAGGATGGTGGTGAAAAGCCGACTGGCTGACATGTTGATTGGAGGTTCGCACGGAGCTTTGACTCCTGCTCAGGGTGTGCATCGAGAGTCTCTCTACCGGCAAATCCTGCTGGTTTGCCCTTGGCAGATTTCCATCGGCCCGGTAGCGTACCCCGTCTCGGAATCGCCAGCCGGGTTTTCCCGATTGCTTCCGCTGTCGCGACTGACCTCGGAACGGAGTCCGGGACGCTCGCCCAAGGATGGGTTTCATGTACAAGTTGCTGCTCTGCTCGCGGTACCTCCGCACGCGCTACATCGCGCTCGCCAGCATCATCAGCGTGACGCTCGGCGTCGCCACGATGATTGTCGTCAACAGCGTGATGGCCGGCTTCGGCACGGAGATGAAGGACCGCATCAAAGGCATTCTCGCCGACATCGTCGTCGAGACCAACACGCTCGACGGCGTCTCCGATTACGCCGCCCACAAGGCCTTGATCGACAAGGTCGCCGGCGAATACGTCGAAGGGATGACGGCGACCGTCGAAATCTACGGCATGCTCAGCTTCCAGTACGCCGGGCAGTGGATCACCAGGCCGGTGACGCTGATCGGCATCGACCCCGAAAGCAAAGCCGAAGTCGGCCCGCTCGTCGATTATCTGCAAAGCTATCGCCCCGAACGGGAAGACGGCGTCGAGATCGCCCCCGCCGAACGGACCCGCAAGCAGATCCCCGGCTGGGAACTGACCACGGCGGCGGCCCAGTACCGCCGCGAATGGGCCGAGCGGCAGAAGTGGTTCCTCGAACAACTCCACAAAGAGCGCGAGCTGCACGGCGGACTGAACGAAGCCGACGGCGCGAATGTCACGCCTGCCGGTGAAACCGTCGCGGCCCCCGACGATCCGTTCGCCGATCCCGCTGCGATGGAACCGCCGGTGGCAGTCGAAGACGCCGATCCCGCGCGGCTGCTGCCCGGCCGGTTGTACGTCGGGTTGGGGCTGATCAGCTTCCTCTACGAAGACCAGGAGACCGGCAAGCCGAAGACGATGATGATGGCCCGTCCCGGCGACGACGTGAAAATCAGCACCGTCACCGCCGGCCGGCCCCCCGAACCGGCCCACTTCAATGCCACCATCGTCGACGTCTTCAAGAGCGGCATGAGCGAGTACGACTCCAGCCTCGTGTTCTGCAACCTGGAGTACATGCAGCAGGTCCGCGGCATGATCGACCCGTCCACCCAGGAGCGGGCGATCACGTCGATTCAGATCAAACTGAAAGACTACAAGAATGCCGACGAAGTCGTCGAACGGCTGAAAGCCGCGTTCCCGCCGGGGATGTATTCGGTGCGAACGTGGGAGCAGAAGCAAGGCCCGCTGCTCGCCGCGGTGGAGGTCGAATCGGCGATTCTGAACGTGCTGCTGTTCCTGATCATCGCGGTCGCCGGATTCGGCATTCTGGCGATCTTCTACATGATCGTGGTCGAGAAGACCCGCGACATCGGCATCCTCAAGGCCCTCGGCGCCAGCAGCCGCGGCGTGATGGCCATCTTCCTGTCGTACGGACTGTCGCTGGGAATGGTCGGCAGCGGCGCGGGGGCGATCACCGGGCTGCTGTTCGTGCATTACATCAACGAAATCGAAGCCGGCATCACCTGGCTGACCGGGCACAAGGTGTTTGACGAACGCATCTACTACTTCCCCACGATTCCGACGTCCGTAAACCTGTCGATGGTCATCTGGGTGGCGTGCGGCGCCATGTTGATCGCCGTGCTGGCCAGCATTCTCCCCGCCCGCCGCGCCGCGGCCCTGCAACCCGTGCGGGCGCTCAGGTACGAATAAGTAGTAGTCAGTCCAGAAACCGCGGGGGTGCAGCCTCGCGGTCTGCTGCGGACAGACGTTCCATCGCAACCAGCTTCGAAAGACGCCCCCTAACCCTCCCCCCCGAAGCGGGGGCGAGGGGACAAGAGTTCAAGCGAAGATCGAATCCCTTTCGGACGACCACCATGCCTTCGCTGCTGACACCGATGCAGGACACCAAACCCTCAATCGCGACGCTGCCCATCACCGGCCCGCAACTGGCAGTCGTGGCGATTGAGAAGGCGTACCGCAAGGGGGCGCATCAAGTGCCGGTGCTGCGCGGCGTCGACATCTCGCTGCGGAAGGGGGAGTTCGTCTCGATCATCGGCCAGTCGGGGTCCGGCAAGAGCACGCTGCTGCACCTGCTGGGGCTGCTCGACTCGCCCGACGTCGGCGAAGTGCTGTTCGACGGCCGCCGCATCGACGATCTGCCGGCCCGCGTCCGCGACGAGCTGCGGAACCGCGTGTTCGGGTTCGTGTTCCAGTTCTATCACCTGCTGCCGGAACTGAACCTCATCGAGAACGTGCTGTCGCCGCTGATGATCCGGCACTCGGTGTGGGGTTACTGGCAACGCCGCCGCGAGTTCCAGGACCGCGCGAAAGACATCCTCAACACCGTCGGCCTCAGCCACCGGTTGTCGCACCGGCCGTCGGAACTTTCCGGCGGCGAGATGCAGCGGGCCGCGATCGCCCGGTCCTTGGTCGCGCATCCGGAAGTGCTGCTCGCCGACGAGCCGACGGGCAATCTCGACTCGGCAACGGGCCAGGAGATTCTCGACCTGTTGCACCGGCTCAACGAGCGCGAGCAGTTGACGATCCTGATGGTCACCCACGACCCGCTGATCGCCGAGCAGGCCCACCGCACCGTCCGCCTGTGCGAAGGCCGCATTCAGCAACTCAAAGACGCCGCGTAGTCGCTGTCTTTGTCTGGTCCCCTCGCCCCCGTCTTCGGGGGAGAGGGCCAATACTGTTCGGCGCGCTTTTTGCGCCCGGACGTGGCTGGTGTAGACCGTGGACTCCGT
>JAWXBB010000205.1:0-8538 GCA_034439795.1 Planctomycetaceae bacterium | reverse complement strand
GCACGCGGGAGCGCGATCCCGCCGCGGGTCCGGCGACGTACCGCAAGGTGCGGGACGAGGTCGGCGGCTCGCCGTTGCGCGCCACTCGAACCATCGAGCTCGGCCAGACCCCGAAACGAGCGGCTCGGCAGGCCTGTCTGGAACTGCGCGCCCTCACAGTGCCGGTCAAGCCGCCGCAGGCGCGGTCGAGCCTGCCGTCCGTGACCCACAACGTCGTTCTGGCCGAGGAGGTCGGTGGTCCGGGCGACGGCACGGAGGTATCGTGGCTGCTGGTCACCACCCTGCCCCTTGAGACGGTCGACGACCTCCGGCGGATTCTGGAGGACTACGTCGCCCGATGGGCCGTGGAAATCGATTTCCGCACGCTGAAAACCGGCTGCCGGGTGGAGGACCTCCAGCTGGAAACCAATCGCCGTCTGAAGAACTGCCGGGCCTTCTACCAGATCATCGCGTGGCGGGTGTTGTTTCTGACGTACCTCAACCGCACCGGTCCGACGCTGCCATGCACCGCCGTCTTTGCCGACAGCGAATGGAAGTCGGTGTGGCGGGTGGTCAGCCAGCGGCCGCTCCCGAAGAAACCGCCTGGGCTCTCGGAGTTCCTGCGCCTGCTGACGCAACTCGACAGCTACAACAACCGCGCCACCGAAGACCCGTCCGGCCCGCAACCCATCTGGATCGGCCTCCGCCGCATGACCGACTTCGCCACCGCCTGGCTCGCCTTCGGCCCGACAACCGAATGACGTTGTGCATAAAGGACAGGGCTGACGCCGGGGGCTATGTTCTGCCGCCCCTTCGGGGCTGAAGCAGGCTCGATATCAATCGGCACACGTCGTCTGGGGAATCCCCCCAATCATAGCGCATACACTCTGCGTGGGCTTCCCCGGTTGATGTCATTCACACCAAAAACCGGTCAATCCCCGCCGAACATCGGGCTGCCGCGGTCGGCGCGCGACAGCACGTACGCCAGCAGGTCGAGAATCTCCGCCTCCTCCAGCGTGTTCAACAGGCCCGCGGGCATCATCGACGTCTTCGACGGCAACATCTCTTCGATCTTGCGGCGGTCGATGGTCGCCTGCTCGTCGGGTTCCAGCATGTTGGTGTTGATCTTCAGCGTGTCGCCGTTGAGGTTCACGATCCGTCCGGTCACCGACTTGCCGTCGTCGGTGACGATCGTCACGGCGGCGTATTGATCGCTGATGACCTTGTTGGGATCGACGATCGACTCCAAGAGATCGCGCGGGCTGAACCGGCCGGCGACGTTCGTCAAATCGGGGCCGAGCGCGCCCCCCTGGTTGTCGTAGCGGTGGCAGGCGAAGCAGTTCGCGGCGGCGAACATCGCCTGGCCCCGGCTGAAATCGCGACTCTTGAGGCCGGCCTGCGCCTTGGCGACCAGCTCGTCGAGCTTCCACTCCTTGACGAACTTCCGCGGTGCGGCGACCGCCTGCGTGATCTGCTGCGTTGGTTGTGCGTCGAGAATCGGCTTGAGCGCGGACAACTCCTCGGGCGTCAGCGTGGCCATGGCGTCCTTCTTGATATTCGCCACGAACAGCCCGAAGCTTGCCCCGCCGCGATAACCGGCGGCCTGGTGGAACCAATCGAAGTAGGGCTTCCGCAGGTCCGGCGTCCAGCCGGTTCGCAGCATCCGCAGCGAGCGGGCGATGTCGATCTGCTCCTCCTGCGTCGGGGCCTGCTGGAGCAGCTTCACCAGCTTCGGCGCGGCGGACGGCGCTTGCAGATAGACCAGCAACTGACCCAGCTCCGAATCGAGTTCCTTCGACGCCGCCGGGAACAACGGCTCGAACTTGGCGACGAGTTTCTGCTGCGTCGCCGCATCGGGCGGGCCGAAGCGGTTGAGCAGAATCTGGTACAAGCGCACGAGGTCGGTCCGATGCGCCGCCGGGATGGTCGCGACGTCGTTGCCGAACTTGTCCAGGCTCGTCCAGTCGATGCGGTCGAGCGCGGCGAGAATCTGCTGGAACAACTGCGGATCGGCGGCCGGATCGGTGAGTTTGCGGTGCAACGGGTCCGGCGCGCTGCACTGCACGAGGGCGAGCAGGGCGTGAATCGAAGCGATCGGATGCTGTTCCGCGAGCGCCCTCTCCTTCCAACTCGCGACCGGTTGCGCTTCAATCGCCGCGAGTGCCGCGTTGCGGAGGAAGCGGTCGTTGTGACCCAGATACGGCCAGGTGGTCTCGACGGCAGTGGGATCGACGACGCCGTGGAAGGCTTCGAGTTTGTGCCGGACGGCGCGGGCTGCCGCGGTCTGTGGATCGACGGCTGGCTGCGACGGTGACGTTGCTTCGTCACCGGCATACGTCACGCGGTACAGGCCCGACGTCGTCTTGCGGCCGCCGATCGCGAAGTACATCGCGCCGTCAGTGGGGTTGATGACCAGGTCGGTCAACGGCAACGGCGTGCCGGTGACGAACTCCTCGACCGTCCCCGTGTACGTCGACGCCACCGGCTTCAGATGCACGGCGTACAGCTTGCCATAGCTCCAGTCGCAGATGAACAGCGCGGCCTGGTACTTCGTCGGGAACTTCGCACCGTAGCCGAACGCGATGCCCGTGGGCGAGCCGGGGCCGATGTCGATCGCCGCCGGAGTGCTGTCGAGGTAATACGCCGGGCGTTTGCCCGCGCCGTTGCGCCAGCCGAATTCACTGCCGCTCGTGACGTGACAGATTCGCGTGGGGCGATACCACGGCGTGTTGATGTCCCATTCCATGTCGGCGTCATAGGTGAAGAGCTCGCCGTCGCGGTTGACAGCGGCGTCGAACTGGTTGCGGTAGCCGACCGACACGACCTCCCACTCTTTGCCGTCCGGGTCGATGCGGTAGATCGCGCCGCCGGGTCCGAGCACGTCCTTCATGAAGCCGCGGCCGTCGGGCATGCGGGGGAGCAGATGATCCTCGCCCCACACCGGCGGGACGCGGGTCTTCGCGTTTTGCGTGATTGGGGACTGGTTGCCGACGACGACGTACAACCCCTGTCCGTCGGCGGTGGGCAGGATGGCGTGCGGGCCGTGTTCGCCGGTTTTGCCTTCGAGGATGCGGAGCGTTTCGACGGTGTCGAGCACGTCGTCGCCGTTGGCGTCGCGGACGCGATGCACGCCGTTCTTGAACTTCCCGCCGCCGGAGTTGACCACGACGTACAGGCTGTCGAAGGCCCACACCAGTCCCTGCGATTCGCCGATCGCAACGGGAATCGGCTCGATCTTGATCTCGCCTCCCGTCGAACCGACCGGCGGCGGCGTCACGCGGTACAGGCCGCCGTACTGGTCGGACGCGATCAGCCGGCCCTTCGGATCGACGCACAGGTTGACCCACGATCCCTGCGTCGCCATGGGGACCGAGTACAGCAACTCGACGCGGAAGCCCTTCGCGACCTTCAGCAATTCCGGCGGCGTCGCGGCCGGCTCTTTGGCCGAGGCGACGACAGCAAACGAACAGACGAACGGCAACACCAGCCAGCGAAGCATGCGGTCAATCCTTGGCGACGGCGAACGACAACGGGAGAGGCATCTGTTGTAGTCGATGCGTTAGCGCTCAGCCAGTCAGCGCGCGCCGAAGCCCAGGGATAGCAATCCCTGGGCTTCCTCAGCGACTGCGCTCACGCCGCCGACCACCAATACTTCCGCGGGATCAACCCGACGGCGACCGTCGCCAGGCTGACCGCACAGATGCCCGCGACGAGTTGCACCATCCCTTCGCGGAAGCCGTAGGCGTGCAGGCCGATGCCCAGCTCGTTCACGCCGAACCACGACCACGTGACGGCGATGTTCCCCAGCACCGCGAGCAAGGCGAGGCCCCGTTCCTTCACCATCCCGCCCCAGCGGGCCTGCAGCGTCAGCGCGTTCCACAGCACGATGATCAGCGCCCCGTTCTCCTTCGGATCCCAGCCCCAGAACCGGCCCCACGAGTCGTCGGCCCACAGCCCCCCCAGCACCGTCCCCACGAAGCTGAAGAAGATCGAGAAGCAGAGCGTGCCGTAAATGCGGCGGTACATGTCGCGGCCGTCCGCCTGAGTGAACGACGGCGTGCAGACGCCGCGGAGGACGTACATCATCCCCAGCAGTCCGGCGAGATACGTGGTCGCATAGCCGAACGTGATGCAGGTCACGTGCGTCGCCAGCCAGAACTGCGTGTCGAGCACCGCCTGCAGCACGATGAACGTGTCGCCGTCGGCGCTCAGGAACTCGGCGACCCCCAGCGTGAGATACCCGGCGATCGCGGCGACCACCGTCCCCACGCCGTCGCGGTAGAACAGATTGAACGTCAGCCCCAGCAGCGCGCAGCCCCAGCCGATGAACACCGCCGACGAGTACAGATTCGTCACCGGCGGCCGGCCCGAAATGTACATCCGCGCGAACAAGGCGACCGTGTGCAGCGCAAATGCGACGAGGGCCACGGCGAGCGCCGCCCGGTTGAACGGTTTCGCCCAGCCCAGCCATCCGAAGGCGCCCAGCAGGAACGCGAACACGTACAGCATCTGCGTGACGAAGAACGGCTGGAAGTGGTTGAAGAACGTCTCGAACTGCGTCCGTTGGGTGTTCAGATCGGGCGGCGTATGCCCGTCGAGCCATGCCTGGTACTTGGCGACCTCTTCGTTGAACTTCGCCGGCTCGTTGCCGGCGTACGCGACCAGAATGCGGGTCATCGCCTCGGTCGGCTCGTCGGCCGGCTGGCTGAGGAACGTCGTCTTGACGAGATTCTTCGTCCAGGCTCCGGCGAACGTGTCCCACGCGCCGGTGTCATCGGCGGGCGGAACCACCAGCGGCGGATGTCGTTTCTCCAACGCCCGTTGTCGGCCGATGGCTTCCATCAGGTCGTCCTTCGCCGTCTCCGGCCGGATGTTCGGCGGATTGAACGACTGCAACAGCAGATCGAGGATGCCGATCTTCTTTTCGAGCTCCAGCACCTTTTTCTGAAACACGCTGACGTTCGCGGCGTCCTGATCGTGAGCCAGTCCGGCCTGCTTGGTCAGCTCGCTGAGCTTCGGCAGAAACTCTTCCGGCGAGTAACGGAACCGTTCGCGCTTTTCGAGTCCGACCAGTTCCTGCACTTCGAGGTTCTCGATGCGGAACACGCGGTGTGTGAAGGCCTGCTCGGGACGGGCCATCACGTCGAGCAGCCACTTGATCGCCGGTTGCGACTTCTTATTCACGTCCTGGAACGTCTGCTTGCCCGACACCGCCATCAGGCTCGTGCGGGCCAGCGTGTCGAGCGGCTTCGCGCGGCCCTCGGCGACCAGCGGCAACTTCCCGAAGGCGTAGAGATCG
Source organism: Planctomycetaceae bacterium (assembly GCA_034439795.1). Classification (GTDB taxonomy): domain Bacteria; phylum Planctomycetota; class Planctomycetia; order Planctomycetales; family Planctomycetaceae; genus DSVQ01. The sequence continues at coordinate 3,260 of JAWXBB010000205.1, read as the reverse complement.
AACTCCTTCTCCCGGTCGCCGGTCCGCGGCGGCATGGCGGTCATTCCCACCAGCACCAGGGCCGCGACGCCGGCCGTCAGCGGGAAAATCCAGCCGAGCGGCCCCGTCAACGGATCGGCGGCCGGCGCGACCACGACCGCCGGCTTCTTCTTCGCGGGCAGTTGTGACATCGGTCCCTTGTCGTTCACCGCCTGCGAGGTCTCCGTCCGTCGCAGGAACCGCAGCAGCATGATCGAGAAGTGGGCCAGCATCCCCGCGGCGACCAGCATGCAGGAGACGTAGGGAATCATCCAGCCGCCGTTGGTGACGACCTGCAGCGTCGTTCCTTCGATCTGCGTCTGCGGATCGACGTGGTAGCCGCTCTGGTAGAACGTCTCCCCCGCGAACCGCAGCGGGTTGTTCATCCAGATTCTCAGCGAGCGGTCGACGTGGCGGCTGTCGTCCACCAGGCGGACGTCGGACGAGTAGTTCTTGGGCGTGCTGGTGCCGATGTAATCGTCCTTGCGGACGTCGACCAGTTGGAATTTGTACGGTTTGTAGGTCCGCTGGAACCGGAGCGCGATGTCGTACGTCGCGTTGCCGACTTTCACTTTTTCGTCGATGTTCTGCGACGAGAAAATCAGCCCGAGCAGCGGCTTCGCGAGCGGCGTGTCGCCGTCTTTGGACAGGATGGTGACGTAGCACGCCGACAGATCGACCTTGCTGTCGGTGTCGGTCCCGCTGCCGGGGCGAATGTTCTCGGCGATCCACTCATTGCCGATGCCGTCGGTCGCCGGGTTCTTCTTCTTGTCCTCCGGCTTCACACGGCGGATGGCGGAGTTCTGGAAGAACTGATCGACCTGAATGCGGAACGGCAACCGGTCGTCCGCAATCGGCTGCTGGGAATCCAGCGACTCGATCAGCAACCGCCGCGGGATGACGGTGATCTTGTCGTGTTCGGGGTCGGTGCGGTCCACCACGGCGAGCTCGACGGTGCGGATGTCCTGCACGAAGTTGACGGTTTCCCCCTCCTGCATCTGAATCTGGGCTTCGACCGCGGTCCGGCCGACGAGCAGTTCGCCGAACATCATCAACCCGATGCCGCCGTGCAGCAGCACGATCCCGCCGCGCTGCTTGAAGACCATGATGCAGCCGGCGAGCAGCACCAGCCCGGCGAGGCCCCCCTGCGTGAGTTGCCACAGGATGCGCATGCCGGAATCGCTCAGCCGGCCGTCAACGCCGCGCGAGACGCCGAACAGCAGCACGCCCGCCTGCAAGATCACGGCCGCCGTCAGCAGCCACCACGTCAACCCGCCGAACGCGGCCCGACACCAGCCGTACAACGAGCCTGCGCACAGTCCGGCAAGTCCCGCCAGCAGCAGCCACCACAGCGTGTTATAGGAGACCCACGGTTCCCCTTGCAGCCCTTCGGTGTTGTTGGCCGATGTGACCACGAGCGTCGTCAGCGCGATGCCGACCATCGACAGCAGCAGTCCCGACACCAGCCGCCAGCCGCGGGCCTGCACCTTGAATCGCACCAGATGGGCCGCCAGCAGATTGAAGGCCATCACCGCCCCGATGAGCCACCCCGACGGGAAGTAGAACCCGCCCGGAATCTGCGGCACTTTGGTGCCGAACAGCGCGCCCCAGAACGACGGCGGCAGGAACAATTGGAAGTCGATCCACGCGAACCAGCGGTTGCGGAAATACTCGTCGATGACCTGCCAGATGTCCTTCTCCACCTGGGCCAGCGTCCCCGCCAGCACGATGAAGATCGCCATCGCGAACAACGCCACCGTCAGCTTCAGTGACGCCAGCGGCGCGAGCAGCGCATTCAGCACCGGCCCCACGCCGGCCGGGCTGTCGTCCTCAAACACCGGCGGATTCGCAGTCGCGAGTTCGGCGGTGGCCATGATTCACCTTGGCTTTATGTAGGGTGGGCCGAGTCTTCGAGTCCCACCACGTCGCGCGCTCATCGTGGTGGGACTCGAAGACTCGGCCCACCCTACGAAGACGATCACTCAAACTTCAGCGACTTCACGAACTGCTCGAAGTTTGCCCGTTGCGACAACGCGACCGGCGTCGGGCCTTGCAGCTTGACGAACCACGTCTTGTCGTCCCGGTCCACGATCACCCCCAGAATCGACTGGGCCGCATCGCCCCCTTCGGTTCCGATGAGTTCCACGTAATCCCCCGTCAACGAGCCAACGGGCAGTGGCCGCATCGCGGACTTCAATTCGTCGGCGGTCACGGGGGAAAGCGCCACCTGTCCCCGCCACCGGTTCACATTGGCCAACCGCTCGCTGGCTTGAGGATCGCGCGGCAGGTCGATGACGGTGATCTCCGCCCGGTAGTCCCCCTCCATCACCTCCAGCGCGGCTTTCCGCATGCCGCCGACTTTGCCCGGCGTCCAGCCCTCCGGCGTGTCGTACGTCACGGATGGCGGGGCCGCCGACGGTTGCAGCGGCGGACTCGACGGCATCCCGCCGCGGGCGAACGGGCCGGACATCATCCCGCCCCCTTTGGACGTGCCGACGAGGTTGATCACCGTTGCCAGCGCGCCCGATTTCGTTGCGATCATTTCCGATTCGTCGCCGAGGTTGTCCGCGGTGACCGGCGGCAAACTGAGTTGCCCGCGCCAGCGGTTGATGTTGGCCAGCACGGTGTCTTCACTGGTCGCCAACGCCGACACGGAGATCTCCAGCGGCGGATCGGCGGCGATGACGAGCGTCGCAAACCGCATTTGATTGCCCGGTTGCTTCGTCCACCCCGCCGGCAATGTCCAGTCGGGATTGCCGTCCGCCCCGAAGTGGACCGACTTCACGAATTCGCGGAACTCGTCCCACCGTTCGGCGACCGGATCGACCGGGCCGGTGAGCTTGAAGAACCACGATTGCTCGCCACCGGGGAGAATCGCCGCCAGCATCCGTTCGGGCCGGCCAGCGGTTGATTCGCTGCCGGGGCCTTTGCCGGGCGTCGCCGCGGGGAGCTGGATGCTCTCGGCCTTGGGAATCGTGTACTGCGCGATCTGCTCTTCGGGCTGGCAACCGGCCAGACCCGCGGCGATCAACGCCGTAAAAACGACAGAACGTCCATGAGGGAACACGGTTACGGCGTCTCCAGCGAGGCGTTCCGAGACGCAGCCAGCGGCGGGCGGCAGGGCTTCGGTCAGCAGGCGGGCCAATCAGGCAGTGTCTATCCGATTATAGGCCCCCCGCGGGGTGAAAGTACACGAGAAAGCGCCCCCCTGCATCCGTTAGCCGCGACCCGGAGGCTCTGCG
>JAWXBB010000204.1:0-3882 GCA_034439795.1 Planctomycetaceae bacterium | reverse complement strand
CGCTGGGAAAAAAAACTCGAGAACTATCTCGGCCTCCTGCACCTCTCCTGCGCGTTCATCACCTATCGGGTTGCGGGCCTACTGAGATAGGCTCTAAGCCGGTCTCCGGATCGGAACTCAGAGCAGCGACTTCGACAATTACAGAGTTCGTATTGCTGGTCGGATCTCAGGTGATTTGACAAACTACCTTCAGATTGGTCAAGTGGTGCGCTTGGATATCGACGGTTCGATCAAGATGAGCGCCGGCGTAGAAAACCTCAGCCCAACAGACAACCTTGGAACGGTAGGCGTGGGCGTCGACATCGAGGGCCCTTCTGTGCAGCCAAGCGGCCCGATCGAGGGGTACGTTGCTGCGTACAACGGAAGTTCGCTCGGGGAACTCATCGTCGGCCGCAACCTGAAGGGCGGCGTCTTCACCGGGGGCGGCGGCAGAATCGGAAGCGTCATGGTCGCCGGTCAAATCGCGGGGCGCATCCAGTCTACCGGCGAGATCGGCTCCATCACCTGCGGCAGCCTGAAGCGCTGGCCGCTGCAAACCAGCGCGAACAGCGCGAGCGAACCGCAGATCAAAGCGACTGGCGGCAATCCTTCCGCAACTGATGACTACTGGGCCATCAGTTCGATCGCGGCTACTTCGTCTACGACCGGCGATATAGGAGAAGTCGGCTCGCCCGTGGTCATCCGCACCGCCGCTGGGCCCACGAACAACGCGTCGTATACCTACCGGACGGGCGGCATCGCGCTCATCAAGGCGCGCAGCGCATACGTCGACATCGCCACTCCCACCGGGACCGGCGGGTCTATCGCCGAGGCCCGCGGCGACATACGCCAGATCATTCTCAACGAGGACAACGCCGACTCGAGCGCCGAGGCGGGCGTGCTGCGGGGCACGATTTCCACGTTTTCCTTCGGCTACAACCCGGCTGACCAAACGCCATCGCTCAGAATGTGGGGGCAGCTGCAGGCCAGCATCCTGATCGATGGGACGATCAAGCAGCCGTTCTATATTCTCAAAGGCGTCAGTAGCGGAGCCGCCGCAGGGCCGCCGAAAGGCATGGTGAGCCTGCTCGAGCAGGATCTGACCACGACCAACATGGGCATCACCGTTACCGGCGACATGGGCGGAACCCTCGAAGTTCGGGAGGGCAACCAGAACGCGCCGATCACCATTCAAAGCGGTAATGTCACGGGTTTGATCTCCATCGGTAAGTCGGTGCGCGGCATGAGCGCCGGCAATACCAACTATAACGGCCAGCTCAGAATCGTGGGCGGCTCGCTGGTAAGCGTCAATGTGGGCACGACCTCCGCTCCGGTCGCCTCTCCCGCGCGCATCGAGATCGGCGGGTCGGTGACGAACAATGCCGTGTACGACGAGATCGACATCGCGGGCGATATGGCGGGCACGATTGACATCGCGCGTTCCCTGGCTGGTCAGCTGAAGATCGGCAACGCGACGGGCCTCAAGGGGCAGGTGATTATTAACTCCGACAACCTCACGGGCGCCAACCTCGGCACGTGGACCGGCGACGTGACGGTCGGAACGACGACGCTCGGCCCCAAACCGAGCTACACGCAGTCGGCGGCCAGCCTTGGCGGCGGCGCGGTGGGCCTCGCTCCGTTCAGGCTGTACCCGGTGGATTGCACGCCGCCGCACAGCGCGTCTCCCAGCGCGTCGGTCTTGTCATCTGACTTTGCCAGCACCAGCAACACGCCCGTCAAGATCGTTCACTACGGCCCCTTGGCCGACAACGCCGGCTCGGGCAACAACGTCGTCATCGAGGTGCAGAACCCCAACAGTTCGTGCGATTGGTGGGACATGACCTCCATGTTCGGGACGGTGGTTTTTGCGCCGACCGGGACCGATACGCGCACCATCGGCCTCCGCGGCAACGGTGCCGGCGTCCCTTACGAGGGCCTGTACCGGGTCAGCATTCGCCCCAGCCGCATCGTCAGCGACCAGGTAGCAGGGACCGCGTCGTCACGCAAGCCGATCTGGCCGACGGAGACCTTCTGCACGCCGCCAGACACCGAGACCAAGGACGTGTACATCTTCCGCATTGCGCTGGACTGCGACGGCAACGGGATCGTGGACACGGCCGACATCACCGCCGACCCGGGCCTAGACGCCAACGGCAACGGAATGATCGACGAGTGCGACCTCGCGATGAATGGCCCGTGCTTGTGCGACTGGAACCAGAACCTGGTCCTGAGCGTGCAGGACCTGTTCGACTTCCTGCAAGACTACTTCGCCGGCGACGCCGACTTCAACAGTTCCGGCACGACCTCCGTCCAAGACATTTTCGACTACCTCGCGTGCTTCTTCGGCCGCCCCGGCACCTGCTCGGGCTTGTAATAGCGGCCTACGCCGCCACCCCCCGCGTCACGCTCTCCACGCTCATCCCGTCCATCGGGTAGTGCCGCATCAGCGCCATGCCCAGGCTCTCCGGCTCGGTCAGCACGAAGTAGCACGCCACCGGCAACTGCCGGGTGACGAAGTTCAGCGCCCGCACCAGTCCTTCCTTGGTGGTGCAGATCATCAGTTCGTTCCCGTCGTATCCCAGCGGCAAAATGCGGAACTGCCACGCCTGTCGGCGGCTGACCAGGTCTTGAACAGCCGGGTCCGCCGGTTCGATGGCCGCATCCAGCCAGCGAGTCTCGGTCGCATACTGCTCGGCCCACGCCTTTTCGATGCTGCGGCCCGGAATGCCCAGCAGCTCCTCGGCGATCTCGCCGAAGGGCCGCTGCGTAAGTCGCTGCCGTTCCAGCACTTGCTCGCACTGCTCGCTCGTGATCACGCCCTGTTGAATGAGTAGTTCGCCGATCGGTAGACGCATGCTCGTTACCCCTTTTCTTTGCCACGGTGCGGCGGCGGGCGAGTCATGGGCCGCGCGCCACCACTTCAATCGGAGATCCACCGATCGGCCAAAAGGGGAAACCGCTCGGGATGGTCCGAATCGGCGCGTGCGCAACAGATAGCGCGATGGCGCGGCGTAATCTTATTGTGCGGCCGCGCGCGATCAAAAATATCACGCCGCTCCTTGACATTGAATCCGCGGTGTGTCACGCTCAAGCCGCGGATGAAACAGCAATGAAAAACCGCTCACGCAGGCTCGATCGTCGCCACCAGGCCCTTCGACCTGAACTGCTCGGCGTACAGCTCCGCCCGCTCCTTGTGCGTCACGAGCACCAGCGCCACCCCCCGCGTGTGCGCCGTCATCATCACCGCGTTCGCGTGTGAGGCCGTCAGCGCCGCCAGTTGCCGAAGCGCGCGCACGACGTGGTCCATCGGGGTCACGTCGTCGTTGTGGAGCAAGACTTTGTATGGCGGCAGGTTCTTCGGCTCCGGGCGCTTGGGAACGGGCTTGCTCGCGGGTGGAGGCTCGGCTACGGCTGGAGTGGGGGGGGTGGTGTCGCTCATGAATCTGAGATTGTTGGACCGTGTTCAGCGTCGGGCCAATACCCCCGAACGGGCGGGTTTCCCGGCCGAGCGCCCTTTTATCGGCTTACCGCCGCCCGCTGCACCCGTTTCACCCCCGCACGCGAACAGAGGTGGTTCGGCCGAAAACCCTCTAAATTTGCGACTCCACGCTCGCCGCGGCCGAATGGTTTGTTAGACTGGCGAAGGCTCCGGCAATCGGCCGATCTGGGTATGCACCATGTTTGACGTCACGGTCTGCTCGGCAAAGGGAGAAGCGCTTCGGCGTTTCGACCTGTCGCGCCTGCTCGAAACCGGGGCGCGGGCGGTAATCGGACGCGCCGAGGACTGCGACATCCGCATCAAGTCGCCCGCGATTTCCCGCCATCACTGCGTCATCGAGATCGACGATGGCGACTGGATTGTCCGCGACATGGGCTTCAGCCGGGGCACATTCGCCGAGGGCG
>JAWXBB010000203.1:0-4901 GCA_034439795.1 Planctomycetaceae bacterium | reverse complement strand
GGCGCAGCACCTCGGGCGGTCCGGCTCGTGCGCAGACTGTTCGATCAACGCGGGATCGGCATCGAACTGGGCCGCCGCGTCGTCGGCTGTGATGATGAGGGGCCGTCGTCACTGATTCTGGATGACGGCCTGCGGTGGCCGTGCGACCTCGCGATTTGGGCGACCGGAGCCGCCCCGCCCGAGGTGCTGCGCCAGTTCGACCTGCCCAAGTCGGAGCGCGGATTTCTGCTGGTCCGGCCGACGTTGCAATCGACGGCGAGCGTCTCGGTGTTCGTCGTCGGCGACGCGGCCGATTGGCCGAGCCAACACGTTCCCAAAGCGGGCGTCTACGCTGTGCGGCAGGGGCCGGTGTTATGGCACAATCTGCGATGCTGGATGGCAGGGGAACCGTTGCAGAACTACGAGCCGCAACGCGGGTTTCTCTCGCTGTTGTCGTGCGCGGACGGGACCGCCATTCTGGATTACCGCGGGTTCGCCGTCCGCAGTCGCTGGGCCTGGTGGTTGAAGCTCGCCATCGACCGTCAATTCGTCCAACGGTTTCGTTGAAAGATGCGCATTACGGTGCCGCAGTTTCCACTCCCCTCGCCCGCCGCTTCGGTGGGAGAGGGGTCGAGGGTGAGGGTGCCTTTGGCCTTTTGGCTTCCTTCGCAACGACGGAAATCCGAAAACAGAAATCCGAAGGCAGAAGCACCCTCACCCTAACCCTCTCCCGGCGAAGCGCCGGGCGAGGGGACAAAGCCAAGCGGCATTACGGACCGGCAAGATTGGGGTTGGCTCGATTCGCGGGGCTGTCCTATACTCCCGCCGCAACATCCGGTGTCGCTGCGCTACTGCGACCCGAACAAGATTTCGACACGCCATTGCAGGGAGGCACAGCGTGGAGAGCACACTGATCGTCGGCGTTGATCGCGTGGTCGGGGCCAATCTGGCGGTGAGCCTCAGCGGCTTGCAGCCCGTCAGCGGCGTGGCCTTGTCGGGCGCCGTCTCCGCCGATGTCTGCGATCACGAGGTCTGCGGCAGCACCAACGCCGCCGATGCCATCGCCATCGCCGAACAGATTCATCCGCAGCGAATCGTCTACGCCGGCGTCGGCTCCGATTCGTGCTGGACCGAGAACCCCCATGCCGACTGGTGCGACGCGCTGGACTCGGCGTCCGCCTGGCTGTCGGCCGCGGAAGCCGTCGGAGCGCAGTTCACGCTGGTGTCGTCCGACGCCGTCTTCACCGGTCCCTGGATGTTCCACGCCGAGAACAGCCAAAGCGTCTGCAACAGCCCGTATGCAACGTCGCTGCGCGAGATCGAGCGCCGCGTCGCCGAACGGCGGCCGGATTCGCTGATCGTGCGGACCAACGCCTTCGGCTGGAGTCCGCGGGGCGACGCCGATGATCTTCCCTGGCTCGAATCGCTCATCGCGCGGATGCAGGCTGGACAGCGTCCGCGGCTGGACTGTCTGCGGCACGGCTCGCCGCTGCTGGCGACCGATCTCGCCCAAATCGTCTGCAAAGCCTGGCGGTGCGGGCTAACCGGCGTGTATCACATCGCCGGCGCCGAGCGGGTCAACCCGCAGCAGTTCGCCCGCAGGCTCGCGCATCAGTTCGCGTTGCCGTTCGCCGGCGACACCGAAGCCGAATCGCTCACTGACCGCGTGCAGGGCTTCGGGCTGGGCGAAACGTCGCTCCAGACCCGCAAGGTCCGCCGGGCCTTGGGCATCGGCCTGCCGCTGGTGTCCGAAGGGATTCAGCGGCTGTACGAGCAGCATCTGAACGGCCACCGCGACCGCCTGCGCGGCCGCGTCGCCGCCGCGGAAGCCCGCGTGGCGTGACCAACGGGTTCGGTGTGCCACGGCCGTGTCGGCCGTGCCGAATTGTTAGGACGTTTGGAGCGCTCGCACGGCTGACACAGCCGTGGCACACAAGCCGCTCGCGCACCGCTACACCTGCTCTTCCGACGGAATCCATTTGCGGACCGTCGGCAGGGTGTGCGTCGTCAGCCGTTCCAGCAGGCGATCGGCGTCGGCTTCGACGACGAATAACTCTCGATGCTCGGGGCGACAGAAGCCGTCCGCGACGGCGCGCTCGATCTGTGTCACCAGCGGGTCGAAGTAGCCCAGCACGTTGAGCAGTCCGACCGGCTTGGCGTGCAGACCGAGTTGCGACCACGTGAGGATTTCGCACAGTTCATCGAACGTGCCGAGGCCGCCGGGGAGCGCGACGAAGGCGTCCGACAATTCCGCCATCAGCGCCTTGCGGGCGTGCATGCTGGGGACGACGTGCAGCGTGGTCAGGCCGTCGTGCCGAATCTCCCGCAACGACAGGAACGACGGAATCACGCCGATGACCTCCCCACTCGCAGCGAGGGCGGCGTCGGCCATCGCGCCCATCAACCCAATCGCGCCGCCGCCGTAGATCAGCCGGCGGCGCGTTGATGCGAGCGTGCGGCCGAAGGCCTCGGCGGCGGTGCGGTAATCCGCGCGGTTTCCGACGGACGACCCACTGAACACGCAGACATTGGTCAAACACTGAGTTGCCATTGCGATTCCCAAAAAATGTCTCCCCACTTGCCGACCTTCACGATAACCTAGCGGCTGCTGAGATTTCAGTGAGTCCCTTCCGTTGAAAATCTTGTCGAATAGCAATCGCATTCCCTTGAGTCAGCCGACCGGTTGACTCGCTCGTGGACCCAGGGAAGGAGACAAATCGTGTCGGACCGGGATGATCCTCCACTCAACGACGTAATTTTGGCAGAGATTCGCAACCGGACGAACACGGCCACTCCGGGGCCGTGGTGCCACCGCGAAGGGTTTATTGAGACTTGTTGCGAACCCAGCCAGTTGTTGGGGGTCACTCTGCAACGAAGCGAGGCTGGATTGGACGCGTTGCCGGGCCTGGCCAACGCGGAGTTTATCGCCCAAGCCCGAACCGACGTGCCGCGGCTGTTGGATGAGATCGACCGGTTGCGTTCCAGGTTGGCGCAGTCTTCGTCGCGGCCGGACAGTTCGTTGATCGGCATCGTCGCGGGAGCCGTTCACGGACAGTAGACTTCCAGGGTGGGTGCCACGGTCACGGAGGCTTTGCGACGTGGCCGTGCGAGTGCTTTCCTGGGCACGGCCACGTCGAAGACTCCGTGACCGTGGCACCCGAAGCGGATCACTTTCCCACCCAGAGCATAGGGTGCGGCAGGATGTTGCTTCATCCTCCACCGTGCGGAGTACCGTCGACGAATGCCTCCCGTGTGGACGAAAATCTGCGGCGTCAGGGATGTCACTGCGGCGGCGGCGATTGCGAAACTGGGCCCGTCGGCCATCGGGCTGAACTTCTATCCGCAATCGCCCCGGTGCTTGGACACGACCATCGCGGCGGAGATCGTAAGCCAACTGCCGGCGACGATCGAAGCCGTCGGTGTCTTCGTGAATGCTGCCGTGGACCGGGTTGTTGACGTGGTCTCGAAGGTCGGCCTGCATCGTATGCAACTGCATGGCGATGAACCGCCGGAGTTCCTCGCCGAGATTCAAAGTCGCTGTCCGCAAATGCCACTGATCCGCGCGTGGCGGATGTCGGACACGGGTTTGTCGGATCTGGCGACGTATCTGACTCGTTGCGACGAGCTCGGCGTGACGATTTCCGCGTGCCTCGTGGATGGCTACGTCGCCGGAAATTACGGGGGGACGGGCACCGTGGTGCCGTGGGAGTTGTTGCGGGCCGAGTATCGCACCGCCACATGGCCGCCGCTCGTGCTGGCGGGCGGGTTGCACCCCGGCAATGTCGTCGCGGCGATTCGCACCGTGCAGCCCTGGGGCGTCGATGTCGCCAGCGGCGTGGAATCAACGCCCGGCGTCAAAGACCTGACGCTGGTCGAGCAGTTTCTGTCCGCCACCCGGTCGCAATGACTCAGCGGTGGCCGGCTTTGGTCGTCGCAACATCGAGATCGTCGGGATGCTGGTCCGGCAACGTGGACAGCATCGGTTCATCCAGCGATCCCGACGATGGCCGCATACTCAGCGGGCGCATGACCGTCGCGGCGGAAAGGACCTCCAGCCGCGGCAGCCGGTACAGCCAGAATGTTGTCACAGCCCGCAAAGCCGTCGAGACTCCGAACACGGTGAGGTACGCGGTCTGCGACACGCCCCCCGCGCTCAGCACCGCCGCTCCGATGGCCGATCCGAACACGAGCGCCAGCGAGTTGGCGACGTTGTACAATGTCAGCACGGCCGTGCGCTGGCGTTCGGGAATCGTCTCGAAGAACAACAGCATCAGCGCCAGTTCGTACGCGCCCCACGCCGCCCCGGCGAAGACCTGCAGGATCAAGAGCAGCCAGTAATTCGTGGTCAGAACCCAGCCGCCGGCGAGCGGAATCACGCCCCACACACCGATTGTCAACAGATGCTGCGCGCCGAAGCGGTGCGCCAATCGCCCCCACAAAGGCAGGCAGGTGAACTTCGCCACGAACGACGCCCCGAGCAGAACCGCATAGCCGGCGTAGCTGAAATTCAGCATTTTGAGCATGTACGGATTGAAGAACGGCCCGGCGACGTACACGCCGACCTGCATCGACACCGCCAGCATCAGAATCGCGCCGGTCGGCCCGGTGGTGAACGGCCCCCACGCTTCCCGGAACGAGACCCGTTGCGTCCCCATCGGCAACGGCGACGGCTCGCTTTGCAGCGACAGACACAGCGTTGACAGCGACCGGCACACGCCCGCCGTCAGGAACAGCGCCGCGAACACCAGCACCACCCGTTCGGGATCGCCGCTGTTGCGGCCCCAATGCAGCGAGAACCCGCCGATGACAAATCCGGCGAGCGTGAACATCTGCTGCAGCTTCGACCGCCGCGCGAAGAACGTGGCGCGAATCGGCCGCGGAATGGTCGTTCCCTGCCATGTGTTCCACGCCGGTCCGGTGGC
>JAWXBB010000202.1:0-14805 GCA_034439795.1 Planctomycetaceae bacterium | reverse complement strand
TGCTGGCGTGATGCACTTGTCCCAGCCCCGAGCGCGAGCGAGGGAAGCAGATTCTGTAAGCCGAAGATCGAAGCCCTCGCTCGCGCTCGGGGCTGGGACGGAGAATCATGCCGATCAACCCGCCCGATGCTCACGTCGCCGCGCAATGGCCGCACGACAGTCCGCTGATCGCCTGCCGGTTCGATCCGCAGGGGCGGTATGCGTTCACGTCGGCGGAGGACAACACAGTCCAGCGGTGGAAGCTCGCCGACGGGACGAAGACCCTCCTCAAAGCGCACGACAGTTGGGTGTTCGCCCTCGCGGTGACGAAGGACGGTTCACAGGTGATCTCCGCCGGCGGCGACGGCCGGCTCATCTGGTGGCCGGTTGAGGGGGAGGCCCCCGCGCCGATCCGCACCGTCGAGGCCCACGCCGGCTGGATTCGCGGCCTCGCCGTCAGCCCCGACGGGCAGTTCCTCGCCTCCGCGGGGAACGACCGCGTCGTCAAGCTGTGGAGCATCGCCGATGGCGCGCTCGTCCGGCAGTTCACCGGTCACGATGCACACGTCTACTCCGTCGCGTTTCATCCGTCCGGCACGTGGCTGCTGACAGGGGATCTCAAGGGCGCGATCCATCAGTGGGACGTCGCAACGGCGGCGATCATCCGCAGCTTCGACGCCAAGCCGCTGTGGTCCTACAACGGCGGCCAGATGGTCGACTTCGGCGGCGTGCGGGCCTTGGCGGTCTCACCCGACGGCAAGCACCTCGCCGCAGGCGGCCTCAACAACGCCAGCAATCCGCTCGGCGCGGTTCACGACCCGGTGGCCCTGTTGTTCGAGTGGGACACGCAGAAGCTGTTGCAGACGCACGTCGCCGAGGGCGCGAAGGGCAGTGTCTGGCGGCTGGTGTTCCATCCCGAAGGCTGGCTGATCGGCGTCAGCGGCGGCGGCTCGGGCGGCCACGTCTCGTTCTGGAAGCCGGACAACCCCAAGGAAGCCTTCCGCTTCGCCCTCCCCAACATCGCCCGCGACATGGACCTGCACGCCGACAATCTGCAACTGGCGACGTCGCACCACGACCGCCACGTGCGGCTCACGAAGCTGACGCCGAAGGGATGATGGCTGTCCGACATCGCTGAGGCCGCAGCGACGCCGCCTTATCACAGCCGAGAGCGCCAGCGAACGGCGTCCTGGACACGTGCGAGACGGCGCACTCGGGCTGACGAGCCACGCAGGGCCGTGCAGACGCGCACGACTCAGGACGCTAAGGATCTCGGAGGGAGATCGGCGCTGCATGCCGGCCAGGCCGCCGTTCGCTGGCGCTCTCGGCTGCGATCAATTCGATCCGCAGATCATGCGGCTTTCACCCCGGCGTGTTCGCGATGAACGTCGCGTCATACCCCGACGGCGTCGGCTTGTTCGGGGCCGGTGTCGATCCCGACGGTGGCGTGCTCTCGCCGCGTTCGTGGCGGTTCCACCAGGCGTCGGCGGTTTCAAGGGACCAGTCGCCGGCGGACGCGCAGCGGGCCAGTTGCAGCTAGAGATCTCGGGCGGTCTGCGGGCGTTTGGCCCGCGACTTGTGGAGACAGTTCAGCAGCACCGTCTCCAGATCGGCGGCGACCGGGCAGCCCAAGCGCTCCGACGGCGGCGATGCGATGGGCCGTGCGGGCCGAATAAACCGACCACGAGCTCTGGCGGTCTCTTATCCGTCTTGAGTTGACCACAGCCCAGGGTTAGAGTTGGCAGACGGAATTCGACGCTTCGCTTTGACCGCGTCCCACCGGATGGCTTGCCTTGGCTGTGATTGAGACGGACACATTCGACGAAACCGCGCTGGTTGCCCAATTGCAGCGCGGCGACGCGGAGGCGTTTGAGACGCTGGTCCGCCAGCACGGCGGACGCATGCTGGCGGTCGCCCGACGGATGCTCGGAGACGAGCACGCCGCCCAGGATGCGGTGCAAGATGCCTTCCTGGCGGCGTTCCGCGCGCTGGGCGAATTCGGCGGCCAGTCGCAGCTGTCCACATGGCTGCACCGGATTGTGGTGAATGCCTCATTGATGAAGCTCCGGACCCGGAAGCGCAAGCCGGAGTGTTCGTTGGAATCGCTGCTCCCCCGCTTTCTGGAGGACGGCCATCAGGCCGAGCCGGCGACGCCATGGACGGTGTCCGCCGAGACTGCGTGCGAGTCGGAGGAGATCCGCCGCTTGGTGCGGGAGTGCATCGACTCGTTGCCCGAGATCTTCCGCACGGTCCTCGTCCTGCGGGATCTCGAACAGGTGCCCACCGAGGAGGCCGCACGGCTGCTGGATGTCACCGAGTCTGTCGTGAAAACGCGGCTGCATCGCGCCCGGCTCGCGCTGCGGGGCCTCATCGACCGCCGGTTGCAGGGGGCGTCGCCATGCTGACGTGTCAGGAAGTGATCGACTACCTGTCCGCCTACGTCGCCCGCGAATTGCCCCCGGACGAGCAGACGGCGATGGAGCGGCACCTCGCCGTCTGCCCGCCGTGCGTCAACTTTCTGAAAACATTCCGCACGACGCTCGCGGTTGCACGGTCGTCAAAACGGCTTCCGACCGAAGAAGAGTTGCCCGAAGAATTGGTCCGGGCCGTGCTGGCCGCCCGCCAGCGGTCTTCCTCATAGAGGATGTCATGCGCTCTCGCGCCGCGGCAGCCGCACGAGCTTCGGAACCGGCACGCGGACGCCGACCACGCCGCCGTGGCGCGCGACGAGCTCGTCGAACGTGAGCCGAAGGAAGCTCCACAACCGCTCGTCGGGCGACTGCGCGAGGTACTTCCGGGCGAGCTGCGCCATCTCGCGGTCGTACTCTTTCTGGCTGTGGCTGTGGACGTGATAGCGGCCGTCCATGCGGCGGATGTCGCCGTCGAACCGCGGGCTGATGTGGAACAGCTCGTGGAAGACCGTGATCAGCTTTTCTTCCAGCGACTGGTCGAGAAACCGCGGGAGATAGAACGTGAGGATGTAGAAAATTTCGTGCTCGCCGCGGAAGACCCGGCGGACAGTCCACGCCGTGCGGCCGTGCTGCGTGACGAGCGAACCCTGCTCGAACCGCAGCGGGGTGAGCTTGGCCTGCAGGCCGTGCAGCACGCGCAGCCGCGCCTGGGCGAAGGACACGGCGACCTGCGGCATCCGCACGTGCGACAATTCGGGCGTGCGGCCGGCGACGTCGTCGCACAGCCGGGTCATCGCAGCGGTGAAATCGAATGGCGAAAACTTCATCGGTTGAGAGTCCCTTCTCAAACCGCTGGACGCCGCGGCGACCAGTGCCGGCGGCATCAACCGGCCGCGGCGTCCTTCACCACCGGCGCCTGACGGCGACGCGCCTTCAGCCGGTCGCGATCGCCGACGAATTCAATGATCGCCTTGCGGCCCGCGTCCCCCAGGCGGAACTCGGCCAGCCGGGCGATGCGGGTGTAGCCACCCTGCCGATCGCGATACCGCGGGCCGAGCGTCGCAAACAGAATCCGCACGGCTTCCTTGTCGCGCAGCGCGGCGAACGCCCGGCGGCGATAGTTGACCGCGGGAGCGATCGCCTTGACCCACTGCTGCCAGCGGTCGGACTTTCGCCATTCCTTCCATTCGGTGGAATTCCGATCGGCGGCCGTCGCGAACTGCTCGGAGGCGTCCTGATGCGCCAGCGACTTCTTGGCCAGCGTGATCAGCTTCTCGACCATCGGCCGCAGCTCTTTGGCCTTCTCGACCGTGGTGATGATCCGGCCCGGCACCTTGGGCTTGTTCGGCGCGTCTTCGGGAGCCTCCAGCGAGACAATCAGGCTGGTGGCCATATTGCGGAACATCGCCCGGCGATGGGAGGCGTTCCGGTTCAGAGTCCGACCACGATTACGGTGACGCATGGCTCAACCAATCCCGACGAATGCTTCTCGAACGTTCGCAATCCACCGGGGAAGCCAGCGGCTTCCCCATCCACTGTTCGTTGACTAGGCGTTGCGGCGGGACATCGACGGCGGCAGACGCATCGCCAGCCGCAGCCCAATGAGCTGCAACCGCTCCTTCACTTCGTGCAGCGTCGTCTCGCCGAAGTTGCGCACCTGCAACA
This sequence comes from Planctomycetaceae bacterium, assembly GCA_034439795.1. Classification (GTDB taxonomy): domain Bacteria; phylum Planctomycetota; class Planctomycetia; order Planctomycetales; family Planctomycetaceae; genus DSVQ01. Next base: position 10,750 of record JAWXBB010000202.1, on the reverse strand, counting down.
ACTGATCCTCAGTCTTGATGACCAGGTCGCGGACGGTGTTGATCCCTTCGGACTCCAGGCAGTTCGTCGCCCGGACCGACAGATTCAACTCGGCGAGACTCTGGTTCAGCTTCTCTTCCAGTTCCAGATCGACCGGCGAGTAACCGGTCATCTCCAGCATGCCGCGCAGGCCGCCGTCCGGTGACGTTTCGGGACCGGGTTCGCGGTAGGTAATGAACGGATTGAGGTGCTTCCGCATGATCTTGGCCGACTCGATCAGCGCCGACTCGGCGGAGATCGTGCCGTTGGTCCAGATCTCCAGAATCAGCCGATCGTAGTTGGTCCGCTGTCCCACGCGGGTCTCTTCCACCCGGTAGCGAACGCGGACGACCGGCGAGAAGATGGCGTCGAGCGGAATGACGCCGACTTCCTGCTCCTGATTGTAGTGCTCGAGGGCCGGGATGTAGCCGCGGCCGTTCTCGACGTGCAGCTCCATGTGCAACGACACGTCGTCGGTCATCGTGGCGACGACCAGATCGCGGTTGATGATCTCGACCTGATCGTCGGCGATGATGTCGCCGCCCGTCACCACGCCGCGCTCGTGCCGCTCGATCCGGATGGTCCGCGGGCCGGGGCTGTGGTTCTTGACGATCAGCGATTTGACGTTCAGACAGATGTCGGTGACGTCTTCAACCACGCCCGGAATGGCGGTGAATTCGTGCTGCACGCCCTGGATCTTGACGCGCGTGATGGAACTCCCCTCCAGACTGGAGAGCAGAATCCGCCGCAGGCTGTTGCCGACGGTTGCACCGAAGCCGCGCTCGAACGGCTCGACGGTGAATTTGCCGTAGGTGACGGCGGCCGTCTCCTTCTCCAGATGCACCCGGCTGGGCAACTCCAAACCGCGCCAACGAATCCGCATGAATGTCCCCCTTCAATTCCGAAACGACTCGACCGGTGTTGACGAACGTGGTCGACTACCGGAAATCGCCTGCCTTCAACGCTGACGTGGACGGAACGCAATTCGACTACACGCGGCGTTTCTTCCGCGGACGGCAACCGTTGTGCGGCAACGGCGTAATGTCTTCGATGGACCGGACCGACAGGCCCGAAGTCTGCAGGCCGGTGATCGCGCTTTCGCGACCGGAACCCGGACCCTTGACACGGACTTCGATCTCTTTCAGGCCGAACTTCGAGGCCCGGTCGGCGCACGTTTCCGCGGCGCGCTGCGCGGCGAACGGCGTGCTCTTGCGGCTTCCCTTGAAGCCGACGGTGCCCGCGGTCGCCCAGCACAACACGTCGCCGTTGGTGTCGGTGATCGTCACCAGCGTGTTGTTGAAGGACGCCTTGATGTAGGCAATCCCCCGGCTGACGTTCCGCCGGATCTTCTTTTTCTTGGTCTTTGCCACAATGCCCGCCTTCTCGACCGGAACCGATTCGCTGAAAAAACTCTGCCGCCGTCAAACCGCCCAACCCAGGCCACCCGACAAAACCGGTTGCGGTCACCAATGCGCCCTGAAGTTGCAGGGAAATCACCGGTCCCGCAGAGGTTTTGTCGAAACGAACTCAGTGCTTCATGTCCTTGACGCCCTTCTTGCCGGCGACCGTCTTCTTGATCCCCTTGCGGGTGCGGGCGTTGGTGCGGGTGCGTTGCCCGCGGACGGGCAGATTGCGGCGGTGCCGATAACCGCGGTACGACTGAATGTCCTTCAGCCGCCCGATGTTCTGCTGGATGACGCGCCGGAGCTGCCCCTCGACCACGTACTCTTTGTCGAGCAGGTTGGAGATGCGGGCCAGGTCGTCGTCGGTCAGCTCGCGCGCCCGGCGGCGCGGGTTGAGACCCAGCGTGAAGCAGATCTCGAACGCCTTGACGTCGCCGATCCCGTACAGATACTGCAACGAGATGAACGTCGGCTTGTCGTTGGGGATGTCCACACCCTGAATACGCGGCATCTCTGTCTCACTCCTCGCCGGCGACCTTGTCGGGCCTTGCCGGAAACGAACCGTTAGCCCTGCCGCTGCTTGTGGCGCGCATTATTGGAACAGATCACGTAGACTTTGCCCTTACGACGGACCACTTTGCAGCCCTCGCAAATCCGGCGGACGCTGGATCGAACTTTCATGACACTCTCTCTCAACCCCCGGCCGCCTCGATGGTTCGGGCGAGACCCAGGGAGCAATCGTCTCTCGCGCCCCGGCTGGGCGCGAATCGTGGATAATAAGCAAACCGCACTGGGTTCGCAACCCAGTTGCCGAACGGGAATCGACCGGCGGAAATCAGCCGGCGGACTCCGCTTCCAGGAGGCCCGGATAATTCCGCATCACCAGATGGCTGTCGATCTTCTGGACGAGGTCGAGCGCCACTGACACGCAAATCAGCAGCCCGGTGCCGCCGTAAAAACTGGCCACGAGGTAATCGATGCCCAGCGAACTGGCGACCACAGTCGGAATGATCGCCACCAGCGACAGGAAAGCCGCCCCGACGTAGGTGATGCGGACCATCACCCGCTCCAGGTACTCGGCGGTCCGCGTGCCCGGCCGGTAACCGGGAATGAAGCTGCCGTAATCCTTGAGGTTGTCCGCCATGTCTTTCGGGTTGAACGTGATCGCCGTCCAGAAATAACAGAAGAAGTAAATCAAGGCGATGTAGCTCAACTGGTAGACGTAGCCGTGATTCTGAAACGTCGAGTCGAGCGCGTCGATGACCGGCCCGAGCACGGGGACGTTCGTCGTGAACGGGGCCAGTTGCCGGAGAATGAACCACGGGAACATCAGCAGGCTGGAGGCGAAGATGATCGGCATCACGCCCGACTGGTTCAGCCGCAGGGGCAGGAACTGGCGCTGGCCGCCGAACACCTTGTTGCCGCGGACGTGCTTGGCGGACTGGATCGGAATCTTGCGCTGCGCCTGCGTGATCAGGATGACGCAGACCACGACCGCGATAAACAGGATGGCGAGAATCAGGAACCGCTCGATGCCGGTGTCGCTGCCGAGCTTCACGCCCTTCTCAAAGGCGGGGGCGATGAGCGACCGGCCGGCTTCGGGCATGCGGGCCAGGATGCCGGCCATGATGAGCAGGCTGACGCCGTTGCCGATGCCGTATTCGTCGATCTGCTCGCCGATCCACATCAACAGGATCGTGCCCGCCGTCATGGTGACCGTGCAGCAGATGTGGAAGTAGAGGTTGTTGTAAGCGGGGAGAATCAGGCTGGCTCCGGAGCCGAGCATGTTGTCGGGGGTCGACAGCGTGCGAATCCAGAAGAAGCTCTGTCCCAGGCAGATGAACACGGTGGCGTACCGCGTGTATTCGTTGATCTTCTTGCGGCCGGCCTCCCCTTCCTTCTGCAGCTTTTCGAGGGGCGGGTACACCGTCCCCAGCAGTTGGAAGATGATCGACGCCGAAATGTACGGCATGATCCCCAGACCGAAGATGGTACTCATGCCGATGCTCGACGCCGAGAACAGCGACAGCATGGTGATCACCCGGTCCACGCCGCCCCCTTCGCCGCTCATCTTGTCCAGCGTCTGCTTGAGCAGATCCTGGTCGATGAACGGCAGCGGAATCGAGAAGCCGAGGCGATACACGGCGAGCAGCACCAGCGTCAGAAGAATCTTCTGGCGCAGTTCCGGGATGCGGAAGACTGTTGTGAATCGGGAAAACATGGCCGCCCCATTTCCACCGTCGGGCCGCAATCCTGTGCGTCCGCAGTCATCGTAGGCCGGTCACATCGTCGCGATGTCCGGCCGACCATGCTGTGCTTAGCTCTCGAGAATCCGTTCCGCTTTGCCGCCCGCCGCGGCGATCTTCGCCTCGGCGGAGGCCGAGAAGCGATGGGCCAGCACGGTCAGCGCCTTGTTCAACTCGCCGTCGCCTAGCACCTTGACGACGTCGAAGCGGCCCTTGGCGAGCCCCCGATCGGCCATCATTTCCGGCGTGACCTGCGTGCCCGCCTCGAACGCGGCCTCCAGCGCCGAGATGTTGACTTCGGCGACCGTCAGCCGGAACTGATTGTTGTTGAAGCCCCGCTTGGCGACGCGGCGCATGATCGGCATCTGGCCGCCGGTCTTGCCGAAGTGGCGTTTATAGCCCGACCGGCTCTTGGCCCCCTTGTGGCCGCGACCGCTGGTCTTGCCGTGACCCGAGCCGATGCCCCGGCCGATGCGTTTCCGATTGGGCTGCGTATGGATGTCTTCGTGGACGTCGTGGATTTGCATTAGAGTTCGACTCCCCGCAGCCGCGCAATGTCTTCGCGGGTCCGCAATTGCTTGAGCGCCTCGAAGGCGGCCTTGACCACGTTCAGCGGGTTGCTGGAGCCGCGGCACTTGGTGAGCACGTCCTTGAGACCGACCGCCTCGGAGATGGCCCGCAGGCATTCCCCGGCGATGATGCCCGTGCCGGGGTTGGCCGGCATGAACATCACTCTCGACGTCCCGAACTTGCCGATGACCTGGTGCGGAATCGACGTTCCCAGCGCGGGGATGCGGATCATCGTGCGGTTGGCGGACTTGACGGCCTTTTCGACCGCACGGGGAACTTCGCCCCCCTTGCCGTAGCCGTAACCGACGCGGCCCTGGCCGTCGCCGACGACGACCAGCGCGGTGAAGCTGAACCGCCGGCCGCCCTTGACCACGCAGGCACAGCGCCGAATCTGCACCACCTTCTCAGGTTGATCCTGGGTTGCATGTTCTGCCGCCACTCGACCGCTCCTCTAACGGCGCGTTGCCGTCAATCCGTCTGCCGTGATCCGAATGTGTTCGCCGATGATCCGATTAGAAATCGAGTCCGCCCTCGCGGGCGCCGTCCGCCAGGGCTTCCACCCGGCCGTGATAGCGATAGCTGCCACGATCGAACGCGACCTGCTCGATTCCCTGGTCCTTCGCCCGCTGGGCCAGTTGCTTGCCGACTTCGGCTGCCGCCTCGACCGTGCTGCCGCTCTTGCCGGACGACCGGAACGCGGGTTCGCAGGTGGACGCCGAAACCAGCGTGCCGCCGGCCTCATCGTCGATGATCTGCGCCGAAATATGCTTGTTGCTGCGGAAGACCGACAGCCGCAGCCGGCCGGTCGCCCGGACGGTGTTCCGCACGCGGTAGGCCCGGCGCGTCTGCTGCGTGGCGATCTTTTTCTGAAGTTTCATGATGTCCGCCCGATTGCCGCTCGCGTGCCACGGCTGTGTCAGCCGTGCGAGCGCTCCAAACCAACCTGCCATCGCACGGCCGACACGGCCGTGGCACACGAAAACCGACTGATTAACTGCCGAAGGCCTTGCCGGCTTTCCGGCGGACCCGTTCGTCGTGGTACTTGATGCCTTTGCCCTTGTAGGGTTCGGGCGGCCGCACGGCGCGAATCTCGGCGGCGAACTGGCCGACCGCCTGCCGGTCGGCCCCCTTGATGTTCACATGCGTGGCGTCGGGCACTTCGCAGGTCACGCCCGCAGGGACCGGCAGCTTGATGGCGTTGGCAAAGCCGACCTGCAGCGTCAGCGTCTTGCCGCTGAGCGCCGCCTGATAGCCGACGCCCACGATTTCCAGCTTCTTCTCGAACGGCGTCACGACGCCGCTGACCATGTTGTTGATGAGCGCCCGCGTGAGGCCGTGCAGGGCGCGGCTTTCGCGGTCGTCGTCGGGCCGTTCGACCCGGAGTTCCTTCCTGGCGTCATCCAGCACGACGGTCATCCGGGGATGCGCCTCGTGCGACAGCTCGCCGTGCTTCCCCTTGACCGACACCTTCTGCCCGGCCACCTGGACGGTGACTCCGGCGGGAATCGGCACGGGCTTTTTTCCAATCCGCGACATGACGCTGGTCCAACTCTCTCGAATCGTCGATCAACCGCGTGAGTGACCCGGACGCTCAAAGCGTCCGGGTCACTTTGATCTCAATACACTGTGATCTCAATACACCGTACAGAGGACTTCGCCGCCGACGCCCTGCTTCCTGGCTTCCCGGCTGCTCAGAATCCCCTTGTTGGTGGAGACGAGGCAGATGCCGAGACCCTGCAGCACGTTGGGGAAATCGGTGGAGGCCGAGTACACCCGGCGGCCGGGGGAACTGACCCGCTTGATCGACTGAATCACGCGCTCGCCGTTGGGACCGTACTTCAGGTCGACGCGCAGATAACCGGCCGGGGTGCCCTCCACGACGTGGAAGTCCCAGATGTACCCTTCGCGCTTCAGCGCCTCGGCGACGCCGACCTTCATCTTCGACATCGGCATGTCGACGTACGGCGCCTCGTTCTGAATCGCGTTGCGGATGCGGGTCAGCATGTCCGCGATCGGGTCGGTCATCATGGCGGAAACAGTCCTTGGCGGCCCCGAAAAATCCCCGGGGGCGATCTCTGTCCGGGTGCGAAAACGTCGAATCACAAAGGATACGCAACCACCTGCGAAAGTGCCAGCGAAGGCCGCACTTCCCGTCGCTGCGGGCGGAGCATCAGATCGCGTCGTCCTTGCGGAACGGCAGGCCGAGCTCCTTCAGCAGCAGGCGGCCTTCGTCGTCCGTGCGGGCCGACGTGACCATCGTGATGTTCATCCCCTGGGTGAAGGCCGCCTTGTCGGGGTTGATTTCGGGGAACACCAACTGCTCGTTGAGTCCCATGTTGTAGTTACCCCGGCCGTCGAACCCCTTGGGATTGAGGCCGCGGAAGTCGCGCACCCGCGGGAGCGCCAGCGCGATCAGCCGGTCGAGGAACTCGAACATCCGCTTGCCGCGGAGCGTCACCCGGCAGCCGATCTCCATTCCTTCGCGGAGCCGGAACGCCGACACGGCCTTCTTGGCCTTGGTGATCAGCGCCTTCTGGCCGGTGATCAGGGCGAGGTGTTCGGTGGCCTCGTCGAGCCGCTTCCGCTCGCCGATCGACTTGCCGAGACCCATGCTGACCACAATTTTCTTCAATTGCGGCAGGTCGTGCGGGTTCGGGCGGCCGAGTTCGGCGGCCAGTTTGGGGACGATGTCTTTGCGATACGTTTCGAGCAGGCGAGCCATCGGACGGTCTTTCATCGGGCACGTTTCTTGGGCGACAACGTGCAGTCGCGGGAACACCGATGCCGGGAGGCATCGTCAAATCACTTCTGAACGTATTTCGGACGCGGCGGGCTGATGGTGCCGGCGGATGCCGAGCACTTCTTGCAGAACCGCTCCTTGCGGCCGTCGGCGGTGTAGCGATAGCCCAGCCGCACCCCCTGGCCGCAGGCGGGGCAATGGAACATCACATTGGATGCCTGGATCGGCTTCTCGATCGACAACCGGCCCCCCTGCGGACTCTTCGGATGGCCGCGCTTCACGTGCTTGTAGACGCGATTGACCCCTTCGATGAGCAGCCGCTGGCCCCCCTCGACAACTTCCAGAACCTTGTGCGCTGTAGACCCGGCGTCGTCACCGTTGGTGACCACCACCATGTCGCCCTGCTTGATCCGCATGATGCCCTCTTTCCGAACCCAACGCCTCAACCGGGACCGTGCCGCTGACGGGAATCGACTACACCACCTCGGTCGCCAGGCTGAGAATCTTCATGAACTTGCGGTCGCGCAGCTCGCGGGCCACCGCCCCGAAGATGCGCGTCCCCTTGGGATTGCCATCGTTGTCGACGATCACAAGGGCGTTGCTGTCGAACCGGACGTAACTGCCGTCGGCCCGGCGGGTCGGCTGCTTGACGCGAACGATCACGCCCTTCGCCACCATGCCGTGCTTGATCTGCCCGTTCGGCATCACCTTCTGCACGGCGACGACGATGATGTCCCCCAGCCCGGCGTACCGCTTGCGGGAGCTGCCCAGCACCTTGATGCACCGGACGGTCTTCGCGCCGGTGTTGTCGGCGACGTCCAGCATGGTCTGCATTTGAATCATGATCGCATTCCTGCGTAATGCTCAATCGACTGAGACTCGTCTACCTGGATTCCGCGGTGACCGGATCGGCGACGACGATGTTCGGCGCATCCGACTTGCGAACGATGCGGACCAGCGCCCAGCGCTTCAGCCGCGACAACGGCCGCGACTCGACGATCTCCACGAGGTCGCCCAGATGCGATTCGTTCTGCTCGTCGTGGACGTGGCAGACCAGGCGGCGACGAACCGTCTTGCCGTATTTCGGATGGCGGTAGGTCCGCTCGACCTCGACCCGGCGGGTCTTGTCCATTTTGTCGCCGGCCACGGTGCCTGTTAATCGCTTCCGCATCGCCTAAACCTTCCGTCCGACCGTCACATTGTCTCGTCTGCTGGGTCTTCGTAGGGTGGGCTGTGCCCACCAAGTCGGCAGACTCAGTGGTGGGCACAGCCCACCCTACAAAAGCCGTTACGCCGTCGCTGTCGCCATTTCGCGCTGACGCAGAATCGTCTTCACGCGGGCGACTTCGCGGCGGAGCTTCTTCAGCTTGCTGGGGGTGTCCAGTTTTTCCGTCGCGGACTGAAACCGCAGCCGGAACAATTCTTCCTGGGCTTCGCGGACGAGAAACTCCAGTTGCTCGGAGCTCTTTTCACGAAGTTCGGAGGGTTTGCTCATGGCGGAATCCTAAATTCACTACGAATGCGTCGGAGCGGGGGCTCCGACCTATCTCGTGATGTCGGAGCAGGGGGCTCCGACCTATTGGCCATCGCTCGGAGCCCCTGCTCCGAGCCGTTCGTCAACACGCGGACTACGTTCCTTGCCGGCGTCCGATCAGGCGGACGCGGACCGGCAGCTTGTAGGCGACCCGCGCGAAGCATTCGCGCGCCGCCGCTTCCGAGACGCCGGCCAGCTCGAACAGCACCTTCCCCGGCTTCACGACGGCAACCCAGTGGTCGGGCTCGCCTTTGCCGGTTCCCATGCGGGTTTCCAGCGGACGGGCCGTCATGGGCTTCGTCGGGAAGATGCGGATGTAGAGCTTCCCTTCGCCGCGAACGTATTGGGTCGCCGCCACGCGGCAGGCCTCGATGGTGGTCCCTTTGACGTGACCCGTATCGAGCGTCTGCAATCCCCAGTCGCCGAAAGCGACGGTGGTCCCGCGCGTGGCGTTACCTTTTACGCTGCCTCTTTGCTCTTTGCGGTGCTTTACCCGCTTGGGCATAAGCGCCATCTGCAGACTCCTCGTCGGTGTACTCGCCCAGATTGACCCAGACCTTCACGCCGATCACTCCCGCGGTGGAGCGGGCGATGGCGTAACCGTAGTCGATGTGCTTCCGAATCGTCGACAGCGGAATCGATCCCCGGCCGGCCTTCTCGGTGCGGGACATCTCAGCCCCGCCCAGCCGCCCGGAGAGTTCGACCTTGACGCCGTCCACGCCCGCTTCCATCACCTGATCCAACGCCCGCTTGATCACGCGGCGGAAGCTGCCCCGCTTGACCAGTTGTTGAGCGATGTCCTCGGCCACCAGCAACGCCCGCCGTTGCGGGGTGTTGATTTCCACGATCTTCAATTCCATCCGCCGGCCGGTCAGGTCTTCCAGCTCGGCCTTCAGGCGGTCGACCTCCTGCCCCTTGCGGCCGATGATGATCCCCGGCCGCGCGGTATGCAGAAAGACAATCACCTGGTCGCGAGTCCGTTCGATTTCGATCCGGGCGATGCCGGCGAACTCGTACTTCTTCTTGACGAAGCTGCGGATCTTGAAATCTTCGATCAGCAGATCACCGAACTCTCGCTTGGTCGCATACCAGCGACTGCGCCAGTCTTCCACGATGCCGACCCGGAACCCCGTCGGGCGAACTTTCTGCCCCATCGTCACAATCCTCCGGGCCACCGCGGCGGCCCCCACCTCGTCGTGTCTCGTCCGTGTTCGTTTACTCGTCGTTGTCCGTTGCCACCGCCGTGCCCGGCATGTCCACCGCGACGGTGATGTGCGAGAACCGCTTCTTGATGAGGAAGCCAATCCCGCGGGCGTGCGGCTGAATCCGCTTGAACATCGGGCCGCCGTCGACCTTCGCCTCGGTCACCAGCAGCGACTCGACATTCCGGGCGCCGCGGTCCTCCGCATTGGCCCGGGCGCTGGCGAGCGCCTTTTCGATCATGCGGGCGCCGCGATGCGGCAGGTACCGCAACGTGTCTTCCGCTTCCTGGACGGTCTTGCCGCGGATCAAATCGATGACGTGCCGGACCTTCGTCGGAGCGATCCGGGCAAATCGATAAACCGCACGGTATGCCATAATTCTCGACCTTGTCTCGACACCGACGGAGGGTCTCAACACCGACGGAGGCCGTCGGGTGAATCTCACTGAACTACTTGCCCTTGCCGCCGTGACCGCGGAAGGTCCGGGTCGGCGAAAACTCGCCGAGCTTGTGACCGACCATCTCTTCGGTGACGTACACGTTGAGATGCACCCGGCCGTTATGCACCAGGAAGGTGTGACCGATGAACTCGGGGGCGATCGTGCACCGCCGCGCCCAGGTTTTGATCGGCTCCTTCCGCCGGTTGAGTTCCAGCCGTTCGACGCGCTTCAACAGCTTGGCGTCGACGTACGGCCCTTTTTTGAGTGAACGACCCATGAACTACCTCGTTGAAACCGACTCGAAACCCCACCGAATCACAGCCTCGAACACCAACCGCAACTACTTCAACTGACCGTAACGGACCGACTTCCGGCGGCGGACGATCGCTTTGCCCGACGCCTTCCGCGGATTGCGGGTCCGACCGCCCTTGGCCAGCTTGCCGGTCGGGCTGACCGGATGCCGACCGCCCGACCGACGGCCTTCGCCGCCGCCCATCGGGTGAGCGACGGGGTTCATCGCCGAACCGCGGACGTAGGGCCGACGGCCCTTCCAGCGAACGCGACCGGCCTTGCCGATCACGATCGCACTGTGTTCCGA